>JBASRJ010000334.1:0-4418 GCA_049273785.1 Gaiellaceae bacterium | reverse complement strand
GTACACACGCGCCCCCGCGCGCACGGCTTCCTCGACGATGCGCGGCACGTCGTCCCGAGTTCCCTCGACAACGCGAGTGCCGCCGTCTGTTTCGAGCTCGATCCCCCGCGGCCGCGCGAGCTCGCCGGGCGTCCCCGCGGCGACGACCTCGCCGCCGAGCAGAATGACGACGCGGTCGCAGACAAGCTCCACCTCGCTGAGCAGGTGCGAGTTGAGGAGGACCGAGATGCCGCGCGTGCGCAACTCCTCCAGCAGCGTGCGCACGGTGCGCCGGCCGACGGGATCGAGCGCGCTCGTCGGCTCGTCGAGCAGCAGGAGGCGCGGTGCGCCGACAAGCGCCTGCGCGATCCCGAGCCGCTGCTGCATCCCTTTCGACATCGCCTCCACGCGCCGCGACCGCGCTTCGCGCAGCGCCACGAGCTCGAGCAGCTCGGTGCGCTCGCGCTCCCCGCCCTCCGAGCCGCTCAACCGCTGGTGGAGGAGCAGGAGCTCGTCCGCGCTCATCCAGCCCGGAAACCGAAACAGCTCGGCGAGGTACCCGAGCGCGCGCCGCGCCGGGCGCGTTCCCGCGGGAGCGCCCCACACTTCCGCGTCACCTGCGCTCGCGCGCACGAGACCGCAGGCGATCTTCACGAGAGTCGACTTGCCCGCGCCGTTCGGCCCGAGTAGGCCGACGAGCTCGCCCTCGGCGACGTCCAGGTCGACGCCGCCGAGCGCCTCGATCACGCCGTACCGCTTGGCAAGACCCCGAACGGCGAGGGCGGCTGGCACGGGACCGAGCGTACACTCGCCCCGATGCCGCGCGGTTACGAAGAAGGGCCCGTCGCCGAGGAGGCGCAAGCGCGCATCGATGCGCTCGAGCGCGGCGAGCCGCTCGACGCGCAAGGCGCACCGCCGAAGCGCACGGCGCTGTTCGGCTCGACGGAGGACGACCCGGAGCCGCACTTCCTGGGCTGGGCCGACGAGGTCGACGCGGACGAGCTCTTCGAGAGCGGCCGCGCCTGGGGCCTGTCGTTCCGCCCCGTACCTGTCAAGGGGACTTGACAACGACGTCCTGGTTAAGTTAGCTTTACAGCGTAAAGCACGCTTGACATCACCACAGGAGGCCCCAAATGCACGTCATTCGTCTTCTCAAGCCATTCGACCTCGTCCTCATCGGTTCGGCGTTCGCTACCGCGATCGCCCTTTTGATCCTCGTCGACCAGACCTGGCTGAGCGCAACGACGCTCGCGCTCGCGGTCACCCCCATCCCCATCTACCTCGCGGCGGTCCGTCACAGCCGGCGGTGAAAAACGACGTGCGCGAACTGAGGATGGAGCGAGGGTTGTCGCAGGGAGAGCTCGCCGCGGCGGTGGACGTCTCGCGGCAGTCGATCATCTCGATCGAGAAGGGACGGTTCGTGCCGTCCCTTCCCCTCGCTCTGTCGCTCGCACGATATTTCGACAAGACGGTCGAGGAGGTGTTCCATGCCGATGAGTAGGCGAATGCCGAAGTGGTTCATGCCGCTGTTCTCGCTTGGGCTCGGCGTTGCGTGTCTCGTCGCGTTCTGGATCGGCGACAACCTCCGGCAGGGACTGTTCTCGCTCGCGCTCCTCGGCGGGGTCGGAGCCGTCTTCGCCGTCGGCGGCCGCAGCGAGACGATCCGGGGTCTGCGCGGCGACGGACGGGACGAGTACTGGTACTCGCTCGATCGCGACGCGACGCTGCTCGCCGGCATGACTCTGATCCTCGTCCTGATCGGCCTCTGCTTCTGGGAATGGGCGCACGGCCGCGACGGGAGCCCATACGCGCAGCTCGCCGCAATCGGCGGCGCCACCTACATCGCCGCCTACATCGCATTGCGAATGAGGCGCTAGTCCGACCGGCACTCAACAAATAGGCCGTTTGGCCCATTGCCTCGGCCACCCGTCGTCCGAGAACGTAGCCAGATGCAGGTGCTGTCGAGAACCGAGTTGCTCGCGGGGATCCTGGCCATGCTCGTCCTCGAGCTCTACCACCTGAAGTGGATCTGGCTCACCGAGTGGAACTGCCGGAAGTGCAGCCGGAAGAACCTCGAGTGCGGCTGCAGCGGACGCTGGGTCCGCTACCTCTGACACGTAACCCGCGCGAGCCTTCGACCGTTATAGGCACCGAAACACCTTCGAGGAGGTGAAACCGTTGCTTCTTCTGGTCTTGCTAGCAGTTCTGGCAATCCTTGCGTTCGGCGTCGGCTTCACGATCCACTGGTTGTTCGTCGTCGCGGTCATCCTCGCCTTGCTGTGGGTGATCAGCCTGTTCCTGGGCGGAATCGGCGGCCGCACGCGCAGCAGCTGGTGGTAGCGCGGAACGACAGAGGGTGAACGAAGGGGCCGTTCGCGGCCCCTTCTTCGTGGTCCGTTCTAGCCCAACGCCGCCAGGAACTCGTCGATCGTCAGCGCCGTGAGCGTTCGGATCTTCGTGCTACCGCGCGCGGCGAGCGACACCGACACGCGCGCGATCGTCGCGGAGTCCGGCGCCTCGACGACATTGATGAAGTCGTACTCCCCGAGCGTGGCCCACTGGTGCACGACCTGTGCGCCGAGCTCCTGGATGTCGTTGTTCACCTCCCGCAGCCGGTCAGGATTCGACTTCAGTGTCTGCACGCCCTGCGCCGTCAGACTCGAGAGCAGGATGTATGTCGGCATGCCGTCTTCTCCTCGATCGGGGAGCCGACTCTACAACCCGCGCAGCCTGGTCGAAATAGAGCAGCGCGGGCACGAGAAAGAGCAACGGCGAGAGCACGAGGTCTGCGAGGAAGAGAGCAATCCGTTCGGCTGCGTCCGCAGAACCGCGCAGGAGCAGGATCAGCATGATCTTCGTCACGCCGAACACCACCGTGACGGCGGCGAGCGAGCCGAGAGCGTGGACGTAGTCGGCACGCGCGAGCTGCACCGCCCGCGCGACGGCAGCGCGTAGGGGCAGTCGCTCCACGAGCACGACCGGGACGACGAGCCCGACGAAGGCCAGCCACGCCACCGCAGGCAGGATGTAGACGAGCACGAGCAGCGGAACCGGAAGGACGACGAGGACTCCGGCGGCGAACGCGATCGCGAGGACGCGGCCCGGCGGCCGTTCCTTGACGACGAGGAGACACGCGGCGACGTAGGCCGCCGTCAACAGGGGCGTCGCAGCCGCAAGCGCGACCACCTGGACCCAGAACGGGCGCCCTGCGGTGACCTGGTTCGTCAGCGCGACCGGAAGTCCGAGCGGGAGCACACGCCAGAACGCGCCGGCGTACAGCCGCAGCGCCTCTGCGATCACCTGTCCGACCGGGCGCGTCTCGGGCGGGAGAGACGGTGGCAGTTCCGAGCGCGGCACGCGCGGTACGCTAGCGCCCGGGAAACTCGGGCTGGCCGTCGACCCAGTCCACCTCGACGATCAACCGCGATTGGTGCAGCGCCTCGAGGTTCGCGATCTCCTCCCGCTTCTTCGTGTCGATCACGTCGCCGGCATCGCCGACGTAGACGAAGCGTCCATCCGCGCTGTGCTGGAGCCGGCCGATCCGACCGCAGCGGCGCGAAGCGCACGGGCTCTCGTCGCCGGAGAGCGGCTTGGTCAGGCGGATGTCGGCGAGCGGGCGCGGGGTTGCTCCGCTGACGTCGAAGACGTGGACGACGCTGTTCGGCGCGTCGATCACCCACAACTCGGGTCGATCCGGCGCAAGCGAGAGACCGTGGTCGGGAGGGTTCGGACCGAACCGCCGGTTCCACGTGAAGCCTTCGAACGTCACACGCTGGAGCACGTGCTGGGTGCTGAGCGAGAGGATCCGGAAACCAAGCTCGCCGCGCCGGGTCGCGTACTCGACGCCGGCCTGCGGGTCGCGCACGACGACGTCGTCCGACGGCGGGGGGGGCGGTGGGACGCCGTAGCGGACCTGTCCGGTGGCCAGGTCGACGACTGCACCCCGGCCGTTCGCGTACCGAAGCGAGAGCAGGCCGCCCGGGCGCGGAGCGATCGCGGTGATCCCTTTGATTCCCGCGAGCTTCAGGAAGCCGACGAGCTCGTGGCCGTGATCCATGTCGAAGAAGCAGAGCGCACGGTCGGGAACGACGACCTCGAACCGGTGGACACCCGTATCAGTCGGTGCGCGCCACTTCGGCGTGCCCGAGGCGAGGCAGGGTGCGACCGTCTCCGAGCTGAAGTAGAAGGTCAGGCCGGCCAGCACGCCGAGCGCGAGGACGGCAAGGCCGCCCGCGCGGAGCGCGATCCGCCGGCTCACCGCCCGAGCTCGGCGAGGAGACGCGGGACGGCCTCGGCGAGCGAGGCCAGTGCCTCGTCGAATTGCCACAGGGCGCGATCCAGCT
This sequence comes from Gaiellaceae bacterium, assembly GCA_049273785.1. GTDB lineage: Bacteria > Actinomycetota > Thermoleophilia > Gaiellales > Gaiellaceae > 3-1-20CM-4-69-9. The sequence continues at coordinate 96 of JBASRJ010000334.1, read as the reverse complement.
CGCCGACCGCGTTCGACACGACGCGCACCTCGACCGCGGGGACGCCGGCCAGCGCCGCGGCGCGCAGCACGGCGAAGCCCTCCATCGCCTCGACCT
>JBASRJ010000333.1:0-10737 GCA_049273785.1 Gaiellaceae bacterium | reverse complement strand
AATCGTCGCCGAGTCGGCGCGGCCACGTGAGGCAGTCATCGCCCGAATCGCCGGCTCGCGCTTGGGCCAGTAGCAGACTCGCAGCACTTTCGGCCACGTCGAGGTAGCGCTCCTCGCCGGTGACCCGGGCGAGTTTGGTCAGCGCCAGCCCGATGCCGGCGGCGCCGTGCAGAAGTCCGAGATAGGGCACGCCGAAGCCGCCAGGAGCAGGGGGAGCGACGTCCCAGTAGCAACCGGGGCAGTCTTCGGGCCCGCGCAAGGCGGTGCGAACCAGCTCGTCGCCCGCAGTCCGCGCCGCCGCTAGATAGACGAACTCGCCCGTGACGCGGTGAAGCTCGACCAACGCCAGGATCGTTCCGGCCGCACCATGAGTCAGGTCGGCAGTTGCAAAGGGCACGCCTTGCAGGCGACGCATTCGCAGCTCCGCCGCCGTGACGAAGCCGGGCTCATCGAGCAGCTCCGCCAAAGAGAGGAAGAAATAGCTCACGCCGGGCTCCCCACAATGCAGGCCGTGCTGGGCGCGCCCGCGACCCCACGCTGGGCCCGCGAGCCAGCGCGCCGCCGCTCGGGCAGTCTCCGCATACTGCGGCTCGCCGGTCGCACGGGACAGTTCCGCTAGGAAAAGACCGATGCCTGCCGCACCCGAATACAGATCGGGTCCGTACTCCGTTCTGCTGCTCAGCTGGTCTCGCGCAGCCCAGCAGACGCCCCCGCCGCGCTCCTCGGCAACCGCGCAAAGCGCATCTCCGACTTCGCAAGCCAGTCGGGTCAACGCGGCGCGACTGATCGCAGTCCCGGCCGATCCTTCTGTGCCCGGTGCGGTCGGGTCCTGGCCCGGCACGGCCGGCGCGCGTGGCGACCGCACCTCGAGCTCCGCGGCGGCCTGGACGAGTGCGCGGTGTACCTCGCGCATCGTCTCGTAGCGGTCTCTCCGTTCCCAGGCCACGGCACGGTCGATGACGCCCGCAATTCGCGGCGGAAACCCCGGACGCAATTCGGCGACCGGCCTACGGGCGAAAGGCCTGAGGCCGTAGTCCTCCTCCGGCATGTCGGCGACCGAGGCAACGCCGCAACACAGGTAGTGAAGAACAGCGCCCCAGGCAAAGACGTCATCAGAGGGCGCCGGATGTTCGCGATCGAATTGCTCACGCGGGTAGAACGGCGGCGTTCCCCCGCCGATGGGAGGCGCGCCGTCCTCCGCGGCGTCGAAGCAGGTGCCGAAGTCGATCAGCCGATAGCCGCCGTCCGGCGTTGCGATGACGTTCGCCGGGCTGAAATCACGGAACACGAGGCCGAGCTCATGCAGCTGGGCCAGAGCTCCGGCGGTCTCCTGGCCGACCGCGATGATCTCCGCCACGCTGATCCCGTCGTTGATCGAGTGGTCGTCCGACAGAACTTGGGCGAGCGTCGTGCCTTCGAAGTACTCGATTGCGATGTAGTGGTTGTCGTCGAGATCGAAGCTGTCGTAGAACCGGGGTAGCGCCGACGAGCCCTCATGTCGAACGAGGATCCGCTCCTCGTTCACAAGCCAGTCGCGCGCATCTCGACCGCATCGATCGACACTGACGTCGTGCCACGCTTCCTTCAAAAGGCAGAAGCGCGCGGGCGTCGCACCCAGGTCGATGGCGCGGAAGACCCCGCCACGGATCCCCTGGGACAGCCCGTTGACGACGAGGTAACGCCCGTTGAGAAGATGACTTCGGGCCGGGCGCGGAACATACGCGCCGGCGTCCTCGAACGGATCGTCGATCCCGGCCGGCGGCGGCAGGTAGTAATGCAAACGGAAGTCGTTCGTCAGACGGCCGGCCGGGTCGAGCAGGTCGTAGCCGTCGACCGCCTCTTCGCCTCCGGTATCCCCCTCCAGCCCCTGGTGCATTACGCCGTAGCGGTAGTGGACGAGACTCTCGGGTCTCAACGGCCGGTCCGTGGGCACTCGCGGCCCGCGATGGCCGCTCGTGACCCGGTCCAGTGCGGTTGCCAGTCTGACCGCTTGGGCGTCGTCGCTCGGGTAGACCGTCAGGTATTTACCGATCTGGGACAGGCCGAAGTGGCCGGCGTTGAGCATGGTGACCAGATTGATCGAGCTCACCACCTTGAAGCGCGCACCTTCGTCAAGAAGAACGGCGAGTGCGGCGTCGAGCACCGGAACGGCTGAGAACTGGGTGGCGGAGACGTGCAGCTTCCAGCCCTGAGCAAGCATCGGACCGATGCCTAGTGTCTGGTGAGTGAAAAGCGAACCATGACCAGCCCACGGGAGACGTTCGTCGATCAGACGGCGGATCGGATCCGGCTCGGGCCGAACACCATCTCGCAGCGCCGCCGTGAGATCCGTCCGAGACACGAGCCGAGTATGCCTCCCGCCGTGCACGTGATGCGCGCTTTCGAACGGAGGCGCATCCCGGACATGCCGCTGCGGCGGGCGCGCGAGGGAGAGTTGCGCCCACCAACGCGGCCTCAGCGCCACGACGAGAAGATGACGGAACTGAGGCTACTTCCCGAGGCTCCGGGCCCACCTAAGTCAATTGGAATGGGCTAGCAGCGGCACGCGCTTCTGTGACCCATCATGGGAAACGATCTTGAGGCCGATCTCACCCTGAGCAGCCGCTTGATGCGGGACGCGAATTGCGAAGCACCTTCGCCGATGACCGCGGGATAAACCGCCGTGACCCTACCGCAGTCAAATTTGCCACATCGCGTCCGAAAAACCAAAGACGAAAAGGCGACCGATCGGTCGGATCGCCAGTCTTTGCAGACGTGACGGAACTCGAGCTGTCGGGGCCGTAAGGCCCTCCAGGTGGATCAGTGTTGAGGACGCATCGAAGTCGTGGAGTGCAGTCGAAAGTGTGAGCACCTGCCGCGCGAGTGCACTGCACTAGGAGGGGTGGCGAAACCGGCGAGGCCCTCGCCGAACGGGGCGATCAGATTGACTCTCGGAGCGCGCTCGCCGCCGCATGCAGACGATCACTGACCTCGGTCAGTTCTCGCGCCGCGAGGTCAATGCGCTCCTGTTGGGTGTCCGCGCGATCTTGCTGGTTGTCAGCGCGGTCGCGAACCTCCTTCAATTGGTTCGCCATCTGCTCGACGGATCGAGTGAGGTCAGCCAACTGGGCAGCGACCATCGCTGTGTCCTCATCGGTTGTCATGCGCCTGTCTATCGGGACTCTATGCCCGGAGAGCCAGCTTTCTGCGGCCGTCGCACCGAACTGACCCGGTTCAGCGTTGCTGCACTAACCACCGCCCGCGCCCTCCAGGAGATTTCAGGTCATTGGAACGCGGCCCCGAGGCGATGCGTCGCAAAGCTGAGTCCCAACTGGCCGTGACCGCGATCAGCGAGCGTGGAAGGTTCTCGAGGATCAGATTGGCGGAGGAGGCTCAACCAGGACAAGGGTCGCGGGGGATTCGCTTACCGCGCGAAGCGCCTATATCAAGAGGGGCGAGCCCTGGGAAAGGGCCGCGCACGACTGGCGGCGGTTACGCGCAGCCCTCTGTGGCTCGCCCACTAACTCAGCGAGATACCGGACAGTGTCCCCGCCCCCGGGGCATGGAGGATCGAGCCATGAGCATCGTTGTCCGCTTCGACCCCGCATCCTTAACGGCCGAAAAGTACGACGAAAGTATCCGCCGGATCGAGGAGGCTGGCATTGAGTTTCCGCCGGATGGGCTCGAGTACCAGGTCTGCTTCGGGCCGGAGGGGAACCTCAAGGTCGGCGAAATCTGGGACTCACGGGAACTGCTCGAGGCGTTCGGTAAGCGCCTTATGCCGGTGCCGGCTGAAACAGGGATAGAGTTTTCGGGCGAGCCGGAGGTACTCGAGATCCACAACATCGAGAAGCGCTAGTCGCACAGCGCGTACCGCGGTCACCGCGCGGGCAAGCCGCTTAGCCGACGGGAGTGGAGCCCGAGCCGGCCGCCCCTCTCCCCGGAGAGGCCGTAAGCCCCCAGCGCGAACAGGCCCGGGGCTCCGCCAAAGTAGACGCGGCTCAACCTCGAGTCTTGCGCTGTGAAGAAGGTGCCCAGGGGCGACGCCTATGGCTCACGCCGCAGCTCGGCCGTCCCCCGGGGAGAGCTGGGGCACGACCGAGGAAACCCTGGGCACTGTGTGCAGTTCGCCACGAACATGCGGCTGCCTCCCTTACGCGGGAGGTGTTTGAAATCCCGGTGCGTGCGCCGGCGTCAGCTGCCTTGCAGAGGAAACCGGAAGTGCTTGCTTTTTAGATTCACGCGCGCGAGTACCAGATCGTTCCGGGCTTCGCAACTGATTGCCTGACGGTTTCAGGACCTAGCTTCTGGTCGTGCTGCGGCCGGTGGTGGGCTCTGGGAGCATCGTCGAATGTTCCTTTCCTTCGCTCATCTCGCCTTCTCGGCGCTCCTCAGGCTGCTCCTCGGACGGCGACGCAGCGAGTTCGCCAAAGACGTCGAGCTGATGGTGTTGCGGCATCAGCTCGACGTGCTCGGGCAGCAAAGTCTTAGCCGCCAGGCTCAGAGAGTGCCTCTAGCGCCTCGACCAGGCCGGCAGCTCTCTTCCGACCAGAGGCATCCACATAGCTGATGCGCAACACCTGAGAGACCGCTTTGGCCACGTCGCCCCTCACCAGCAGGACCGGACCGCTGCGCTCATCTACAAGCGCGATCTCAATTAAGTCAGCGGCCTCGCGCGTACCCGCAAGCCAATCTCGACTGGTGCCGAGCTCGTCGAGCTTGCGCACGTCATCGCGGAACTGGCCAGCCGCGAACAGGCGAAGCTTCTCCGCCAGGATCGTCGCTTGACCCTCGGGAAGCGTGAGCAAGTCACCGGAAACCTCGAAAGTGACGTCCACCCAGCCAGCGTAGACGGGCCCGTAGGCCCCCGCCGACCCCTTACCGGTACTTCTGAAACTCGGCAGGCTAGATCAATCGTCACCCCGGTCCCTTTCGCCGACAAGGTCGCTGAGTGACCAGCGGACTCGATCGCACGTAGTCAACGCTGGACTTGTTGCGCTGCGATTCTGTTGCGCTGCGATTCAGATACGGGCTCCGGCCCGCGCAATCGCCGCGACTGCGCGCTAGCCGCGACTCTTGAGGCCTTGCGCTTCGGGCAGCGACGCAAGGATTTTGAGCGTGGTGTTCTCGATCTGGCGGATCCGCTCGCGGGTGACACCGAAGGCGCGGCCGACCTCCTCGAGCGTCTGCGGTTGACCGCCATGGAGGCCGAAGCGGAGCTCGATTACCTGGCGCTCGCGCTCTGGCAGCGCGGACAGCGCGCGCTCGATCTCCGTGCATCGCAGCGAGTCCGCGGCCACCTCGAAAGGCGACTCGGCCAGCTGATCTTCGACAAAGTCACCGAGCTTCGAGTCCTCCTGCTCGCCGATCGACTTCTCGAGCGAGACGGGCAGCTTCGCCATCCGCCGGATCTCCCGCACCTGCGCGGTTGTCATCTCAAGCTCGGCCGCGATCTCCTCCGCTTGTGGCTCGCGCGCCAGTTGCTGCACCAGGCGGCGCTCGACGTGTACCACCTTGTTCAGCCGCTCGACCATGTGCACGGGCATGCGGATCGTGCGCGCCTTGTCGGCGATCGCGCGCGTGACCGCCTGGCGAATCCACCAGGTCGCGTAGGTCGAGAACTTGTAGCCCCTGCGGTAGTCGAACTTCTCAACCGCGCGGATCAGACCGAGCGAGCCCTCTTGGATCAGGTCGAGGAACGGAAGGCCACGCCCCAGATACGACTTCGCGATCGAGACGACAAGGCGCAGGTTCGCCTCGATCATCTGCGCCTTCGCCGACATGTCACCGCGCTCGACCCGCTTCGCCAGCAAGACCTCCTGGTCGGCCGTCAGCAGCGGCACCTTGCCGATCGCGCGCAGGTAGAGCCGCAGCGAGTCGAGCGACGGCTCGACGCTGAGGTCGAGCTTCGGCGCCTGCTCCTCCTCGGGCTGCGGTTGTTCGTGCGGCGGCTGCTTGTGCTGCTCCCCCTCGACCAGCTCGATCGAGCGTTCGAGCAGGAAGGTGTAGATCTCCTCCCTCTGCTCAATCGTCAGCTCAACATCCTCGAGCGCGTTGGCGATCTCGTCGTAGGTCAGAAACCCATTCTCAAGGCCAGCCGCAACGAGCCGCTCAAGCCTCTCGGCGTCCGGGCCACCGTCTCCCAACCAGAATTCGACGCCGAGAAACCGCGCGACCTCACTCTCCGCCACCGCCAACCCGAGGTCCGAGGACCGCATCATCGGAAAGAGACTTCTTCCTCCCCGCCGTCCTGATCCAAACCTCGCACTCCCGCCCTGCGACCTCTTTCCCCTTCAGACGAGGAACCAACGCCGCTCACAGATAGTTCCACTTCCTCCGTCGTCATACATCGCATGCGGAGCACCAAATTACGTCCCACCTGTAAATCGCCTTATTCTCACTGTCGGTCCCGAGTATTGGCATCCCACAAGCGACGCTGGCGTGGCGCAGCTGGCGGAATGGGAGCACGAGATCCGCTGCCCGGCTGATCAGCCAGTTCGCGTGAGTTGCTCGTCGATCCAGGCATCCGCTTCCGCCGGCTCGACGCCGCGCGCCAGGGCAATCTCATTCGAGAGAAGCTGGCGTGCTTTCACGAAGAGCTCCCTTTCGCCCGGAGAGAGCTGCGACTTGGTGCCCTTCGCCGGCAGCGTCCACTCGCGACGCGCACTGTCACGGATGATCTCTGCGAGCTCAACGGGATCGCCACCTGTCAGCTTCGCCTGCGAGTCCCGCCGGCGCTTGAGCCAGGAATCCCCGCTGACGGCGTGATCTGCGCCCAGCGTCTTCCGCACCCGCGACATGTCCGCCTCGCTGGCCAGCGGCCGCAGCAGCTCACGTGCGCGTTCCATCGGCAGCTCCACCGACAGCCCGCCCGCGAGCGCAAGCACGATCACCTCTTGCCGCTTGCCGAGAACGACTCTTCTCTCCCTGGCTGCCACCCGCCCCGCCCCGTGCGAGGCGTACACGACCATGTCCCCGACCGCCAGTCTCACCACGGCAGGGTAGCGCCGGTGGCGTGGCCGGGCCGGCGGCTGACGAATGGCCGTCCGGCGATCAAATTGCTAGCTTGGCCCCGCGTGGCCGCTGACGTTTCCGCTCTTCGGTCAGGAGTCGATCCGGCGTGACTGACCCTGTCTCGTGGTTGCAGATCGAGAAGGGCTGGAATGTCGTCAGCGCCGACGGAGTCCTCGTCGGCAAAGTCGTCGAGGTCACAGGCGACGAGCACGATGACATATTCGACGGCCTCGCCGTCAAGTCCAAGCAATCTGCACATGTTCGTTACGTTCCCGGCGAGCAAGTTGCGGCGATCTTTCCAGGCGAAGTGACGCTGAAGATCGCGTCTGCGGAAACGGACACGCTCGAGCCGTTCAGCGAGCCGGCACCCCAGACGAAGATTCTCCCTCAAAAGGCACCGCTCGGGCTTCGGATCTCGGGCTGGCTGCGAGGAAAGCGCTAGACGCTCGCTCCCTACGTCGAGACGCGGTCACAACGTGTGGCGTGGCGAAATTCGGTGCGCAGCCCGAGAAATCTCGGAATTGCGGCTCAATCTTGTTCTCGCCGGCGCGCGTAACCGGTTTCGGTCTACTGGCCCTTGTCGAACGACTCTTGTCGCTCTTCCGCCAAAGCGCGACAGCTACGCACTTCGACACGAGCGGAGCGAACTAGTGCTTGCCGCGACAGGGCCAACGGGGTGCGTGTCGCGTGCTATCTCTCACTCCATCTGCGGGAAGCCGGCGAAGCGGACCAGCACTGCTGTGGATTCGCCGGCGCGCACCTGAACGTTTAGGCGTTTGCCGCCGTGGGTGTTTCGCTGCGGCAGCGGCGTGATCACGTAAGCACCGGCGCGCAGGAGAAGCCGAAACTGTCCGTGCGCGTCGGAGGTGACGGCGCGGCGGGAGCCCGCGATGGGATCCCCGGAGGCCGAACCCTGCGCAAGCGAGAAGCTGGCATGCGCGAACGGGCGCCAGGGGTTGCAGCCGGGCGTTCCCTCCTGCACGGGGCCGGGGCAGCCGAAAGAGATCTGCGTATTGCCAGTGAGGCGGCCGCTGGCCACAACCGCCGGATTGGCGACACCAGCGACTGCGCCGATGCACACCACAGCCGCGCCACCGATCGTTACGAGTCTGCGCAAATCGTGGCCTCCACACGTCCCGCCCACGCAACCGGCCGTCCTACTTAACTCAGACGCCGGCGCGGCGCGAAAGATTGCGTCTACCAGCCGCCAGAGGAGCAGGCTCGCCCGGCCAGGCCGTCCACGCCCCCCTGCAGCGCGTCGGGGGCGATAACGAGCGCGACCGCCGGGTCGAGCCACCAAAGGCAATGGGGTTGGGGTTGACCCGGTTTCGTTGACGCTACGAAACCCAGGGCGCTTCACTTCTGCTCTGGGGTGCGCCAGTCCACGGAGGCGAAGAGCTTCACGCCCATCTCAGTGCCATCTGCGACGAACTGGGCGAGGACCCCTTAAGGCAGAGCGAGCCGGACATAGTCATTTCCTGGCCCGGTCACTTGATCTTCACCGAGGTCAAATATCAGGCGCCCAACGACGTCAAGCCCAGCTACCCGAACTTCGGCCGCTACACGTCGCGCGCCGACATCTTCACCCTCCCAGCGGAGAAGGTCGCTACGGCCGGCTACTACGAGCTTGTCCGCAACTGGCGAATCGACGTCGAGCTCGCTGGGCGGCTCGATCGCTCTTTCGCCTTGATCAACCTAGGTCCGCGCCGCCTGGCTGTGCGCACACCCGGTCTTGTCGACACGTTCGAAGCGGCGCCGGGCAGAGCCTTCGCTTTCATCTCTTGGTCAGATCTCCTCGCAGCAGCTGCGACCAAACTCGAACCCCCTCAGTGGCTCGACGACTTCATCCGCGAGCGGGAGCTCGACTCACGCTGGTCGTAGCGATCGCTGCCGTAGTCACGCCGCTTCTTCGTACGATGGCACCTCCCTAAATTTCGGCACTGGATTCCGCTGCTAGAGCGGCGACGCTTCATCTAGACCCAGATCGCGACCGGGTGCCCCTCGATCATCTCGGGCGGCGCCGGCAGCGACTGCGCCACCCCGGTCGAAACTCGATGCGCGCTCCAGGCTGCCGCGGCAGCATCGAGAACGTCATCGAGCGGTACGGAGCTGGCGCTGCCGAGCTGCTCGAGCGTGATGCCGTGCTTGCGAAGAATCTCGATTCGCTCGAGCGCACCGCCCGCAGACTTCTTTCGGTGCCGCAGCGGCTTCCCGTTGTTCATCGCGCGGAATGAGACTTCGGGATGTACCTCGCGAATGCGTGGATCCAATCGAGCCTGTTTGGTCACGTGCAGGATCCGCTGGCCGAGCGCGTGAGCCTGCGCGGAGACACCGAGTCCCGGCCCAAACGGTGTTTCCAGAATCTCCTGCGACGGGGTCGTGAAGACGGTGCTGGCGGCTCCCGGCAAGAACGCACGGGCCGCCGCATCTGCCTTTCGAGGGCCGAACCCAATCGGCACGTCGATCGCGATAACCGCCGCGGCGCCGACTTCGCGGAAGTCTGTTTCGACTGACGACAAAACATGGTCCGCGAAGAATTGCCCATCATCAAGGACAATCGCGACCCACCCTCCCTTCGTGCCGTCGATACCGGCCACCTTCACAGAGCAACGGTACGACGGTTCGAGGCGGCGCGCGACGCCCACCAGAGGCTTCGGCGAAGCAGACGCCGGATAATCCTGGTATGGCCCGCGCGCCCAACGCCCACACAGTCGTCACGCCGCTCGTCGGGACGACGGTCCCGACGGTCAGCGGTCGACCCAATGTCGATGAATCAGACCCCTAAGCAACGACTCTGGCCAGCCCAGCGGCTGCCAATGGCAAAAGTTTGGCAAAAGTTCCAACCCGCGATCTCAACGCGGACAGGAAAAAGGCCCTGTTTCCAGGGCCTTTCCAGTAGCGGGGGCAGGATTTGAACCTGCGACCTCCGGGTTATGAGAACGTCACGGGCCGGTCACGTCAGGCGCATTCGGCTTTGCTCGGCGATGCCTGGAGGTCTGAGTTGATCTGAGTTTCGCTCAGTTCAGTACCACGGGGAGTACCACGGGTTTTCGGACGCGCCTCGGAATCCCCCACGCTTGACCGCCCATCGGCCGCGCAAGGAGTCGGCTTCCCGCACGCACCACGCCTCTCCACTTGGGCTTCCTCACGCCTCTCCACGTGGGCTGTCCTTGTTGTCGCGCGCGCGAGAACACGAAATGAAGAGCGCGTTGGCGGTCCCTTACGTATCGGGTCGAAGCGGCCCTCGAGGTTAGAACGCAGGTGGCGTGATCGCTGAAATGATGACCGCCTTCTCGCCGCCGGGGTTCTCGACTTGATGCGGTCGGCCGCTGTCGAACGAGATGCTGTCACCAGCGTTCAAGACGAACTCGTTGCCCTCGACGGTGACGACTACTGAGCCTTCGAGACAAAGCGCGTTCTCTTCGCCGGGATGGGACATCGGCTCGGGATGGGTGACCGAACCGGGCGTGTATTCAATCCACAGGAACTCGATCTTTCGGTTCAGGTCCGGTGTGAGGAGCTCATAGACCACGTTCGACCGGGAGACGCGGAGCCCCTTCCGATCGTCACGCCGGACGATGATCAGTTGTCCGTCGAGTTTGTCGTTTCCCGCGCTGTCGGTGGCCCCATTGTCGCCGAGAAAGAAAGCAGCGATTGGGACGTGTAGGGCCGCGGCGAGCCGACGGAGGGTGGTTATCGACGGACTGGCCAATCCTCGCTCCACCTGAGAGATCAGGCTTTGGG
>JBASRJ010000284.1:0-6802 GCA_049273785.1 Gaiellaceae bacterium | reverse complement strand
CCCCGGCGCCGGTCGAGACCCGCGTCGAGGAGCGGCGGCTCGTCACGGCCGTCTTCACCGACATCGTCGGCTCCACCGCGTCCGCGGAGTCACTCGACCCCGAGGACGTCCGCGCGCGGCTCGCTCCCTATTACGTGGAGGCCCGCCGCGAGCTCGAGCTCCACGGGGGCAGCGTCGCGAAGTTCATCGGCGACGCGGTCGTCGCACTCTTCGGCGCGCCGACCTCGCACGAGGACGACGAGGAGCGCGCGGTCCGCGCCGCCATCGCCGTCACGAAGGCGATCGAAGAGCTGAACGCGACCGACGACTGGCTGGACCTCAACATCCGCACCGGCATCAACACGGGCGAAGCGATCGTCGTGATCGGATCGAACCCCGGCGAGGACATCGGCGAAGCCGCCGGTGACGTGATGAACACCGCCGCGCGGATCCAGGGCGGTGCGCCGATCAACGGCATCGTCGTCGGGGAGCTGACCTACCAGCGGACGAAGCACGCAATCGAGTACCGCGAGGCCGAGCCCGTCGTCGCGAAGGGCAAGACCGAGCCGGTCCCGATCTGGGAGGTCGTCAATGCGCGGGAGTTGCCGACGCGGCGAGAAACACGCCGCGGCACGCTCATCGGCCGTAACGACGAGCTCGCGAAGCTGCTCGGACTGTGGGAGCAGGTGATGCGCGAACGGCTGCCCGGGACGGCGACGGTGGTGGGGTCGCCCGGCATCGGCAAGAGCCGCCTGCTCGAGGAGGTCGGTGCCCGAACTGCGGACGTCGGCACGATGCTCTGGGGCCGCTGCCTTCCGTACGGGGAGGGGATCACCTACTGGGCCGTGACGGAGATCGTGAAGGCGGCGGCCGGGATCCTGCAGAGCGAGGGCACTGCCGAGATCTCCGTCAAGCTCGGGGCGCTGCTCGAGGAGATCGGCGAGGGCAATCTCGACGAGCTGCGGACGATGGCTGCGGCTGCATCGAACATCCTCGGCGTCGCGACGACGCCGCGCGGGACGTACTCGGCCACCGAGATCACGCAGGCCGAGCTCCACTGGGGCTTGCGCCGCATGCTGCAGCTGCTCGCCAAGAAGCGCCCGTTGCTGCTCGTCTTCGAGGATCTCCACTGGGCCGAGCCGACGCTGATCGAGTTCATCCGCTTCCTCGTCGAGGACGAAGCCGACACACCGTTGCTCGTCGTCGCCTCGGCTCGCCCGGAGCTCGCCGAGTCGATGCCGGACCTGATGCGCGAACGCGACCGGCGCGTCGCCATCGGGCTCGAACCGCTGACGACCGAGGTGGGGCGCGAGTTGCTCGTCGAGCTGCTGGGGGAAATAGCCCTCACTGACAGCGCTGCCGCAGATGCGTTGCTGCAGAACACCGGCGGCAACCCGCTGTTCCTCGAGGAGACGATCCAGATGCTGTCGGATCAAGGCGTCGTCGACTCGACCGGCTGGCACCTCAAAGAAGGAGAGGCCGTGGCGGTGCCGACCAGCCTCCAGGCCCTGATCGGGTCGCGTCTCGACCAGCTGATGCATCCGGAGCGGCGCGTCGCCCAACATGCTTCGGTCGTCGGCAGCACGTTCTGGCCTGGCGCGGTGGCGCATCTGCAGGACGAGACGGCAACTGCGGCCGACGACGAGCTCCTGCAGCGCATCGACGTGCTGGAGCGCCGCGATCTCGTCCGGGAGCACGAGCAGTCGTCGGTCGCCGGCGAGCGCGAGTACGGCTTCAAGCACATCATCATTCGCGACGTCGCGTACGGCCGGATGCCGAAGGGACGTCGCGCGCAGCTCCATCTCCGTTTCGGCGACTGGGTCGAGGATCTGCCCGCCCTCGACGAGTTCATCGAGATCGTCGCGTACCACCTCGAGCAGGCATGCCGACTTACCAATGAGATCGCGAGGGCGACGATCGAGCCGCCGATCGAGCGGGCCGTGCGCGCACTGTCGCATGCCGGCGAGCGAGCGGAAGCGCGCGAGGGCATGCGCGAGGCGGAACGTTTCTATGCCCGCGCACTCGACATCGTCGTGGAGGGCAGCGAAGCGGCGCTCGAGCTACGGCTTCGACGCGCGGTTGCGCTCCAGATCCTCGGTCAGGCCCAGAAGGCGCTGGAACTGCTGGAGCCGATCGCCGACGACGCCCGCGCGGCCGGGCGCCTCGACGTCACCTGCGAAGCGCTGATCACGCTCGGGCTGATCGACCAGCGGCAGGGCCGCCCACAGCAGGCGCAGGCTCGGATGGAGGAGGCCATGAGACTTGCGGTCCAGGCCGGCCATCGGAAGCTCCAGGTCAGGGCGGCGTTCTCACTGGCGTCGGTGAAGGGAGATCTTGGGGCTCCCCACGAGGCGCTCGAGGACATCGGCCGGGCGATCAGCATCGCGGAAGAGATCGACGAGCGCACGCTTCGCGTCCAGGGCCATCTACGTGCGGGATTTCTCCTCAAAGACAACGGCGAGCTCGCGGCCGCGGAAGAGCAACTCGCACGCTGCTCCTCGCTTGCCGCCGAGATGGGAAGCAGCCGCATGGAGGCGCTCGCGACGCACCTGCTTGCCCTGATCAAGTTCCTCCGCGGCGACCTCGATGAGGCGGAGAGGCTCGGTCAGCAGGCCGGAGCGTGGCTCGAGCGCACAGGTGACACGTACATCCAGATCCAGAACTTCATCGCGCTCGCTCAGTACGCGCTCGCGCGCGACGACGCAATCGCCGCAGAAGAACCCCTCAGGCAGGCGCTGCCGCTCGCATTGGCCGAAAGCAGCTGGCTGGCCATCGACATCTACCGGTTCCTCACCGACGCGTTGCTTCGCCAGGGACGAATCGACGACGCTGCCGAGCTCGTGGAGTTCGCGGCCAGGGGTATCCCCGAGGAACAACCGTATGTCCAGGCCGCCCTGAAACTCGCCCAGGGGGCACTCGCAGTCGCGAGGCGCGAGGCCGGCCCGGCCCTCGAGCGGTATGCGGAAGCGCTGGCCCTACTTGAGGAGCTCAACTGGCCGATCGACCTGAGCCAGGCACGGATCGCCTACGGGCGCGCCCTGCGGGAGCTCGGGGATCCCGAGAAGGCGCGCGAGCAGCTCGTCCTAGCGCACGAGACGTGCGAAGCGATCGGAGCGACCGGCCTGGCGGCCGAGATCGAGCGCGAGTTGGCACTGGTGGGTAGCAGGGCCGGCTAAGCGCCGGCCCTGCTACCGAAGGGCTCTAACAGACGAGCGTCACGACGGCCGGATTGGAGGACGCCGGTGCCGGCTCCTCGTCGGCCTTGCCGGTGGCGACGTTGGAGAAACCGGTGCAGCTGCTTGTCGCGTTGAACGACATTGACCAGCTGTTGTCGGGCAAGACATCCCCGACGATGAACGTCACCGTGTGGGTGTCGTTGTCGAAGCTGCAGGACGCTCCCGTCTTGTCGGGCTCTGAACAGCTGACGATCGTCCAGTCGGCAGGGACCACATCCGTGACAGTCACGTTGTGTCCTGTGCCGGTGCCGACGTTGCTGTAGTCGATCTGGTACTCGAATGGGCTCCCAAACGAGCCGCTCGACGCACTTGTGCAGTCCTGGGCTATGTCAGTGCGCCGGACGCACTTCGTCAGCTTCGATACCGGCGAGTCGGGTGGGGTCGTGTCCGGCGGAGACGCCGTGCAGAAGTGCCCGTCGCCGTTGATGCACGACGTTTCGAGCAGCAGGAACGGGCACGGGCTCTCCGAGTCCGAGTTCGGCGTCGAAACGCCGTTGACGTTGGCGAACTGCGTGATCGTGCAGTTCCCGACGGTGTCGGTCGGCTGCGTGCTCTCCCCGGTCAGGTTGATCGTTTGGCTCGGGTTCGAATCGCCAGTCGCGGTCAGATTCGCCGTCTGGTTGATCGTTTCGCTGTTCCCCGTTCCGCCGTCCTGGCTCGCGAAGCCGCAGCAGGAGGACGGGTCGTGCTGGGTCTGCGACCCCGAGGGCGTGGTCAGCGTCCACGTCTTGCTCTGATACGCCTGGTTCGTCGACTTCCCGGCGGCGCTGGTGTCCTGGTGAACGCGTCCATCCTGGCCACCGTTGACATTCCCCTGCACCTGAATCGCTCCGGCGACGCCCGTCCGGGCGAGGCTGTTGCTCAGCTGAACCAGAACGTTGCTGTTGTTGCCGTCTACGTTGCTCTGCGACACGTTCGCGCACGCGTTCGGGTTGTTCACCCCGTGCGCAGGTGCACAGTCCGACGGATTCGGGTTTGTGTTCTGCGACTGCGGGTTGCCGCCGATCTCCCGCTGGCGCTGGGACTGCAGGATGCGCGACGCGTTCCGTCCTGAGCCCGTCGCCGTCTGCGTGACGACCGCGGACTGGTACGCGTCCTGCACCTGAGTCGGATCGACGGCCGCGAGACGCCGATCGCCATGGTCGTCGTTGTTGTCGTCGTCGTCCGCTGCCGTGCCACCGATCCTCTGCTTGACGGCCTGTCCGACCGACGAGTCGTTCAGCGACGTCCCTCCAGTCGCACCGGGACCCTGGGTGATGTTCGCCGTTTGGGTGCCGGTCTGGCCCGCGCCCTTGGTTTGCACGATCAGCTGGAAGACAACCGCGCGGTTTTGCACGCCGGTCTGCGAGATCACGCACTCCTCGGTCGCAGTGGGCACGTTGTTCATCGTCTGGACGCAGTTCGCGGAGTTGTTCCTCCCCGTCTGCGTGACGTTGCAACTGATGCTGCCCGGCGTGACGACCGGCTTCTTGTTGCACTGGGCCACGTTCTGGCCGCCGTCTGTCGCGATCTGCAGCACTCTTGTCGCCGTGGTGCAGTTCCAGCCTGCGCCCGGACACTTCGGGCCGGCGTAGTTCCGAGCGCCGATCTGCCGGACGACACCTGCGGCAAGGTGACTACTCGCGATGCGAGGCGTGGCCGAAACGCCAGTAGGTTTTGCGGCCGAACCGGCACCTGCGAGCGCCATGGCGCCCACCGCACTCATCGCCAGCACGGCCAAGAAAGATGCTTTTCTCAACTTTTGCTTCCCCTCTCCCCGGAGAACCGTCACCACTCGCTTAGCCGCAGGCTCATAGGCGTCCTGTGCGGTGGTCCTATGCTCTAAGTAATCGCAATTTCTCGCCGATTGCAAGCCTCTACCGTCCCGGATCAGGCCTTTTTACAATTTGCTCGCCGTGTTCCTCTGTCGCGTTTCCAAACGTCGACGGGGAAGATGGGTCGGTCCTACTCCGTCCTGTTGTCGTCAGCGACGTGGGGTCAAAGGGAGTGGGGAAAAAATGAAGTACCGGAGGCGGAAGAATCTCTTGAAAAGCCTGATCCTCTCGTTCGCGACGGCGGCCATCGTCGTTTCGGGCGCACAAGCCAGCTACCACACGCAGAAGGCGCAGGAAGCGCGTTCGGCGTTGAACCAGACCTACTCGCCGGCGGCTCTGAGGGCGCTGTCCCTGAGGTCCGAGGCGATGAACCAGCAGTACCAGCAGCTCCAAGGCCAGTACGCCCTCGAGCTCAGGTCCGAGGCGATGAACCAGAAGTACCAGCAGCTCGCGGGCCGGCCTGACGATCGGTCGGGCGTCCGCGGCGTCGAGTCGACCTCGGTGACTCCGGACCTGGCCGAGATCCAGCGCCATGTCAAGGCCGACCAGAGCCTGTCGCAGTCGGCTTCGACCGGCCCTGACAACCGTGCGGGCATCCGCGGGCCGGGAGCGTTCGAGATCCGGACGCCGCAGCTCGTCACGGTCAAGAGCAACGGGTTCGACTGGAAGGACGCGGGCATCGGCGCCGGTTCGGCTTTCGGCATCACGCTCGTGCTGATGAGCGGTCTCGCGATCTCGCGGCGCCGCCACTCCGGGCTGGCCGTCTGAGCCGGTTCGGATCCCGACGCGAAGCGGGTCCCCAGGGCCCGCTTTCGCGTCGGCCGCGAGTGCGCTTTCATACAAGCACGCTCATGCCGTCGGAGCTCACAGATGCCGCCCTCGTCGCGCGCTGCCGCGCCGGCGATCAGGCCGCGTGGAACGAGCTCGTCGAGCGGTTCTCCCGGTACGTGTACGCGATCTCGATCCAGGCCTTCCGCCTTTCGCATCACGACGCCGAGGACGTGTTCCAGGAGGTGTTCGCGAGGGCGTACCAGCGGCTGGACAAGCTGCGCGACGACGAGGCGATCCGCCCGTGGCTCGGCCAGCTGACCCGGAGGCTCTGCATCGACCGGCTGCGCGCAGCGGCTCGCGAGACCCCTGCCGAGGACATCGAGCCCGCCGGCGCCGACGAGACGATCGCCGAGCTCGACGAGGCGTTCGCGGTGCGCGAGGCCCTGCGTGAGGCGCCCGAGCACTGCCGGGAGGTGCTGGACCGCTTCTTCTGCAAGGACGAGAGCTACGCGACCATCGGCGCCGCGCTCGACCTCCCAGCCGGCACGATCGCCAGCCGGATCTCCCGCTGCCTCGCCGGCCTCCGGAAAGTCCTCGAAGGGAAGAAACCGGCGCCGAGCGCCGTCTAGTCGATATGAGCCGGTACGACGAGACCCGGATTGGTGAGCTTTTGCGGCGCCTTCCGCCTGCCCCTGAGGGCTGGGTGCGCGCTGCCCAGGAGCTCCCGCTCGCGCGGCTCGGCCTCGACGAGCTCGTGCGCCGCGCCGAAGCGGACGCCGAGTTCCGGGCCCGTTTGATCGCGGATCTCGAGGCTGCGCTCCGGGACGAGGGCGTCGAGCCCGACCCGCAGCTCGTCGAGGCGCTCCGCCGGCGCTTCCAGGCGTAAGAATCTCGATCGGTGCAGTTCCTCGACCTCACGGTCCAGGGCTGGTTGGAGCAGCTCGGCGAGCGCGGCCCGGCACCCGGAGGCGGGTCGGCCGCGGCGATCACAGGCGCGATGGC
>JBASRJ010000040.1:0-17958 GCA_049273785.1 Gaiellaceae bacterium | reverse complement strand
AGCCCCGGCCCCGACGCCTCCATCCTTGCCGCCCGCTCCCTCCTTGCCGCCAGCCCCGGCCCCGGCCCCGAAGCCTCCATCCTTGCCGCCCGCTCCCTCCTTGCCGCCCGCTCCGGTATCGCCGCCGTCCGCGGTCCCGCAGGCGCCCTCCGTTCCGGTCCAGCAGCCTGCCGCGCCCGTTCCCGCCTCGACTCCGTCAACGCCACAGGTTGGCGGCACGTCTTCTGGATTGCCCGGGCTGGGATCCGCAGGCACCACTCAGCAGGGAGCATCCGCATCGGGCTCGGCGGGCTCGATAGGCCTGACACTTTCGCTCGGCGGGGGCTCGCTGGGGAGCTCGATGTCGGCAGGGGGCGCGGCATCGAACGGCGCGCCGCAGTCCAGCCCGTCGCCCATCGGCCGGTTCCACGCCTCCCGTCCATGGCTCGCGGCGCATGGGCCGAAGAAATACCGCACGACGGTGTTGACGTTCCGCCTCAAGCACAAGGCGCGCATCCGGTTCACCGTGGTTCAAGTGTCCCCAGTGTGCCGAACCGTCGGCTCATTCTCGGTCGTCGGTCACCGCGGCATCAACCGAGTTCGCTTCAACGCAAAGTTGCACGGCCGCCTGCTCCCGCCGGGCACGTACAGAATCGACGCTCGCACGCGCGACCGTCAGGCCGTACTGCACCTCGTCGTCGTGATCGTCGCCTCCGGGACGCCGTCGTCAACCGCGCTCTCGACTGCTCGGCACAGCGATGTCTGCTCACTCGCAACGCGCAACTCGGACTCCATCGGCGCCGGCATCAGCGCCCTGACGGTGAACCGCATTGGCCACGAGAGCTCGCAGGTCGCGACCGGCGGCACCGAGGGTGCGCAGATCGCGCGCGGCCCGAACACGAATCCCAGCGCAATGGGACCGGATGCGGTCGCCAGCAAGGTCACGAGTCCGCTCGCGCTCGCCCTGCTGGGCCTGGCCGTACTCCTGCTCGGCCTGGCAGCGCTGCCGGCGACCGCCGTGCCCGATCCGCGCCTAACCGAAGGGCTCGCACATCATCGCGCAGAGGTCGTCCTTGCCGGTGCGGTCGCCCTTGCCGCCGGGATCGTCGCGCTCCTTCTCGGCTAACCCTCCGCCCCGGGACCGGGCCTACGTCTCTGCACCGGGGCGGCGACCCTGGTGCGGAGAGCCTGAAGGGTTAGGCGTTCCAGGGAGGCCAGATTCATTGCGACCCAGATCAACGCAAGCCCTGCGCCGAGAAACAGAGCAAGTGGATCACGGTCGAAGCTGATGGCGACACCCATGCCGACAAGCACGATCAAGTAGGCGACGAAGAGCACGATCCGCAGCACTTGCCTGGTGCCGGCCGGCAGCCGGATAGTACGCCGTACCGCGCGCCGTGGCTCAGGCTGGAGTCGCGACTGAACGGTCCCCCACAGGCTCGGCCCCAACACAGGGTCCACTTCGAGCCCGAAGTCGCGCTCGAACGTCAGCTCGTCGCAGTGAATCAAGCCCCGGTCGACACTCGTGACGCGAAGCCGCGTCGGTCGTTCACCCGCGACGAGGCGAGTGACCGTCTGGCCCACATTGACATGTCGGAAGCTCCGCGAACGATTCCTCATCACGGTTCTTTCTTTCGCTCTTGAGTTTTCCCCGTCAGCTATGGAGATAACTACTTCGTTGCTGATGCGTCCCTAGCCGATCGGGTAGTTTTTCACGTTCACCGCGCCGCGCGGCTTTTCTGGGCGGCCCCTTGATCCGATCTCGCGCTCGCACCGGCGAAGGCGACGACGAAGTCGAGCAATGCAATGAGATCACTGCTCTTCCTCAAATAGGCAGCAGCCCCCGCATCCACGGCACGGTCATCGATCTCATCGTCGTCGGAAGTCATGAGCACAACCGCGGGACTGTCGGGAAGCTTGCGGATTCTGCGTGTTGCCTCGATCCCGTCCACACCCGGCATCGCGACGTCCATGAGCACGAGCGACGGCTTGAGCGTCTCGACGAGGTGGATCGCCTCCTTGCCGTCTTCGGCGATCCCGACGACTTCGAGCCCCTCATGCGCCTCGACGGATGCTCGCAATCTGCGGCAAAAGGGAAGATCCTGGCCCGCGATGAGAATTCGAGCGTGGCCTTCTGGCGGCCGGGCGGCGGTCGGCACCAACCGAGTGTGACACATCCAGGCGCGCCGGTCGCCTACCCGGACGAGCGGAGATGCGGCCCTGGTCGAGGTCGCTAGTGAGTGCCCGTCGGAGCGACCCCGTCCGCCAAAACAACCCCGTGAACGTGAGCCCAGCGGCTCGCTTCGGTCCGATTGGCGACGTCGAGCTTCTGGTAGATGTTCGATAGATGAAACTTGACGGTGTCCTCGGTCACCCAAAGCAGCTGTGCAAGCTGCGCGTTCGAGTGACCTTGAGCGAGGAGCTGGAGGATCTCGATCTCGCGCCGGGTCAGAATGCCTGATGCCTCCGCCTCTCTTGCACGCGCGGCGCCGCTGTCGACAGACAGGTCATTGGCCAGGTAGAACGAACGCTCCGAGGTCTGCCGGATCGCGAGCAAGATGTCCTCGGGTCGCGCGGACTTGAGTACATAGACGGCAGCCCCAGAGGCGAACGCTGCTTTGACAGCCTGTGGCTCATCCACGTTCGACCAGACGATCACTTGGAGCTCGGGTACGCGCTCCCGGGCGAGGCGAACGCAACTCAGGTCGTCGGCGACGTTCGGCCCGCCGTCGATTCCTGCGATGAGCAGGTTCGGCGTGTGTTGCTTGACGAGCAGGACGGCTTCGTCCGCTGATGTCGCTCGGCCGGACGTTGTTATCCCGATCGCCGGGAGCGCGCGCTCAAGCGAATGCAGCCAGAGCTGCGAGTGGTCAAAGATGACCGCAGTCCGTTCGGTCTTTGGGGTCACCGCAGAAACCCGACCCACCTCTCCCCGTTCGCCGCAGTTCCTAAACCCTCTCCCCTGAGAAGGCACTGTATTTCTACCGCGTGCGCCGACTTCTGTAAAGGCCTTCATCAGGCGTCCGCCCTCGACAAGCTTCTTCTCCAGACGAGCGCGCGGTTCGGTGCAACCCACCAGAAGAACCAGACGAGCGCGACCGTGCCCGTCGCGTACGCCGCCGCTGAGGCGATCGCCGCGCCGGTCGCGCCGTAGCGGGGGATCAAAAGAAGATCGAGCACCACCGTCACGAGGAGCCCGGCCGCCATCCCAAACGAGTTCAACCCCGGCCGGCCGATCCCGTAGAGGAAGGCGGTGATGACCGCGGCGATCCCCTCGAGCGCCAGCCCGAAGAGGATGATGTGCGCAGGAGCGATGCCGCCCCTGAAGTCCGGTCCGTACAGCGCCGGAATGAGGTAGGTGGCGGCAAACCACAGGGGGACGATCGACCCCGCCGTCAGGAGTCCGGCTCGCGGGAGAAGCCTCCTGGCTTTCGCGCGCGCGACAGCGTGGCCGTCTCTCGCATACCTCGGATACAGGACGTACGTGAGTGCGAGGGCCGGGATTTTCAGGAGCTCAGCGAATTTCGAGGCGATCGCGTAGACGCCCAAGACTGCGGGACCGGCCAGAACGTTGAGCAGGATGAAGTCCAGCCGGAGGTTGAGCAGGGTCACCATGCCACCAACCTGAGCGCGAAGCCCGTAGCCGGCGATCCGCCGCCCAAGCTCGGTCGAGGGCGGAGCCGCCTGACGAAAGAAGCCGCGCCTCCCGAGCCGATTCCAGGCAAGGACGGAGGTCGCAACGTCTGCGAGGAGCAGTCCTGTGATCGACGCCGCGTAGCCGTGGAACCCGACGAACCAGAGTGCGCCGTACGCGGGTAGGAACATGAACTCCTCGTTGACGATCACCCGGTTCGCTCCGGGGAGATCGTCCGTTCCCTGCGAGCAAGACTTCGCGGTTGCAACGATCAACTGCGTGAGCACCGTCACTCCGGCGAGCAGCACGAGTCCGAGCGAGAGTCGGGGGAACACGCGCCCGGCCAGCAGCGGCGCTCCAGCCATCCAGAGCGCGGTGCCCGCAGCCCCGCCGACGAGCGTCATTGCGACAACGGTCAACGGCAGGTGTCGGTTCTTCCGATCAGGGCCCGCAAGAAAGTACGTCACCGCGCCGGGCAGGCCCGCGGAGATCAGGACGCCGATCAACCCAGGGAGCACCCGAACCAGTGCGTAGATCCCGACTCCTACGGGACCATTCGTCCGCGCTACCACCAACGTCGCCAGCGACAGAGACACGAGTGCCACGACCCGTGCCGCGACATTCGTGAGGAGGACACTCCTACGAGCTCTGAGGAGGGCTTTGATCAGCGTTGTTCCCGCCCCTGGAGTGAGAGTGCCGCCACGAATGCGAAGAGGGTCCATACATGCCGCACGTGCAGAAGCTCGAGAACCGCCATCGCCACGAACGTTCCGGCGATTGCGCCGACGAGTGCGTTCGGTCGGACGAGGACGGACGCGTGCCGGGAGGCGACCGGCCTCACAGCCGACAGCGAGCGACGCGCAACTGCTCCGATCAAGAGCGCGAGCCCGAGAAGGCCGACCACGCCCCGCTCGGTGAGGGCCGCGACATAGTCGTCATGCGCTTCCTTCACGAACGGCGCCTGCTCTGCGTGAAGTCGTGTCTTCGTAGAAACGGGACCGGCGCCCAAGAGCCCGCTCACTCCGTAGAGGTGGATGCCCTCGCTCAGGATCGATCCCCGTTGGGCGGCGCTGGTCTGCGCGCGACCGATCCCGTCACGGATGAACGCGTAGTGGCTCGTCTGTGCCCTTTGCTGGATGCTCGTGAAGTTGACGTTGGCAGCGACGAGGTACCCGACCAGCGAGACGAACACGAAGGTCGTCACGGCCGGGACGATGCCGCCACGACGGTAGACGCCAAGGATGGCCGCGATCGCGACGCCGACTGCGACCGAGACGATCCCACTGTTGGAGCCCGTGGTCGCCAGGGCTGCGACCAGAACCGCGTAGGCGGCAACGCGGAGCGGCCAGCGACGTGGGCACTGAGCCGCCCAGACGATCATGATCGAGATGAAGAGGTAATTCGCGCAGACGTTCGGGTCGCCGAACGTGAGCATGGTTCGGCTTGCATCCTTCGCGGTTCGACCGGTGAGCGCCGCGGTGTTCGTCGCGAGGGCCAGGAACAGCAGAGCAGCCCAAACGACGGAGCTGTAGGCCCACGTCCTCACGAGGATCTTCAAGCCGTCGGAGGACCTGCAGATGTTGACGACGACCCAACACCAAGCCAGCAGGATGATGTCCTGGGCCAGCGCGGTGATTCCCGCATCCGGGACCGGGCCGGCGATCGCGCCAATCGTTCCCCCTGTGAGGAACAGGAGCATCGGAACGGCGTAGGGAAAGCGCCACTTCTTCCCGGAGCCCGCAGCCACGAAGACGCTGACTGCAAGCGCGAGCCCGATGAAGAGGTCGACAGGGGCAGAGTTCCCCGGGCCGCCCGGCCGGAGCAGCGGCAGCAGCGCGACTGCGCTGGCGGCCACCACGACAGCCAGACGCGAGCGATCGAGCGCTGCCAGACGCCCGCCGGCCAGAGGGCGTTGCAGCCGTGCGATCGAGCGCACGTTGCCGAGTTCTGCCGAGCTCACGTCGATCGACCCTCCTCCGCTCTCCGCAGGCTGCGGAGCAATTCGAGATGCGACCGCGCGAACGCCTCGTCGTCGGTGAAGGCCGCAACCTCGGCGATCCCGGCGAGTGCCGCGTCGTGCCAACTCTCGGGGGACGCCCCGAGTCTCACGAGACCGTCCCTGACGAACCCACGAAAGCACTCCGGGAACCAGCCGCTGCCGCCGAGCGCATACGGCACACCGGCGCCCCAACTGCCGGCCACAAGCCCAGGATGACCGGCGACGCGGCGACCGACCCTTGTTCTCCGATCGAGGTAAAGCGCGTACCCGAGCGCGAAGCGGACGAGGTCGCGCACCGGCTCGCCCACGGGCGAGCCGGCCTCCCAGTCGATCGTGCCGGTCACGCGACCGCCGTCCAAGAGGAGGTTCCCCGACCAGAAGTCGCCGTGAACCGCTGTCCGTGGAACCCGGTTGCTTCCTAGCCGGTCGTAAATCGCCGTCAGCTGTTCGAGATCGGCATCGAGGTCTTTCTCCTCAGAAAACCGGCTGCGGAGCCGCTTCGACACACCGCCGTCCATGTCCAGAGTCGCCAACTCTCCGCTCGTCGCAAGCTGGAAGTCGGCGATCCACGCGCCCACGGCCGCGAAGTCCGCGGCAACGCGCGCGGCGCTTCGCGTATGGCGCCATTGCAGGTAGGAGGTCGTCATGGGAATCCCAGGCACGGCCGTCATCACCGCGGCGGTCCGTCCGTCGAACTCGACCACGTCGACGACGCGGGGAATAGTCGCCAACAACTGGCCGAGCCGAAACCGTTCGAGCTCGCGAAGCACATGCACCTCCGCCTCGACCGCGCGTGCCGACGCGTCGGTCGTGGGCGCCTTGATCGCAAACACCGGCCGTCCGGTCCCCGCGGAGACGAGCAGCACGGTGATCTTCGCGTTGGCGTCCTTCGATGCGCCTAGGACGAGCGAATGGAGGCCGGAGGCACGCACGTAGGACCACAGGCTTTCCGGTACGGCCGTGTCCGTTATGCGGCTCGCAGCGCTCCTCGCCGGTGCGAGAGCCGATGTCACACGCGCCTCCCCACAATCAACCGGCCGGGCGCAAGCATGCGCATGGTGCGCCGCGTGCCGAGAGAGCGAAGAATGCGGACTGCTGCGAGCATCGGCAACGACAGCCTGGACCGTGGCGGCACCACCAGAATCGATTTGAGGAAGACACCGACCGACGCCGGCTCGTCCTCGACGAGGTACGCAGGCGCCTCGGCCGACGGAAATGCCAGGTAGGTTCGTTCGACTGCAATCCCGGCACGGCCGGCAACCGCCCTGCACCTGCTGCTTGCCCGAGGAGCGGTCGCGACGAGGACGACCGAAGTACCGGCAGGTAGCTCACGGAGCCGCTGCTCGGAAGCGCGCCGAGCTCTGCGCGAAGCAGGAAGCTGAATCTGCGTCGCGCCGGCGGGGCCTACGATCCGCCGATTGCTCTGCCACCGTCGTTCGCCTCTCATCTGAGCCTCATCAGTTCAAGACCGCGAAAGGTCGCAGCCGTGCGACGGGCCGCACGACACCGTGATGTGTCAGGACCTGGATGACGTCGTCGACTCCCCGATCATCGAGCTGAGGAACCGCGGTCGGCTCCGGCCTCGAGTAGCCGAAGCGGAGAGTCATCCTGCCTCTTGGATCGGGCTTCGACAGGCCGCGCTGGACGAACGTCTTGACATTCGCACCGGCGCCGTGCGACGCGCTGTAGAGGCTTGTTGCAGCCTGATCGCCGGCGACGCAGAGATACGACGACGTGCGGTTCGTCCCGGGCAGAAGAAGCGGCTGCCCGATCTCTCCGAAGATCGGATGATCCGGGAAACGCGCCGCCGGGTATGCCCTCGCAGAGTTGTGGCGATGGACGAGCGCCGACTCTCCGTTGATCTCCTCTTCGTAGATCGAGTTGTGCGGTGAGTCGACGACGATTCGAGTCTCGGTCGCGCCGAACGCTTGGCGGAAGAGCGTCTGAAGGCTCGCGTACGTCGAGAGCCTGAACGCAAAGCCGTAGTTCATTGCCATCGCGTTCGCAAGCAGGAGCCGTTCTCCCTCGGCACTGTCGCGGTCAACAGGCGGATACTCCGGTGAAAAGTAGAGCGCTCTTCTGCGCCGGAGCTCGTCGATCGAGCGCGCTCGGCCGAGGTGATAGAGCGGCTTCTGCACGGCCATCTGGATCTGCACCGGCCGGGGATAGCGCTTACGGCGTCCGAAGAGCATGCCGAGCTCACCGGGGAGCGACCCGCCGCCGCCGTGGAACTGGAGTGTGATCTGACCGAGCCTGACGCCCAGAAGCTCGGCCGCCCGCCCGTCCAGGATCTCCTCGACCTCCTGGAGCTCGGCGAAGTGATTGCTCGGGCCGATCGTCCCGAACCTGATGCGAGACAGCTGGAGGACGGACCACGGCAACTCCCGCCGCACGCGTTCGAGGCCGCCGTAACGCTCGACGTCGAGCCGGCCTCGTTCCTCGACGCGCTCGAGCTCGGCTGGATCGACTCCGAAGCGCTCGACCGCGTAGTCACCTCCCCGTGCGGCACACTGGACGACCTCCTCGCCCGTCAGGTCGCGTCGGTACGTCGGCGGGTACGGATATCGCTCACGTACGCGGCGATAGAAGTCGGTCACCGCGACCTCGTCCGGTCGTGGCAGGTCCGTTGCGATCAGCGTCATGCCGCAGTTGACCGACGCGCTCGTCAGAGTCGGACGAATCGTGCTGGTCGTCGCGACGGCGATGCTGGACGGCATCTCCTTGTCGTCCTTGAGATGGAAATCCGGAAGTGCGACCGGTGGCGCAGCCAGGTCCGCATCGACCAGACCGTCTCGGAGCCGCGCGAGTCCCGCTGGATCCGCGGGGGAATCAAGGCTGTCGAGGACGCGTAGGGCGAACGCCCTGTCTTGCACGTCGGCTTCGGGAAGGCTCGCTAGGCGCATTCGGCCACATCCAACGCGGTGAGTAGCTCGGAGAGCTGTGCACCCGGGCTCTTTCCGAGCACGAGCACGAAGCAGGGCTGCGCATCGGCGAACGCGGAGGCAACCTCCGAGATGGGCGGATGCGCAGGCCCGAGGCCGGTCCCCGCCGCAAGAGTCGCGGCGAACGACCAGTAACGACGCAACTCACCGGCCATGTAGGTGCTGGTGACGAGTGCACGTTCCGCCCGCTCGGAACCGCAGCGACGCAGCAGCGCTTCATCGCGCGAGCCGCGTTCGAGCAGGACAAGTGCGTCGGGGACGAGCGCCTCGACGCGGTCGGCGATGGCACTCTCGTGCCGGCCATGCGGCATGCGCCTTCCACCGCCGCTCTCTGCGCGCACCGGCTCGACCAGGCCCCAAACGGTCGTCCCGTCCCCCACGGCGACGTTGTCGCCGGTTGCGCGCGCGCCCGACTCGAGCTCGTGGAGGAGAACGGTGGAGCGGCCGATACCGCTGGCGGCGGTAACGAGCGGCGTTGACGCGCCGTTCGTCCACGCCGAGGCATGCAAGGGGGCGCGGCCGCGGATTCCGGCCCACCAGAGCGCCGGGTACTGCATCAGAACCGCCCTCGCAAGCAAGTGGAACCGGGAGCGAAGCACCCAGGCGGCGGCCCGGTCGCGCACCGGCGGCCGCCACCGATAGGTGAACTCGGCGCCGGCGGGATTGCACGCAACATGCAGGTCGAAGCCAGACGTGCACGCGTTTTCGAGCACGACCTCGCCGTCGCGGTGCCACGCGCCGCGAGTCAGACGGCACCAGCCTCGAGTGTCGAAAGCGCCCCGCGCCGGATCGACAGAGACGGAGATGGTCGCGGAAGTGTCGACATCGCGAAGCTCGTGCGCCGAGCCCTCGCCGATCAGCTCGGCGACCCATTCGAGCGCGCAGTCAAAGGCCAAAGACTCCCCGGCGGTTCGAAGCAGCGGGCGCATCAACTCTGTCCGCCGCCCTCCCTCCGGGATCGCTCGGAACCGAAGCGGAGAGCGAGTTCGTAGGCTTCGGTCAGATCGCGTCCATAGACATCCGGTCGGAACCGTCTACCGATGTAGGCGCGGGCGGCGTCCGCCATCCGGGCGGCCTCACTCCGGTGATCGAGCATGTACGCGAGCGCGCGAGCCAGTGAGGCCGGATCGCTTGGTCGACTCAGAAGGCCGGTCTTTCCCGCCAGGACGATCTCAGGGACCGAATTCACAGCCGTGGCGACGACCGGGATACCGAACGCCATCGCCTCGGCGACGGCACATGGCAATCCCTCATACAGGCTCGACATTGCGAAGACGTCAAGGGCAGGGAGCAGGCTCGGTACGTCCATCCGACTCCCAAGGAGGTGAAAGCGGTCGTGGATCCCCTTGCGCTCGATCAGCCGCTCTGTCTTGGTGCGCAGGTTGCCGTCGCCGATCCAGATCATGTGGACGTCGCGGCCCCCGAGTGCGGCGAACGCGTTCACCATGTCGAGAGGCGCCTTCTGTGCTTCGAGGCGGGCGGTCGTGCCGATCACCTGCGCCCCCGTTGGTATCCCGAGCACACGGCGCGCTTCTCGGCGAGCCTCGTCGAAGTCGGCCGGAACGGCAACGTCGATCGGCGGCGCAATCGACCTGATCCGCTCAGGCGGGGCGATCTCGAGCCGAACCGCATCGGCGGCGGTGATCGTTCCGGCCGCGAGGAAGTAATCCGTGATCCGTCCCAGTCTCCGCTCGATTGCCTCGAGGCCGACGCGGACGGGCCGCGACTGAAATGCATGGAACGGGAAACCGTGGAAGGTGTGAACGACGGCGCGCACGCCGACGGAGCGCGCGGCGAGCCGACCGATGGCTCCGGCCTTCGCGCTGTTCGTGTGAACCAGGTCGAACTGCCCGCGGGCGAGCTCCGCGCTGAGCTCGCGCCAGGCTCGAACGTCCACCCAGGGGTAGATGCCTCGTCCGCCCGCGAGGTGCGGTACGACGACGACGGGGATCTCAGCGGCCTCAGCCGGGCCGATGAACGAGCCGCCCTCGGCGGTAAAGACGGTCGTGGAGTACCGATCCGGGTCGAGGGCGAGCGCGCCGAGCAATGTGACGCCGCCTGCCCCTGCAGTGAACTTCGTGACGATCTGGGCAACGCGCACACGGCGCGCGGGGCTTCTGAGGCGCACCGTAGTGCGGCGTTCCGGGACGCTGGTGACGCTCATGTCACAGCAACCACGGCTTCGGTCACAGCGCACACCTCGTCGTCGGACATGTGCGGATAGAGCGGAAGCGTTACGAGCCGCGGTTCAATTGCCTCCGTCACTGGAAGCGAGCGGCTCGATCCGAGGTGCCGGTAGGCGGAGAACCGGTGGATCGGCGGGTAGTGGACGCTCGTCTGGATTCCCCGCTCGGCAAGCGCCGCGCGGAACTCGTCGCGCTCGTGTCCCTCCGGCAAGACGAGAACCGCCAGGTGGTGGGCGGGCGTGACGTCGGCCTCCCGGCCAAACGGGATGGTCATTCCGCTCCGTCCGTCGAGCACCTCGCGGTAGAAGTCGACGATCCGTGCACGCGCCGCGTTCTGCTGCTCGAGACGACTGAGCTGCACGAGCGCGATCGCGGCGCGGAGCTCGTCCAGCCGGTAGTTGAACCCTTCCGCAACGACGTCATACGTCGATGCGTGGCCGCGATGGCGGTCCCACGTCAGCGTCGTCATCCCGTGTGACCGCAAGAGACGGATCCGCGCGGCGAGCGCGTCGTCCTCCGTCACGATCATGCCGCCCTCGCCGACCGGAAGATTCTTGTTCGAGAAAAAGCTGAAGCAGCCGACGCTGCCGATCGTGCCGCACCTCCGCTCTCTCCAGAGCGCTCCTGGTGCGTGCGCGGCATCTTCGATCACCGTGAGCCCGTGACGCTCGGCCAGGTCGAGGATCGCGTCCATCCGACACGGGTACCCGCCGTAGTGCATGACGACGATCGCGCGCGTCCTTGGCCCAATCGCCGCTTCGAGGTCGACGGGACTGACGTTGAGGTCGTCGACGCCCTCAATGTCGGAGAAGACCGGATCCGCGCCGGTGTGACGGATCGTGTTCGCAGCGGCAACGAAATTGAGCGACGGTAGGAGCACCTCGTCGCCGGGGCCGCAGCCGACGGCGAGCAAAGCCAGATGCAGGGCCGCGGTCCCGTTCGCGACGGCCAACGCATGCCGGGCGCTACAGAATTGCGCGAACTCGAGCTCGAGCTGGCCAACCCGCGGTCCCATGCTCCACCAGCCAGACCGAACCGCTTCTGTCACCGCCTGCTCGATCTCGTCGTCAACGAGGACATCCGAGAGGGGGACGATCCACGTCTGCTCTCGGGGCGGCGCTACGCCGCTCTCCAACATCGCCGAGGCGCTCTCGACCTTCCTCGCCTCCATGGCCCGCTAGACCCTTACCGACGTAATCTCGCCGGCTACCCGCTGCGGAGCTGTCGCGGGCAGAACCTCGCTCCAGGCCGCGACCGCCTCTTCGTAGTCGTCGCGCCGGCCGATGTCGAACCAAAGACCGTCGTAACGGTATGCGCCGACCTTTTCGCCGGCGCTGAGGAGGGCCTGGACGAGATCGGGGAAGTCGAAGTATCCGTTCGCCGGGATGTACTTCAGCGCCTCCGGCTCCAGCGCATAGATCCCCATGCTTACGACCGATGTCATCTGCGGCTTCTCGACGTATTTAGCGACCTGGTTCCGACTGCCGTTCTCGCCGAGATAGAGGACGCCGTAGTCGATCTGAATTCGCCGCTCGCGCGTGGCGATC
The DNA here is from genome assembly GCA_049273785.1 of Gaiellaceae bacterium. Lineage (GTDB taxonomy): Bacteria > Actinomycetota > Thermoleophilia > Gaiellales > Gaiellaceae > 3-1-20CM-4-69-9. The sequence continues at coordinate 5,671 of JBASRJ010000040.1, read as the reverse complement.
GTGAGGATGTTGCGATTCCGGCGGTGATACCGAGTGAATCCGTCAAAAGGAAGCGTCGTCAGGACGTCGCCGTTCATCGTGATGAAGGTCCGGTCGAGCCCCTCGACGAGCCGAAGCGGCGCCGCGGTTCCCAGCGCTTCTTCTTCACGCACGAACCTGATCTTGACGCCGTCGTCGCGCCGGCTCTCGAGCACGGCCTCGATCAGGTGCGACAGGTGCCCGACGCAGAGAGTGACGTCCGTGATGCCGAAGGTTGCAAACTGGCCGATCACCAACTCGAGGATCGAGCGATCGCCAATCGGCATGAGCGGCTTCGGCAGGACCGAAGTGTAGGGAGCGAGACGCGTGCCCTTTCCGCCCGCGAGGACGACCGCCTTCACGCGGGACCGGCGGGTCCGCGTGGCCAGCTCGTGACTGAGGTCGAAGACGCCCTCGGTCATGTCTCGAGCCTGATTCCGGTGGCCGGCACCGGCACGGCGTCCTCGAGCGGCCGCCGGCGCGCGCTGAGGTTTCCAGTCCCGCGATGAACGGCGACGTCGCGTCTGAGGACGACCGCTATGACCGTCCACGCGAGGATCTTCAGATCCATGAGCAGCGAACGGTGACGGACGTACAGAATGTCCAGCGCAGTCTTCTGCGGAAGCAGCCGCTCGACGTAGTCGCCGACGGAATCCTCTTCGTCGAGGATCTCGCTCTCCTTCGCGAAAGCGAGTTGACAAAGGCCGGTGATGCCCGGCTTCACCGTCAGGATCGTGTTGTAGTCGGCCCTGCGGAGACCGACGAAAGCCGGGTCTTCGGGCCGGGGCCCGACGAGCGTCATCTCACCTTTGAGGACGTTCCAGAGCTGCGGCAGCTCGTCGATCTTCGTCTTCGCGAGGACGCGCCCGACCGGCGTGAAGCGCTCATCGGTGCAGAGAGTCACCGCCGGTCCGGCTGCACCTTCGTGCATCTTCCGGAACTTCAGCATCTGCAACTCGCTGCCGCGAAACCCGACCCTTCGGCACCGGAAGAAGACGGATCCGCCGCTGTCGAGCTTGATCGCAGCCGCGGCGGCAGCAACGATCGGTAGGAAGACGAGCAGGAGCCCAACCGAGACGAGGATGTCGAGCAACCGGGTCGCGAAGTCGCCGAACCCGGGGTTCGCAGAATCCGAAACTACGCCCAAGAGAGCGTTCTCCCCTCCACCCGGCCGTGGTGTCCTCGTTATCCCGAGATGAGCCAAGCGGCCGCATCTCAATCCCGGGTTAGATGACCGAAGCTCCATGGTTGTGCAGCCCCGGGAACGTGTCAATAGGTCGCGCTGTCTTCTGGACCGCCCGTCCGGGTAGGTTCGCTCGCATCGCGAGTCCGGGACAATGGATGGACTCCAGATGCGGCAGCTCCGCTTTCATCCCCCGGTCCGTGGGCTGCTCGCTCTTGCAGTTGTCCTGACAGTTTTTTCGGTACCAAGCGCGCTCGCCGTGGGCGCAACGATGCTCTACGTCGACGGTTCGAACTCGGCCTGTTCCGACTCGGGATTGGGAACACCGACGCAGCCGTTCTGCACCATTCACGGGGCTGCCGCCAAGGTGTCGGCAGGGCAGACGGTTCAAGTCGCTGCAGGAACGTACCAAGAGGTCGTCAACATCCCGACCTCCGGGACCGCCGCCGCGCCGATCGTGTTCACCGCGGCTCCGGGCGCGACGGTGACGCTGCCAAATCAGACGAACGGCTTCGTCATCGCGAACAGGAGCTGGATCACGGTGACCGGGTTCACGGTGACCCGGACAAGCGACGTCGGGATCAACGTCCAGGACTCGTCGAACATCACGATCTCCAACAATCACGTGAGCTACTCCGGGCTGCAGCTCTCCGGGTACCAGCGGGCCGGAATTCGCCTCGGCAACACGAGGGACTCCCTGGTCGTGGGCAATACGGCGGACCACAACAGCTACGCCGGCATCACCCTGACGACAGGTTCGACACGCGATGAGGTCAGAGCGAACTTCACCTTCAACAACGCGCAGGGCTTCGCACGCGCAGCTCCTGGGATCCGTATCTACCAGGCAGTCGGAAACGTCGTCGATCGCAACATCACGCACGACAACGAAGACTCGGGAATCGAGGTCTACCCGGGCGCGAACGACACGCTCGTCTACGACAACGTCTCCTACAACAACGGCGACCACGGCATCGACGACGTGACGGTCTCCGGTGTGCGAATCCTCTCCAACACGATCTACCACAACGTGACCGCCGGCATCAATTACGAGGGCAGCTCGTCCAACGGGACAATCGCGAACAACATCTGCGTCGACAACGGGATCGGCAGCCCACGCACGCACAGCGACATCCGGGTCGAGCACGGATCCACCACCGGCACGACCGTGGACTACAACCAGGTCTACCTGACGACCCCGGACGTGCTGCTGGTCTGGAACTCGGTGAACTACTCCTCGATTGCCGCCTACCAGGCGGCGACGGGACAGATGCTCAACGGTGTCCAGGCCGATCCAAGATGGGCCAACGTCGGAGCCGGCGATTTCCACCTCACCGCCGGGTCTCCGGCAATCGACTCGGCCAACTCAGGCAGCAGCGGGCAGCCCCCCGCGGACGTCGAGGGAACTGTTCGCGTCGACGATCCGGCCACATCGAACACCGGCGCAGGACCGCGCACCTACGACGATCGCGGGGCGTATGAGTTCCAGCCGTCAGGTGACCTGCCGCCGTCTGTGGCGCTGGCGGTGAGTCCGTCTTCGGGTGTGTTCCCGTTGGCGGTGACGGCTGACGCGTCTGGTTCTTCGGATACGGATGCGACGCCGATCGCGAGTTACAGCTTCAGCTTCGGCGACGGCTCAGCGGTGGTCGGGCCGCAGGCGGGGGCGACGGCGACGCACACCTATACGGCGGCGGGAACGTACACGGTGACCGCGACGGCGACAGACACCGGCGGCCAGTCGTCCTCGACGACCCGAACGGTGACGGTCAACGATCTGCCGCCCAACGCGACGCTGACGGTGAACCCGACCTCGGGGACGCTGCCGCTGCCGGTGACCGCCGATGCGTCCGGGTCGACCGACCCCGACCCGACACCGATCGCCAGCTACAGCTTCGACTTCGGCGACGGCTCGCCCGTGATCGGCCCGCAGGCAACCGCCACCGCCAGCCACACGTACGCCGGCGCAGGCATCTACACGGTCACCGTCACCGTCAAAGACACCGCCGGACAATCCTCGACCGCGACCGCCCAGGTCACAGTCAACGCCGGCGCCGGCGACGCACCACCGGTGGCGGCGCTCGCCCTCAACCCGACCTCGGGAACTGCACCGCTTGCGGTGAGCGCCAACGCGTCGGGCTCGACCGACACCGACCAGACGCCGATCGCCAGCTACCGCTTCGACTTCGGCGACGGCTCACCCGCCGTCGGCCCCCAGGCAGGCGCCACCGCAACCCACACCTACGCGACCGCCGGCACCTACACGGTCACCGTCACCGTCAAAGACACCGCCGGACAATCCTCGACCGCGACCGCCCAGGTCACCGTCAGCCCGACACTCGTCAGCAACCCGAGCTTCGAGACGGACCTGTCCGGCTGGAACACCTCCGGCTCCGACCCGAACGTCACCATCGCTCGAGTCGCCGGCGGCCACACCGGCAACTGGTCCGCCAAGCTCACCAACACCGGCACCGTAGCCGCGAGCTGCCTGCTCAACGACGCACCCAACTGGGTCACGTCCACCTCGGCCGGCAGCTACCTCGTCAACCTCTGGGCCCGCGCTGACACTGCGGGAGCAGCCCTAACCCTGCGGATCCGCGAATACGCCGGCTCGAGCCTCGTGCGCACGACGTCGGCACAGATCGCGCTGTCGACCGCGTGGCAGCAACTCTCGCTCACACACACCACCGCCTCGCCCGGCAGCTCGCTCGACTTCAGCGCCTACGTCACGAAGGCCGCCCCCGGCACGTGCTTCTACGCGGATGACATCGGGATCGTTCGCGATTCGGCACCTGCGGCAGCGCTGAACGTGAATCCGGCGTCGGGGACGCTGCCGCTGCCGGTGACCGCCGATGCGTCCGGGTCGACCGACCCCGACCCGACACCGATCGCCAGCTACAGCTTCGACTTTGGCGACGGCTCAGCGGTGGTCGGACCGCAGGCAGGCGCCACCGCGACCCACACCTATTCGACCACCGGCACCTACACCGTCACCGCCACCGTCAAAGACACCGCCGGACAATCCTCGACCGCGACCGCCCAGGTCACCGTCAACGCCGGCGCCAGCGATGCACCACCGGCAGCGGCTCTGACGGTCAGCCCGTCTTCGGGAACCGCGCCGTTGGCCCTGACTGCCGACGCGTCCGCTTCGACCGACACGGATGCGACGCCGATCGCCAGCTACAGCTTCAACTTCGGCGACGGCTCAGCGGTGGTCGGACCGCAGGCAGGCGCGACCGCGACCCACACCTATTCGACCGCCGGCACCTACACGACCACCGTCACCGTCAAAGACACCGCCGGACAATCCTCGACCGCGACCGCCCAGGTCACGGTCAGCCCGGCACTCGTCCGCAACCCGAGCTTCGAGACCGACCTCTCCGGCTGGAACACCTCCGGCTCCGACCCGAACGTCACCATCGCTCGAGTCGCCGGCGGCCACACCGGCAACTGGTCCGCCCAGCTCACCAACACCGGCACCGTAGCCGCGAGCTGCCTGCTCAACGACGCACCCAACTGGGTGACGTCGACGACGGCAGGAAACTACGTCGCAAGCATGTGGGCCCGCGCCGACACCGGCGGCGCGACCCTCACGCTGCGGATCCGCGAATACGCCGGCTCCACGCTCGTGCGCACGAGCACCGCACAGGTCACGCTGACCACCTCCTGGCAGCAGGTCACCCTCACGCACACGACAGCCTCCCCGGGCAGCACGCTCGACCTCAACGCGTACGTCTCCAAGGCCGCCCCGGGCACGGGCTTCTACGCAGACGACGTAGCGATCTCACACTGACGCGAAGAACCGGCGGACGCGGGGCTGGGCTGCACGGCGTCTCTAAGAAGCTCTAACAAAGCGAGCTGTGGAGACGGCTGTAGTTCCTGACACGGAGCTCAATCAGCCCCGACACGCTGCTCGGTCACATGCGGCGATAAACTCGCGCCTCGTGTTCACGGTTGAGCAGCGGGATGCTCTCCGCGAGCACCTGCTACGGCTCGCGGAGGAGCATGAGCACGTGGTTGCCGGAGCCGCCGTGGGCTCGCTCGCCGTGGACGGCGGCGACCGCTTTTCCGACTTGGACCTCACCTTCGGCATCGCCGACCACGTGCCGGTCGCTGACGTGCTCAGCGACTGGACGCGAACGCTCATCAACGAGCTCGATGCGGTGCACCTTGCCGATCTCGAGCGCGGTCCGACCACCTACCGCGTGTTCCTGTTACCGGACGCGCTTCAGTTCGACCTCTCGATGACGCCGGCGGCTCAGTTTCGTCCCGCCGGGCCACGATTCCGGCTTCTGTTCGGTGAGACTGCGGCGGGCGAGTCCGAGGTTTCCACACCGCCGGTCGCGGGGGACCTCTTCGGGTGGGGCGTCATCTACGCGCTCCACGCGCGCGCGTGCATCGAGCGCGGACGTGTCTGGCAAGCCGAGCATTACGTCGGCGCCGTGCGCGACCACGCGCTCTCGCTTGCCTGCCTCG
>JBASRJ010000244.1:0-5640 GCA_049273785.1 Gaiellaceae bacterium | reverse complement strand
CTGTTAGGCGCTCGTCCGCGCAGCGGACCGGTGGAGGGGGTCTGGGGGAACCGGGAGGTTCCCCCAGCGCCAACCGGATCCTCGTAGTCGTCGAGCGCGGCTGCACGCCAAGCCAAGGGCTCCGACTCGCGCTCCTCGGCGAGCGCGCGCAGGATCGCCTCGCGCTCCTCGGGGCTCGGCTCGGGCGTGATCTGGACGTCCACGGCGTGCAGGGTAAAGGGATCCCGAGAGCGGCCGATAGCAAGGCGTATGCGCCGCCGCCTCGCCTTCACGTGCGCGCTCCTCGCCGCGCTCGCACCTGCCCCAGCCGCAGCGGCCCAGACGTCCTGGGCGCAGCCGCAGATCAAGGCGGTCGTCGGCGCCGGTCTGATGGCCGTCGACGTCGCGTCGTTCCACCCGAACGACCCGCTCACGCGCGACGTACTCGAAACCCTCGTCGCCGGGCTCACGCACGCGACTCCGACCGTTCCCTCCTCACCGTCGGCGACCGTCACCATGGCCGGGCTCGACAGCCGACTCGTCAACGCACTCGGGCTCGGCGAGACGGCCACCATGTTCCAGCAGGCCGCGAAGAACGCCGGCCTGGCGCCGCCGTCTCGATTCGGGACCGAGGCGGTCGCCCGCCTGCTCGGGCTCAGGACGAATCACCCGGCCGCACAGGACGAGCTCGAGCTGCTCCCGAACGAAACCGCGACGCGCGCCGAGACCGCCTACTCCGCGGCCCGGATCCTGCTCTTCAACGGCTGGGAGTCCGCGTCGGTGCAGGCGGCCTCGCTGACGTTCGTGCTGCCGACGCTGACGCCCTGGCAGCAGCGAATCCTGAAGACGGCCGTCCGCTTCGTCGGCTTCCCGTACGTATGGGGCGGCGAGAGCGAGTCCAAAGAGTCGCCGTTCGGGCACCAGGTGCACGGCGGCTTCGACTGCTCGGGGTTCGTCTGGCGCGTCTACAAGCTCCAGGCGTACGCCGACGAGGGGAACCTGGCAGACGTCCTGCGGGGCAGGACGACCTACGCGATGAGCGGCGAGGTACCAGCCCGCATGCGGATCCCACTCGCGGAGCTGCAGCCCGCGGACGTCCTCTTCTTCGGCGCCCGTGGCCCCAGGTCGAAGCCGAGCCAGGTGAACCACATGGCGATCTACCTCGGGAACGGCTGGTTCGTCCAGTCCTCGGAGCACGGCGTCGCCGTCGCCCAGCTCGCGGGTTGGTACGCCACGCGCTTCGCGTGGGCCCGCCGCCCGCTCGCTGAGGCCGGGCTCTCTTAAGCCAAATCTGGGCGCAAATCCCCCACAAGGGGGATACCTCGGTATGTCGCACGCGAGAGAATCGCTCGGTCTGGCGTCCTTTTTGCGTGGAGGTTTGAATGTTGCAGTGGAAGCCCCGGTTGGTCCTCCTGGTTGCCCTGGTCGTGCTCGTTGCGGTCGCGCTCGGTCAGCTCACCTGGGAAGCGGTCGACCAGCTGACCTGGTAGCGGAGCCTAAGTGACCTCCACGGCGGTCACGCCGCGCCGGCTCGCCGCCCTCATCTTTCCGGTTTGCATCGCCGGTCTCGGCGTTCTCGTCGCCGCCGGCTACGAGTTCCTGACCACGGGGCACAGCGGGCGGGAGCTCGTCGGGCTCGCAGCCCTGACCGCTGCGGCGACCCTGGCGGAGCGGTTCCCGGTCCCGATCAGTCCAGAGGGAGGCGGCGTCCTCTCGCTGACGTTCGTGTTCGCGGTCGCCGCCATCGTCCTCTACGGCTGGGCCGCCGGCGCGTTGCTCCTGCTTGCTGCGACAGCGATCGTGCAGCTGGCCCAGCACCGGCCGCTCCAGCGGATCGCCTACAACGTCGCGGTGCTCGCGCTCGTCGCGCTCGCGGCTGGCGCGCTGATCTCGCCTATCCACGGCGACCGGGTCGGGTCCGTCGTCGCGCGCGTCGTGATCGCGGCGACCGCCGACAACGTCGTGAACGTGGTGTTGATCTCGGCAGCCATGGCGCTGAGCACGGGACACCGATACGTTCCGCTCGTCCGGTCGAACGTCCGCGCGACGATCGTCCCGTTCGCGTTCATGGCGTCCGCCGCGCTGATGCTCGTCGTGCTCTGGGAGCGCTCGCCGGTGCTCTCCTCCGCGCTCGTCGGCCCCCTGCTCGCGATCTCGCTCTACCAGCGCTCGACCCACCGGGCGCTGCGGGCGATGCGCCTGGCGCTGACGGATCCACTCACCGGGCTGGGGAACCACCGTCATTTCCACGAGCGACTGCAACGCGAGCTGCAGACGGCAGAGGAGGACGCAACGTCGCTGACGCTCTGCTTCGTGGACATCGACGACTTCAAGAACGTCAACGACCGTTTCGGGCATCCGTCCGGAGACCGGGTGCTTTCGCAAGTTGCGGGGAAGCTGCGGCAGGGAGGCGAGGCCTTTCGGCTCGGCGGCGACGAGTTCGCACTCTTGTTCGTCGACCATGACGAGGAGACGGCCCTGGCGGCTGCGAACTCGATCGTCGAACGAATCCGCGCGTTGGATCTCGATCACATCGGCGGTGTGACGGCCAGCGCGGGCCTCGCCACCTTCCCCGTACAGGGACACGGACGCGACGAGCTGATCCGGCTCGCGGACAGCGCGCTCTACTGGGCCAAGGAGCACGGCAAGAATCGCGTGCGCCACTACCGCCCGGACGTCGTCGAGCTGTCCGAGCTCAAGCGGCTCGCGGCCGGTCCGGATCGCGCGGCCCGCTACCGCGCCGCGGCTTCGCTCGCCAAGGCGGTTGACGCTCGCGACACCTACACCGGCAGCCATTCCGAGCGCGTCGCGGAGCTCTCCGCGCGCGTCGCCATGCGGCTCGGCCTCGACCAGGAGCAGATCGAGCTCACGCGGCTGTCCGGCTCGCTGCACGATCTCGGGAAACTTGCGATCCCCGAGGAGATCCTGCGGAAGCCCGGCGAGCTGACGGATTCCGAGCGGCTCGTGCTCGAGCGCCATCCGCAGATTGGATTCCGCATGCTCGACAGCCTCGGCGTCGACACGGTTGCGGACATCGTCCTCCACCATCACGAGCGCTGGGACGGCGCCGGCTACCCGGACGGGATGCGCGGCGAAGAGATCCCTCTCGGCGCGCGGATCATCTTCGTAGCCGACGCATACGACGCGATCACGTCGGACCGCGTCTACAGCCCGAAGCGCTCCTCCGGGGCCGCGCTGGCGGAACTCGAACGGTGCGCCGGAACGCAGTTCGACCCGACGATCGTGGCCGCCTTCGCGGTAGAGCTGGAAATTGCGGGCGCCGCGTCCGTCGCTGTCGCCTCTTAACCGTTTGTGATCCGGCGCGCTTCGCGCGCCGGATCACAAAGGGATATTGCCGTGCTTGCGCCTGGGGCGCGGTTCTTGCTTCGTCAGCGCTGTCTCGAGCGCGTTGATCAAGACCGGCCGGGTGCGGCGCGGTTCGATCACTTCGTCCACATAGCCGCGCTCGGCGGCTGAGTACGGGTTCGCGAAGCGCTCGCGGTACTCCTCGATCAGCTGCGCGCGCCGCGTCTCGGGATCGTCCGCGGCCTCGAGCTCCTTTCGGAAGATGATGTTCACCGCGCCCTCCGGTCCCATCACCGCCACCTCCGCCGTCGGCCAGGCGAAGTTGAAGTCCGCGCGAATGTGCTTCGAGCTCATGACGTCGTACGCCCCGCCGTACGCCTTGCGCGTGATCACCGTCAGCTTCGGCACGGTCGCCTCCGCGAACGCGTACAGGAGCTTCGCGCCGTGGCGGATGATGCCCCCCCACTCCTGCTGTGTCCCGGGCAGGAATCCCGGCACGTCGACGAACGTGACGAGCGGGATGTTGAACGAATCGCAGAAGCGGACGAACCGCGCGGCCTTCACGGACGAGTCGATGTCCAGGACGCCCGCCAGCGTCCGCGGCTGGTTGCCCACGACGCCCACGGGATGGCCGCCGAGTCTGGCGAAACCGCAGATCACGTTCTCCGCCCACAGCTCGTGCACCTCGAGGAAGTCGCCGTCGTCGACGATGCGGCGCACGACGTCGTGAATGTCGTACGGCTTGTTCGGACTGTCGGGAATCAGCGTGTCGAGCTCCAGCTCCTCGCGGTCGCGCGGATCGGAGGGCTCGGCGTATGGCGCGGGGTCGAGATTGTTCTGCGGCAGGAACGAGAGCAGGTAACGCGCGTCCTCGAGGCACGTTTTCTCGTCCGGCTCGGCGAAGTGTGCGACGCCCGATTTCGACGCGTGAGTCGACGCGCCGCCGAGCTCCTCGAAGGTCACTTCCTCGCCCGTCACGGTCTTCACGACGTCGGGGCCCGTGATGAACATGTACGACGTTCCCTCGACCATGAACACGAAGTCCGTGATCGCGGGCGAATACACGGCGCCGCCGGCGCACGGGCCCATCACCAGCGAGATCTGAGGGATAACGCCGCTGCACTGCACATTCCGCCAGAAGATCTCCGCGTAGCCGGCGAGTGAGACGACGCCCTCCTGGATCCGCGCTCCGCCGGAGTCGTTGATCCCGATCAGCGGGCAGCCGTACTTGAGCGCGAGGTCCATCACCTTGCAGATCTTCTCGGCGAAGACCTCGCTCAAGGAGCCGCCGAAGACCGTGAAGTCCTGCGAGAAGACGAAGACCTTGCGCCCGAAGATCGTCCCGTAGCCGGTGACCACCGCGTCGCCGTACGGGCGCCGCTCGAGCATCCCGAAGTTCGACTCGCGGTGGCGGACGTACCGGTCGAGCTCGACGAACGAGCCGGGATCGAGGAGCTCGATCAGCCGCTCGCGCGCGAGCAGCTTCCCCTGCTGGCGCTGCCGCTCGACAGCCTGGTCGGCGCCGCTGTGCTCGGCCTCGTCGCGCAGCTGCTGGAGCTGGTCGAGCTTCCCCTGCGTCGAGTCGGCACGATCGTCCGTGGTGGCCACGTCAGGCGGAGCCTAGCGGCGTCCGTCGAGGGGACTTGCGAAGATCGTGCTGCGTGGACGAGTTCCGGCTTCTCGGGCCGCTCGAGATCGTCATCGACGGCAACCCGGTCCACCTTGGAGCCGCGAAACCCCGCGCGCTCCTCGCGCTCCTGCTGCTTCGCCGGAACCAGGTCGTGCCGACCGACCGGCTCGTGGACGAGCTCTGGGGCGACGAGCCTCCGGCGCGCGCGACGAAGGCACTCCAGGTCTACGTCTCGCAGCTTCGCAAGGCGCTCGGGTCCGACAGGCTCGTTACGCGTCCGCCCGGATACGAGCTGCGGGTCGGCGAGGGTGAGCTCGACATCGACCGCTTCGAGCAGCTCGCTGCCGCCGCCCGCGAACAACTGGCCGCCGGCAACGCGAAGGCGGCGGCGGCCGGCCTGCAAGAGGCGCTCGCACTCTGGCGCGGACCTGCGCTCGGCGAGTTTCGTTCCGAGCCGTTCGGCGACGTCGCCGCGGCCCGGCTCGAAGATCTCCGGCTCGAAGCGGTCGAGGATCGGATCCAGGCAGAGCTCGACGCCGGCGCGACCGCCCGCGTCGTTCCCGAGCTGGAAGAGCTCGTCGCGGCGCACCCCCTGCGCGACCGCCCGCGTGAGCTTCTGATGCTCGCGCTCTATCGCGCGGGCCGGCAGGCCGATGCGCTCGACCTCTATCGCCGTACGCGCGAGCTCTTCGTCGAAGAGCTCGGGATCGAGCCCGGCCCCACGC
>JBASRJ010000235.1:0-1903 GCA_049273785.1 Gaiellaceae bacterium | reverse complement strand
GCAGGGACATCGCGTGCCCCGCACTGGACGGGCGGCGGCGTCGCATTCCCGACCGGCGATCGCAACTTCGAGGTGAAGGTGAACCGAAAAGCCCGGCGGTCCGCACTGCGCGGTGCGCTGTCGTCGCACGCCTCGAACGGCACCTTCGGCGTCCTCGACGGCTCGAGTTTCGATGCCCCGTCTACGAAGGGCGCGGCCGATCTCCTCGCCTCGTGGGCCAAGGAGGGACCGGTCGTGGTCGTTGCGACCGACGAGGAGCAGAGCGTGATCAAGTCATTCCGCAACCTCGACGCCGTGGTCGTAACCGCGCCGAGCGAGCTGAACGTCGTCGCAGTCGTCTGGGCGCGCTCGGTTCTCGTCACGCAGAACGCGCTCGAGGCTGTTCAGGGGCGCGCGTCATGAGTCTGCATCCCAACGAGGTGTTGCTCGCTCCCGTCGTGACCGAGAAGGCCTACGGCGGCGTCGAGCAGCGCAAGTACAGCTTCCACGTCCATCCGGACGCGCACAAGACGCAGGTCCGGCAGGCGGTCGAGCAGCTGTTCGACGTCAAGGTCGAGCGGGTGAACATCCTGATGGTGCAGCCGAAGCCGAAGCGCCGTGGCGCGCACCGCGGGAAGAAGCCGGGCTGGAAGAAGGCGATCGTGCAGCTTCGTCAGGGCGACACGATCGAGATCTTCACGGGTGCACATCTCTAATGGCCCTTCGCAAGTACAAGCCCACCTCTCCCGGTCGCCGCTTCATGACCGTCTCGACCTTCGAGGAGGTCACGAAGACGAAGCCCGAGAAGGCGCTGACGGAAAAGCTGACCAAGAAGGGCGGCCGCAACAACACCGGCCGGATCACGACGCGCCACCAGGGCGGGGGTCACAAGCGCCGCTACCGCGTGATCGACTTCAAGCGCCGGAAGGACGGCATTCCCGCGAAGGTCGCCGCGATCGAGTACGACCCGAACCGCTCGGCGCGAATCGCGCTGCTGCACTACGCGGACGGCGCCAAGGCGTACATCCTCGCGCCCGCGCGACTGCGCGTCGGCGCGCAGGTCGAGTCGGGCCCGAACGCGGACATCCGCCCGGGGAACGCGCTCCCGCTCGAGAACATCCCGACCGGCACGCTCGTCCACAACGTCGAGCTGAAGCCCGGGAAGGGCGGTCAGCTGGCGCGCAGCGCAGGCTCGGGGGTGCAGCTCGTCGCGAAAGATGAAGGCTACGGCGTCCTGCGTCTCCCGTCGGGCGAGATGCGCCGTGTCCCGCTCACCTGCCGCGCGACCGTAGGCCAGGTCGGTAACGTCGACCACGAGAACATCTCCGGCGGCAAGGCTGGACGCAGCCGGTGGCAGGGCAAGCGGCCCTCGGTGCGCGGCTCCGCGATGAACCCCGTCGACCATCCGCACGGCGGCGGCGAGGGCAAGTCGAAAGGCGGCCGCCATCCGGTGACGCCGTGGGGCGTGCCGACGCTCGGGAAGCGCACGCGCCACAAGCACAAGGAATCCAACAGGTTGATCGTCCGCGCGCGCAGGCGCGGGAAGGAGAAGCGTTGAGTCGTAGCAGTAAGAAGGGACCGTTCGTCGAAGCGCGGCTGCTCGGCCGCATCGAGGCTATGAACGAGAAGAACGAGAAGCGGATGATCCGCACCTGGTCGCGTTCGTCGACGGTCTTCCCGGACATGGTCGGCCACACGATCGCCGTCTACGACGGCCGCAAGCACGTGCCCGTGTTCATCTCGGAGCAGATGGTCGGTCACAAGCTCGGCGAGTTCGCGCCGACGCGAACCTTCCGCGCGCACTCCGGCGATCGCAAGACCGAGGTGAAGAAACGGACATGACACGACGAACAGAAACGGGTTGGCGGTAATGGTTGCATCTCAAGAAACTCGGGCGCGTAGCGCTGATACACCTCGCGAGGTG
>JBASRJ010000308.1:0-5080 GCA_049273785.1 Gaiellaceae bacterium | reverse complement strand
CGGCCTGCGCGATCCGAGCGATCCGAAGAACGACATGTTCTCTCCGACCGAGGCGAGCGCGATCGAGTACGCGTACCGGCATGGCGCCGTGATCGTGGCCGCGGTCGGAAACTCGGACGAGGCTCCCCGCCAGCCATGGCCGTGGGCCAGCTATCCGGCCGCACTCCCGCACGTGATCGGTGTCAGCGCGCTGACGCAAGCCGGGAACGTCGCCGTCTTCTCCAACCGCGACAAGAGCTACAACGACATCTCGGCGCCCGGTCAGGACATCTTCTCGACCTTTCCGTTCAGCCTCACCAAACAGCACCCGACCTGTGTGGACCAGGGCTATTCGGACTGCGGCTCGGACCAGTTCAAACATGCGTCCGGAACGTCGTTCGCAGCGCCGCAGGTCAGCGCCGCGGCAGCGTTGCTGATCGCGCTGCGGCCGTCGCTGAAGCCCGATCAGGTGTCGAACATCCTCGAACGGACGGCGACGGACGTGACCGCGTCGAACGGGTGCAGCCAGTGCGGGCCGGGACGCGATCCGCTGTCCGGCTGGGGCCGTCTCGACATCGCCAAGGCGATCGCTGCGCTCGACCAGCCGCTCCCGCCCGCCGACCGGCTCGAGCCGAACGACGACGCAGGGTCGCACGCACCTGTGCTCCCCGCCTCCGTGCGCCAACTGAAGGCGACGGTCGACTTCTGGGACGACCAGATCGACGTCTACAAGACGCGGCTCGCGAAGGGCCAGATCATTCGCCTCGGGCTCGAGGGGCCGCCGGGCGCGACCACGAACCTGCTTCTCTGGAAGCCGGGAACAACACGCGTCAACGATCTTCGCCGTCAGAGCCTCCGCGCGGCACAGTCCATCGGCCCGGGCCCAACGCACAAGCTGTCGTACCGGGTGCGCGCCGGGGGCTGGTACTACATCGAGGTCAAGCTCGCGACGAAGGGCTTCGGCGCGTACACGCTAAACATCGCGCGCAAGTAGCTCGTCCTGCGGGACGTCGCGGAGCACGCGCGCCGGGTTCCCGACGACGATGACACGGGGCGGGACGTCCTTCACGACGACGGCGCCCGCACCGACGAACGCCTCCTCTCCGATCTCGACGCCCGGGCAGATGACAGCCGCTCCCCCGATACGCGCCCCTCGCCGGATCGTCGGACCCTTCCTCAGCTTGTGCCGGCGCTCCGTCCGGCCCATGAAGTTGTCGTTCGTCGTCACGACGCACGGCGCGATGAAGACGTTGTCCTCGAGCGTCGAGTACGCGGTGATGTACGCATCCGCCTGGATCTTCGTCAGCGCGCCGACGATCGTGTCGTTCTCGACCAGCGCACCGCGCCCGATCACGACGTCGTCGCCGACCTGGACGCGCTCCCGCACGCACGCCTGGTCGCCGACGATGACCCGTTCGCCGATCGTCGCCCCCGCGAAGACGATCGCGCCGGTGGAGATGATCGTCCCCGGACCAAGCTTGGGCGGCGGCAGCTCCTCCGGCTTCGTCGTCGACCTCGCCGACAGCGTCGGCTGCTTCCCGACCACGGCATAGTCGAGGATCTTGCAGCCGTCGCCGACGAGCGTCCCGGGATAGACGATCGCCGTCGGCGCGATCTCGGGGCTCACGCCGTGACCGCTTCGAGCGAGGCCTGCAGCTGCTCGAGCGCGCGAACGACGAGGAGGCCGTCTCGGGCGGGGCGCTGCGCGTCACCCTCGCCCCGGACGAGCGCGAGGAAGTACTCGCACTCCAAGCGCAACGGCTCGGTGTTCGGGATCTTCGGGCTCCAGATGTCGCCGGTCCGGGTGCGCCACTCGCCGTACGTCGTCGTCGGCTGCTCCGGCGCCTTGTCGTAGATCGTGATCTTGCGCTCGAGCTCCATGTCGTCGAACACAACCATCTTGTCGCGGCCGACGACGGTGATCTGGCGGGTCTTGTGCGGATCGAGCCACGACAGGTGCATGTGCGCGATCTTTCCGGACGGAAACCGCAGATAGCAGAAGACGACGTCCTCGACACCGCGGTTGAGGAAGGCATTCCCGTGCGCCCACAGCTCCGACGGCTCCTCGTCGATCAGGTACAGCAGCACCGACAGGTCGTGGACGCCGAGCGACCAGAGAGCGTTCTCGTACGTCCGGATCGTCCCGAGGTTCTTCCGGTTCCCGTAGACGCAGAGAACGTCGCCGAGCTCACCCCGGTCCACGAGCTCCTTCAGCTTCTGGACGCCGGGGTGGTACAGGAGAAGGTGCCCAGGCATCAGCACGAGCCCTCGCTCCTCGGCGAGCTCGCACAGCTCCTCCATCTCGACACCTCGCATGGCGGGCGGCTTCTCGACGAAGACGTGCTTGCCTGCCTCGAGGACGCGCTTGGCGAGCTCGTAGTGCGTCGGAACCGGCGTCGCGATCACGACCGCTTCGACCGCATTGTCGGAGAGCACGTCGTCGAAGTCGGCGGTGACACGAGCGTGCGGGTATCGCTGCTCGAACGACCGTCGTTTCTCCTCGTCCGTGTCGCAGAGCCACGCCAACTCGGCGAGCTCGTCGAAGTTCCGGACGAGATTTTTGCCCCAATCGCCGAGACCCACCTGGGCGAGACGGCTCACAGCTTCCAGACTTTCCCGTTGTTGGAGCCGTTCCTGCCGGTCGCATTCCGGAAGTCGACGACGAGCTGCGCGTCCTCCACGAGCCGGTCGTAGTCGATGCCGCCGTGCGCGGTCACGATCGCAACGCAGTCGTAGGCGGCAGGCTCGAGTGCGACGGAGCGTTCGCCGTTCAGCTCCGGCACATGCGGATCGTGGTAGGAGACCTCGGAGCCTGCATTTCGCAAGAGCTCCATCAGCTTCAGCGCCGGTGACTCGCGCGTGTCCCCGATGTCGCTCTTGTACGCGACCCCGAGCACGAGCACCTTCGATCCCTTGAGCGAGCGCTGCTTCCCGTGGTTCAGCGCCTGCGAGATCAGCGAGCGGCAGTAGTACGGCATGTTCTCGTTCACCTTGCCGGCGAGCTCGATGAACTCCGTGTAGAAGCCGTACTCGCGCGCCTTCCAGGTGAGGTAGAAGGGATCGATCGGGATGCAGTGGCCGCCCAGGCCCGGTCCCGGCTTGAAGCTCATGAATCCGAACGGCTTCGTTGCGGCGGCGTCCACGACCTCCCACACGTCGATCCCCATCCGGTCGCAGAGCTGCGCGAGCTCGTTGACGAGCGCGATGTTGACCGAGCGGAAGATGTTCTCGAGCAGCTTCGCGAGCTCGGCAGCCTCGGGCGACGACACCTCGACGACCTCGTCGACCGCATCGCGGTACAGCTCGGCCGCCCGCCGGGTGCAGGCTTCCGTGATCCCGCCGACGACTTTCGGCACGTTCTTCGTCGTCCAGTCCTCGCGGCCCGGATCGACACGCTCGGGCGAGAAGGCGAGGTTGAAGTCCTCGCCGACCTGCAGGCCGCTCGTGGCGAGCCCGGGCAGCACGCACTCGCGCGTCGTTCCCGGATACGTCGTCGATTCGAGCACGACGAGGTGACCCTTGCGTAGACGGGAAGCGATGTCGCGAACGGCGCTCGTGATGATCGACAGGTCGGGCTCGCGCTGCTTGGACAGCGGGGTCGGCAACGCGATCAATATCGCGTCCGCGTCACGAACGTTGTCGTAGTCGCGCGATGCCGAGATGCGCCCCGCGTCGACGTGAGGCTTCAGCTGTTCCGACGACACGTCCTCGATGTGGCTCTCCCCACGGTTGAGGCCGTCGACGACGTCCTGCTTCACGTCGACGAGGACGACGGCGCGCCCCGCGTCGGCAAACACCTGGGCGAGCGGCACGCCGACGTAGCCCGCGCCGACGATGGCGATGTCCGGTTTCATGCGGGCGAAAGGCTACCGAGCAGGGTCTGGGAGATCCGCTCGGAGGCGTGACCGTCGCCGTAGAGCTCTGGACGCTCGGCGGGCATCCGCGCGGCGTCGATCGCGGTCTCGATCCGATCGGGGTCGTCGTCGACGAGCGTGTTCGCCCCCACTTCGACCGTGTCCACCCATTCAGTCGACGGGCGGAGCGTCACGCACGGCACGCCGTACCAGTAGGCCTCCTTCTGCAGGCCTCCCGAGTCCGTGACGACCACGCGCGCCTGTGAGGCGAGGGCGGCCAGGTCGAGGTAGCCGAACGGGCCCACGATCTCGAACCGGCGCGGGCTGATGCCCGAGATCGCCGCTCGCGTCCTGGGATGGGCGGGGAAGACGATCGCGTCTTCGATCCGGTTCAGCCCTTCGACGATTCGGCGTAGCCGCTCGGGACGAACGTTGGCCTCGCGGTGCACGGTCACGAGCACGAACCGCCCCGGCCGGACCCCGAGAAGATCGAGCACGTCCGAGCGTTCGCGCGCGATCGGACCGAACCTGAGACAGGCGTCGTACATGACGTCACCGACGACCTCGACGCGCCCTGTGACCTCCTCCGCGGCGAGCGTCTCGCGCGAGCGCTCGTCCGGCGCGAACAGGAGCGCCGCGGTCCGGTCGACTTCGATCCGGTTGTGCTCCTCCGGCATCGACAGGTCGCCGCTCCGCAGGCCGGCCTCGACGTGGGCGAGCGAGGCACCGGCAGCCTTGGCGGCCCGGGCGCCGGCGAGCGTCGAGTTCGTGTCGCCGTAGACGAGCACCCAGTCCGGGCGCTTCGCCTCGATCACTTCCTGGATCCGCGGCCGCATCGCCTCGGGATCCGCCGTCTGCAGCCCGAGCCGGTAATGGGGCTCCGCGAGGTCGAGCTCGTCGAAGAAGACCTGTGACAGCTCCGGGTCGTAGTGCTGTCCGGTGTGCAGGACGACCTCGTCGATTCCGGCCTCGCGCAAGGCCAAAGACAGCGGCGCCGACTTGATGAACTGCGGCCGGTTTCCAACCACGGAGAGCACTTTCACGGCGGCTACACTACGCGCCGCGAATCGGGCCGTTAGCTCAGTTGGTAGAGCAGGGGACTCTTAATCCCAAGGTCGAAGGTTCGAATCCTTCACGGCCCATGTTCTCTAGCCGAAGAACTGGCGGTAGATCAGGAAGACGTTCAGGGCCGAGATCAGCCCGGCGATCCCCCAGGCGAGCACCGTCGTGAAGCGCTGGTTGACGTG
>JBASRJ010000224.1:0-5208 GCA_049273785.1 Gaiellaceae bacterium | reverse complement strand
GATCCAGGCCACGCTGCCTCGGCGCAGGCCGGGTGCGGCCGAGGAGCGGTTCGGCCGGGAGATCCCAGCGTGCCGCCAGTTCGCGGGCCAGCGCCTCGGCGGCGTGGTGGCCGCGCCTCAGGCGCCGGTCGCGGTCGGGCGGGACGAAGGCAACACCGTCGGCGATGGGACGGGGAACGACCTCGACGACGAGGTCGGCGGCCCATGACCCGAGCCGCCGCAGTCCTCGCTCCTTCCACGCCGCCACGATCCGGCGGACGGGCTCGTCGTAGACGACCGTCGCGCGGGCCTGCGCGAATGCGAGCCGGCGTCCCGAGCATTCGCGGCAGCGTGTGACCGGCCACGCCGTCGGCCCGCCACAGCGAGCGCACAGCGGCGCGACGATCCGCCGCAGCCTCTGCGTACACGCATCGCAGACCTGGGGCCCGCTCCGCGAACAGCCGAGACAGTGCTGCGGAAGAAGCAGGTCGAGCACGCCTCGACGCTAGGGCGCGCGGGCGCGCGCGCGTGTGTCAGATCTGTGGCGAGTATTCGGCGCGTTCGGGCAGGCCCGCGCGCCGGCGCATCAGGTTGTCCGCCTCCATCAACTGCGCGTGGTCGCCGATGTCCCACCAGTCGCCGTCGAAGCGGTAGGCGTAGACGGGCTTGCGCGACTGCAGCCACGCGACGAAGTTGCCGGGCTGGTCGGGAGGGTTTCCGTCCGCGAGATACGTGTCGACGAGTTGCACGTGATCGCGGGCGAAGATGTAGGTCGCGGTCGCGCAGAGTGTCGTCGGCGGGTACTCGGGCTTCTCGACAAACGACACGATCCGGCCGTCCTCGTCGAGGTCGACGACTCCGTACTGCTTCGCGAGCTCCGGGTCGCCGACGTCATGGACCGCGACGCAGCTCGCTCCCTCCTTCACCCGCCAGAACTCGACATAGTCGCGAAGCGAGAACTCGAACAGGTTGTCGCCTGCGATCGCGAGCAGATCGTCGTCGATCCCGACGAACTGGATGTCGCCGATCGCGCCGAGCCGATCGTCGTTCGACGTGGTGCCGTCGTCGTGCACGGTCACGTCCGCGGGAGCCCATCGCTCGAAGTCGGCGGCGAAGCGGTGATTGGTGACGAGATGGATCTCCTCCACGTCCGCCTCTCGGATCTTGTCGAGGATCCAGTCGACCATCGGCCGGCCGCCGATGGGGAGCAGCTGCTTGGGAATCGACTCCGTGAGCGGGCGCAGCCGGGTGGCGTACCCGGCTGCGAGAATGAGCGCCTTCATCTAGCCAAGTAACACAGCGTTACAAGGTGGATCAGGTGCCCTCGTCCCACGAGGCGAGGTACTTCGCCTGCTCCTCGGTCAACTGGTCGATCGTGACGCCCATCGTCTCGAGCTTCAGGCGCGCGATCTCCTTGTCGATCTCGACCGGCACTGGATAGACCTTCCGCTCGAGCTCCGCGGCATGCTGGATCGCGTACTCGGCCGAGAGCGCCTGGTTGGCGAAGGACATGTCCATCACAGTCGCCGGATGACCCTCGGCTGCCGACAGGTTCACGAGCCGCCCGTCCGCGATCAGATAGAGACGCCGGCCGTCGTCGAGCGTGAACTCGTCGACGAAGGCGCGGGCCTCCCGCGTGTCGGTCGAGAGCTGCTTCAGTGCCGGGATGTCGATCTCGACGTTGAAGTGCCCGGTGTTCGCGAGGATCGCACCGTCCTTCATCGTCTCCATGTGCTCGCTGCGGACGACGGACTTGTCGCCGGTGGCCGTGCAGAAGATGTCGCCGACGCGCGCGGCCTCCTCCATCGTCATCACCTCGTAACCGTCCATCACGGCCTCGATCGCACGCAGAGGATCGACCTCCGTCACGATCACGTGGGAGCCCATCCCGCGGGCCCGCGACGCAACGCCGCGACCGACCCAGCCGTAGCCGGAGACGACGAAGCGCTTCCCGGCGAGCAGCACGTTCGTGGCGCGGACGATCCCGTCGATCGTGGACTGCCCGGTGCCGTAGCGATTGTCGAACAGGTGCTTCGTGTCCGCGTCGTTGACGGCGATCACAGGGAAGCCAAGCGCGCCGTCGCGCTCGAGCGCCTTCAGGCGGATGACGCCGGTGGTCGTCTCCTCCGTGCCGGCGATGATGTCGCCGAGCTGCTCCCGACGCGCCGAGTGGAGGACGCCGATCACGTCGGCGCCGTCGTCCATCGTCAGCTGCGGCTTGTGATCGACGGCCGCTTCGATGTGGGAGTAATAGGTGTCGTTGTCCTCGCCCTTGATCGCGAAGACGGCGATGTCGTACTCGTCCACGAGCGCCGCCGCGACGTCGTCCTGCGTCGATAGCGGGTTCGACGCGCAGAGGACGACATCGGCGCCGCCCGCCTTGAGCGTGCGCGCAAGGTTCGCCGTCTCGGTCGTCACGTGCAGGCACGCCGACACGCGGTAGCCCGCGAGCGGCTGCTCGCGCTCGAAGCGTTCCCGGATCGCGGCCAGCACCGGCATCTGCCGGTCCGCCCAGGCGATACGGCGGACGCCCTCGGGCGCCAGCGCCAGGTCTTTCACGTCATGCCGTTTCGTCGTAGCCATTCAGTCCTTTCCCGTTGCGGTCTCAGGCGGCGAGGAGCCGCTCGTGCTTGCGCTGCTCCCAATCGAGGGCGGAGAGCTCCGTGCCCGCCAGCCACGTGTCGACGGCGCCGCGCAGCGCCGGCTCGCGGCGGAGCCTGGCGGCGAAGGCGACGTCCGTGAGCTCGACGCCGAACTGGCGCCGGAGCTCCTTGAGGGAACGCAGCTGGTTCAGCTCGAGCAGGCCGTACAGGCGGTAGCCGCGAGCCGTGCGACGCGGAATCACCAGCCCGGCGCGCTCGAGGTAGCGGAGCATCCGGGGCGACCAGCCCGTGCGGCCGGCAGCCTCCCCGACGGTCAGTTCATCCACGGTCGAACCTTAACACATGTGTGTCAAGGCTCGGTCGTGCCCTCGCGGCCGTACCGGTCCTCGAGGCGGACGATGTCGTCCAGCTGCGTCGTGGAGACCTCGATGATCGTCGTGTCCTCGAGCGCCGAGAGGCGATGGACCGTCCCGGGGCTGAAGTGGAAACACGCCCCCGCCGTGACGACGCCCTCCTCGAGCATTGCGTCGCCCGCGGAGCCCAGCTCGAGCTTGGCGCGGCCCGATTGGACGAGCCAGGACTCGTCCTTCTCGCGGTGGAACTGGAGCGAGAGCGACTCGCCGGCCTTCACGAACAGCACCTTGCCGACGTAGGTGTCCGTCAGAGCGAAGATCAGCTCGTAGCCCCAGGGCTTGTCGACGCGGCGCGGCTCGAAGGCCCAGGCGTCGAGGCCCTCGAGGTTCGGGGAGTCCACACTCACGCGGCGACTTTAGGGCTTCGGGCGGGCGCTGGGGGAACCTCCCGGTTCCCCCAGACCCCCTCCACCGGTCCGCTCCGCGGACGGAACGCTGTGCGTTCTCCGAGCGAGTGTTGGCCGCAGCTCCGGATGCTCCGCGTAGTACTGCTCCGCACGCTGGAGATCCTTCGGCGTGTTCACCGTGATCCAGAGGCCCTCGTGGCGGAAGCCGTACAGCTTTCCCTCCGCAGCGAGCTCGGGGAACGTCGACTGCTCGTGGTCGCCACGCTCCGGCAGGCGCGCGAGCGCTTCGTCGTCGAGGACGTAGATGCCAGCGTTCACCCAGTGCGGGAGCCGCGGAGCCTCGCGGAAGCCGGCAATCCGATCTCCGTCTGCAAGCTCGACGACGCCGAACTGCGAGATCAGCGGCGCAACCACGATCGTCGCTGCGGCGCCGCGCTCGCGATGCAGGTCGAGCAGCGCATCGAGGTCGACGTCGTGCAGCTCGTCGCCGTTGAACGTGTACAGCGGCCCGGACTCCTCGCGGTACTGCGCCGCGTAACGAAGCCCGCCGCCGCGGCCGAGCGGCTCCGGTTCGGCGACCGCGACGATCTCCGCGCCGAGCCCGGACAACTTCGCGCGGAAGATCCTGTCCTGCCCGCGCGCACAACTGATGATCACGCGCTCCACTCCGGCACGAACGAGCTGCGACACCTGGTACTCGGCGAGCGGATGGCCGGCGATCGGGACGAGCGACTTCGGCTGTCCGCGCGCTGCGTCGCCCAGGCGGGACGCCCTCCCGCCCGCGAGGATGATCGCCTCCACTACTGCGGAACCTTGGATTCCGGCTCCGGCGTCTCCAGCAACGTCGCAAACGGCGAGCTGCCGCGGCCGATTCCCTCGTACGCGAATCCGGCCGCGCGCGTCTCCTCCGGGTCGAGCACGTTCCGCCCGTCCACGATCAATGGTCGAGCCATCGCTTCGCGCACCTCGTTCGACGCGAGCCCGCGAAGCTCCGGCCACTCGGTGACGATCACCGCCGCGTCGGCACCTGCGACCGCGTCGAGGACGGACTCGCATTGGAGGGCTCCGCGGAGACGATCGCGTGCGTCCGCGACCGGATCCCAGGTCCGAACCGACGCACCCTCGGCCAGCAGACGCGACGCGATCACGAGGCTTGGAGCGTCACGCAGATCGTCCGTGTTCGGCTTGAAAGCGAGCCCGAGGACGGCGATCGTCTTCCCACGCAGCTTGCCCAGGTGCTTCTCGAGCTTCGCGATCACGCGGCGTTTCTGGAGCTCGTTGACCTCGATGACCGCAGCGAGCAGCTGGAAGTGATAGCCGGAGTTTCCAGCGAGCTGCTTCAACGCCGACACGTCCTTCCCGAAGCAACTGCCGCCCCAGCCCACGCCCGCCCGGAAGAAATGAGGGCCGAGGCGATGATCCAGCCCGACACCCTTGGCGACGTCCTCGACGTCGGCGCCCACCAGCTCGCACACATTCGCGATCTCGTTGATGAAGCTGATGCGCGTCGACAGGAATGCGTTGGCGGCGAGCTTGATCATCTCGGCGGAGGCGACGTCGGTCCGCACGACCGGAGCCTCGATGCCCGAATACAGGACTTCGACGACCGCTGCGTCTTCGGGCGCGAACGCGCCGAGCACAAGGCGGTCCGGATTCATGAAGTCACGTACGGCAGTTCCTTCTGCGAGGAACTCCGGGTTGGAGACATAGCCAACGTTGTTGAGCCCGCGCGCCTCGAGGGCGGCGCGCACCGACTCGCCGGTCCCCACGGGCACGGTCGACTTCATCACCAGGATCTGACGGCGGCCGGCACGCGGCAGCTCGTCGAGCGCGTTCCAGACGTACGAGAGATCTGCGTCGCCGGAG
>JBASRJ010000211.1:0-8945 GCA_049273785.1 Gaiellaceae bacterium | reverse complement strand
CGCCTATCGCCCCCGTTCCGAACAGGACCGCCGCGGTGGCCCCCGCGATGAGCAAGAGGAACGACGCGATCAGCACGGCGGGTCGGATGCGCCGGCCCGGGGGGACAGGCGCCGCTACCGCGACGGGTGGGGGCCGCGCAGGATCTGAGCGTGACGCCTGTGGCCAGTCCGAAGGTGGTGCGACCTCAGTCGGTGCGTCAAAAGCACTGACTCCGGCAGGCGTCGACACCTCCACAGATTCCGTGTCGGCAGGCTGCGGATCCGTGGGCGCGAGCGACGCTCCGCAGCTGCCGCAGAACCGCGAATCATCTGGCTCCTCGCTGCCGCAGCGCGGACAGATCAGTATCGCCGCGCTAGTCAAACGGCTCGCCGCACGCTCTACAGAAGGCTTTGCCGGGGCCGCGTTCCGCGCCGCAGCTCTCGCAGAAGCGCCCCGCCTCCGACGACTCGGCAGCGGACTCGGGTGCAGGCGAGCTCACAGCTACAGAGGCTCCTTGCGAGCTCGGGTAAGCCGCGGTCGGCGTCAGCGGAGGCGCCGACGCAACCGAGTTGCCGCCGCCGCGCACGTTGATCTCCTGAACATCGCCGTGGATACGGAAGAACGCGCTGATGAACTCGAGTACGACGCGCGCGCCGATCATCATGATCACGAAGTAGATCGGACCGCCGATTAGCAGTGCGACGATGCCGAGACCGGACGATGCCTTGAACGCGATGAGGATGATCACGAGCGTCCACAACGCGACGAGGACCGTCGCGAGCACGTAGAGGACCTTGATGATCCTCGGGGTGATGTACGAACTGAACGAGTAGTCGAACAGCGAACCGAAGAAGCCCTTGGCCTGCATCGGTTTCCTTTTCGCAGAGGGCGCCAGCCCAGTTCACGGAATGAGGTGAACCGTTGCTTCATCATGACACGGGCGCCACCTATCGCATGGCCGTCTGATCGCGACGCTCTTCGATCCATATCTGGCAGGGCCGTGGCGCCATTGTCGCGGTCAAGCCGCGAGAAACCCTCCGCTGCTACAGCGAAAAGGCAGGTGAGCCGCTCGTATGGATCGTCACGATCTGTGAGACAATGGCCGTGGCGTTAGATCTCGCGCGGTGGCGGCAGGCATCTCCGGTTCGGCACGGGTTCTGGTGCAGAGGAGAAGGAGGACTCTTTCCTTCTTCACTCCCAACCGGCAACGAGAAGGAGATGGACATGCGGCGACTTTGCAAACGCGTGTCTAGCCCGCGTCTTTTTATGGTGGTCGCGGCGATCTCGGTGATCACGGTGGCGGCGTCAAGTCCGATCTATTCGGCAGTACGCGGATCGCACGTCACTGGCCCCACCTCCGTATCCGCGAGTGCGACGCCGGGGAGCACGACCACTTCAGGACAGTGCTCGAGAGCGGCGGCCTTGCAGGCGATGACCCGCTACCACCTGGTCGCTGATCCGCTGTCGCGGCGGCCGATCGGGCAGGTGCTGTGCGGTGCGTTCGCCGGGCCGGGAAGCCGCGCGATGGCGGCCTCCAGCACCGAACCGACATGCCTACCCTTCGCCGGTTGGGGAGTGTTCCGGTATTCGAGCGGCGGCTGGCAGCTGATTCCGGGCGGGCGTCACCCCAACATCTTGACCCTCGGCATCGCCAGGTCCGGCAACAACATCGTCGAGAAGGCCACGATCAGGTATCCCGGCGAGACGATCTGCTTCGCAAGCGGCGTACGCGCCCGCGTCTGGCACTGGAACGGCTCGCGGCTCGTCGCGGGCTCCTGGAAGGTGATCTCGACCGGACCGAAGACAGTTCACCTGAATGACTTCCTGTCCCCAGACAGGAAAGTGTGGTGCACAATCGGCAAGGACTCAGTAGAAGATCGTGCGTGGTGCGTCGTCAGTCCTGGCACCAACCCCCCTTCTGACCACTCCGCCGAGGTGCATGCCAGCGGCGAGGTCAAATTGTGCAACGGCTACTGCACGCAGAACTGGGACAAGCGTGCCCCCGTCCTGCGCTACGGCCAGCGGAGCGAACTGTACGGCTACCGCTGCATGTCCGAGACGAAGGGGATCACCTGCACGGTGATCGCGGGCACCGGGAAAGGGAGGGGCTTTCTGATCAACAGCAGTGGGGCCACTCAAGTTGGACCCTGATTCCCGGAGGGCAGCCTGGCAATGCGCTGCAAGCGTGTGTACTTGATGTTGCCGGTCGTGTCTGACGCGACTCGGCGCTAGGCAGGGAGGCGTTATGCGGTTGCGGACGATGGGTGCAGTTGCGGTAGGTGCGACAGTCGCGGCAGTTGGAGAGTCGTGATGCGGCAACACGTCGTAAAGGGACGCATGGTGGTGGCGGTTGCGGTCGTATGCCTCGTGGCGGTCACTGCAGGCTGCGGAGGCGGCTCGGGCTCCCATGCTGGTGCCGCGGACGCCACTACGACCGCCACGGATGTGGCGACGACCGCCGCCGGCGCGGCGGCGGGTGCGGATTGTGAAGAGTTGACCTCGCTCATCAAAGATCCTGCCCCCACGCTCGGAATGACATGGGATGAAGCAGTGTTGACCAAGTCCTCAGACCTCCGGGATGGTTCTGCGGCACTCTCCAGGTTCGCGAGCGAAGCCCCGGAGGAGATTCGGCCGGACTTCGCGACGGTATCCGCTGCCTGGGCCAAGATCGCGAGATTGATCGCCGATTTGGGAGTCGAATCCGGGAAGAGCCCGGACGCCGCGAAGGTGGAAGCGACGAACCAACTCGTAAGACAGACGCTCGCGGACCCTGAGATCTCGACTGCCTCATCCAGGGTGTCGGCTTGGTTTGAGAGCGCGGTAGCCCGGTGTCGATCCGCTACGACCACCGAGACGACTAAGACAGTTGCGCTCGGCGAGTTCGATAAGGCGGCGACTGCGGCGGTGAACGAGGCACTGAGTAAGCGGACGGAGGCGGACGCACTTAGCGCGCCCTTGGGAGCCGAGGTTCGGAACTGTAGGAAGGCGCGCGAGTTGAGTGAGAACTCCCTGATAGCTCCGGGCGGGACTGGCTATGTCTGTGAGGTGTGGAACGAGGGCAAGATGTTGTTTGACGGCGGGATAGCCGTGATCGACGCCAAAGGCAATGTCGTCACGCTCCCGTGACGATTCTGGAAGCACGCAGGCGACATCTGCTTCAACGGCTGGGACTCGAGGGCCCCAGTCCTTCGCGACGGCCAGCGGAGCGAACTGTACGGCTACCGCTGCACTGCGGAGAGCAACGGGATCACCTGCACGGTGATCGCGGGCACCGGGAAAGGGAAGGGCTTTCTGATCAACAGCAGTGGGGCCACTCAAGTTGGACCCTGATTCCCGGAGGGCAGCCTGGCAATGGCTGCAAGCGTGTGTGCTTGATGTTGCCGGTCGTGTCTGGCACGACCCGGCTCTAGGCAGGGAGGCGACATGTGGATCCGGACGATAGGTGTCGTTGCGGTAGTTGCGACGGTTGCCGTGACCGGCGCATTCGGCGTCTCGGGCGGCACGATCACGACGATTGCCGGGACTGACGTATGGGGCTTCTCCGGAGACGGCGGCCCCGCCACCGCGGCGAAGCTGTACGCCCCGAAGGGGGTGGCGATGGACGGGCAGGGGAACGTCTATATCGCGACCACTCAGGACAACCGTGTGCGCAGGGTGAGCGCCACCGGAACGATCTCCACGTTCGCCGGCACCGGCGAAGCGGGCTATTCAGGGGACGGCGGTCCGGCGACCTCGGCGAAGCTGTACGCGCCCGAGGGGGTGGCGGTGGACGGGCAGGGGAACGTCTACATCGCCGACCGTAACAACTTCCGTGTGCGCAAGGTGACGCCCGGCGGGACGATCTCAACGTTCGCGGGCACGGGCAAATGCTGCTTTTCCGGGGACGGCGGCCCGGCGACGTCGGCGCAGCTGCGATCCCCTGACGGTGTCGCGGTGGACACCAGGGGAAATGTCTACATCGTCGACCGCGACAACTTCCGCGTGCGCAAGGTGAACCCCGGAGGGACGATTTCGACGATCGCCGGAACGGGGGTGCGGGGCTCTTCAGGGGACGGGGGGCCCGCAACGTCTGCGCAGCTGTACCCCTCGGCGGGGGTGGCGGTCGACGGGCAGGGGAACGTCTACATCGCCGACTACTTCAACCACCGCGTGCGCAAGGTGAGCGCCGGCGGGACGATCTCAACATTCGCGGGCACCGGCACGAACGGTTTTTCCGGAGACGGCGGCCCGGCCACCTCGGCTGTGCTGCAGCTCCCGCGGGGAGTGGCGGCCGACGGGCAGGGGAGCGTCTACATCGCCGACACCGGCAACAGCCGTGTGCGCAAAGTCAGTCCCGGCGGGACGATCACCACATTCGCCGGCGGTGGCCGAGCCTTTCCCGGGAACGGAGGCCCGGCCACGTCGGCCGCGCTGCGCGGCGGCCCCAGCGGAGTGGCAGTGGACGGGAAGGGAAACGTCTACCTCACCTCGGGCGGCCGTGCGTACAAGGTCACGGTAGGGACGTCAGGGACCACGAGCGCGGCGTTCTACTCGCCAAGTCGCAACCTCTCCTGCGAGATGGCCGACCGCGACGCGCGCGGGTCCTACGTGTACTGCCAGAGTGTGAAGACTCCGAAGAACGTCCGGTTGAGCCTCGATGGGCGACTGAAGATCTGTCGCGGCACCAAGTGCCTAGGCAATCCCGCCGAGAACACCCAGATTCTTCGCTACGGCAGGAAGATGACGATCGGGCGCTTCGCCTGCTCTTCCCAAAAGGCTGGCGTCAAGTGCACCGTGATCCGGTCCGGGAAGGGCTTTTTGATCAGCCGTACGGGTGTGCGTCGGATCGGGCGTTGAGTTCCGCGGAACGCGTGTCTCAGCTTCCAGTCGCTTCCCGAACGCCGAATCGCCGGGGCTCCAGTGTGGAGCCCCGGCGTGATCCCGAGCGATGCGGTCCGGGAAGCGCTACGTCACGAGCCGCACCCGTTCATTGCCCAGGCGTCGATGGTCTGATAGGCCCTGCCGTTGGCGGCCTGCTCGTCACCGGAGTATTTGAGTGCGCTCATGATCTCGTCGGCTTGGTCCGGGAGGGGAACGTCGTTCGGCTTCAGGCCGGCCTTCTCCGCGGCGGAGGCGAACCTGTCGAGGATGTCGCGGAGCCGTTTCACCGAGTCGCCGATCTTGTCCGGCGCACGATCCGCGTAGCCGTCGAGGAAGTCGCGGTCCCTGATGTAGTCGAAGCCGGTGCCGGCGAGCGCGAGGTCGGTAGGGATGCGGCCGAGCGACGTGCAGTCGGCTTCGCTCGTCTGCTTCCCGTGGCTGGCGACCGGCGTGGCGCCGCTGGCGGGCTGCGCCGCGGAGCTTTTGGAACCGCCACCGCCACAACCGGCGACGACGAACGAGCCGAGGCCGAGGGAGATGGCGACGACGAGAATAATGAGGTGGTTGCTGCGCATCGAGCGCTCCTTTCCTGGGGATCCACACTGCGCGGATCCGATGGCCGGAGACTCGACGGCACCGGTCGCGTTCCGGTCGCGATCGGGTCGGGGTTCGGTAGGGCACGGGCCTAGGCAGCGGCAACGGCTGCGTTTACGCTTTGGCGGCTGTGCAGTTCCGGGTGCTTGGGCCGGTCGAGCTGCTCGACGGCCAGCGGCAGATCGCGCTCGGCGGCGGCCGGCAGCGGAAGCTGCTCTTGGCCCTGCTTATCCACGCCAACGAGGTCGTCTCGAGCGATCGCCTGATCGAGGCGCTCTGGGGGGAGCGGCCGCCGGCATCTTCGGCGAAGCTCGTGCAGGGATTTGTCTCGAAGCTCCGGCGCGTGCTCGGCGACGGTCGGCTGGAGACGCGCGCGCCCGGTTACGTGCTTCGGGTCGACAAGGGCGAGCTGGACGTCGATCGGTTCGAAGCGCTGGTGGCGGAGGCGCGGACGGTGCCGCCGAATCGGGCAGCGGAGTTGCTGCGCGAGGCGCTCTCGCTCTGGCGGGGGCCGCCGCTCCCGGAGCTCCGCTACGCAGACATCGCGCAGCCCGAGATCGCCCGCCTCGAGTCGCTTCGGCATGTGGCGCTGGAGGAGCGATTCGAGGCGGACCTGGCGCTCGGCCGCCATCGCGAGCTGGTGCCCGAGCTGGAGCGCCTCGTCGCGGCCGAGCCCCTGCGCGAACGGCTGCGCGCTCAGCTGATGCTCGCCTTGTACGGCTCGGACCGGCAGGCGGACGCACTCGCGTCGTACGCCGACGGCCGACGGAGGTTCGTCGAGGAGTTGGGGATCGAGCCGGGCGCGGCGCTGAAGGAGCTCGAGCGACAGATCCTTGCGCAGGACGCTGCACTCGAGCTCGAGCCTTCCAAAACAGGTGCTGAGCCTGTTCCGGCGCCGTTCCTTGCGTCGGTCGATCGTCTTCCGGGAAACCTGCCCACCCTGTCGACCCCGTTCCTCGGACGTACGCGCGAGCTGGGAGAGGTCGTCGAGCTGCTCTCGCGGCGGGACGTCCGCCTGCTCACGCTCACCGGACCGGGCGGGAGCGGGAAGACGCGCCTCGCGGCGCACGCAGCCGCGGACCTCGCCGGACGCTACCCACACGGTGTCTGGTGGGTCCCGCTCGCCGCGCTGCGTGACGCCGAGCTCGTGCTCGGGGCCGCTGCTCAATCGCTCGGCGTCCGGGGCGATCTGAGCGCGCAGATCGCGGAACGGTCACTGCTCCTCGTCTTCGACAACTTCGAGCAGGTCGTGGACGCCGCCCAGGAGGTCGCCGGCCTACTCACGGCCTGTCCCGGGCTCGACCTGCTCGTCACGAGCCGGGAGCCGCTCCATGTGACGGGCGAACGGCAGTATCCGGTGCCGCCGCTTCTCCCGGAAGAGGGCATCGACTTCTTCCTCGCCCGGGCGCGGGCGGTCGAGCCTGGGCTCGAGGCTGACGAAACCGAAACTGCCGAGATCTGCCGCCGGCTCGACGACCTCCCGCTCGCGCTCGAGCTTGCTGCCGCGCGCGTGAAAGCGCTCTCGCTTGCCCAGATCCGCGAGCGGCTCGAGCGGCGCCTGCCGCTTCTGACCGACGGAGCACGCGATCTGCCCCGGCGACAGCAGACTTTGCAGGCGACGATCGAGTGGAGTTACGAGCTCCTTGGAGAGGCTGAGCGGCGGCTCTTCGCGCGCCTATCCGTCTTTGCGGGCGGCTGTGAGCTGGAGGCGGCGGAAGCGGTCACGGAGGCGGACCTCGACACGCTCCAGTCGCTCGTGGAGAAGAACCTCCTACGGCACCGTGGGGAGCGCTACTCGATGCTCGAGACGATCCGGGAGTTTGCGCGGGCCAGGCTCGAGCAATCGGCTGAGGCCGAGGAGCTGAATCGCCGGCACGCCGAGCTGTTCTTCGCGCTCGCGGAGGAGGCTGAGCCCAGGCTGCGGACGGACGACAAGGAGTGGCTCGACCGAGTCGAGGCCGAGCACGACAACCTTCGTGCCGCACTCGACTGGCTCGCGGCAAGGGGCGAGACCCAGCGCGTCCTCCGCCTGGCGGGAGCGCTATCCCGCTTCTGGTACGTCCGGGGACACGGCGCGGAAGGGCGGCACCGGATCGAGAACGCACTGGCGGCCGACGACGGTCCCAGCGCCGCGCGCGCCGCCGCGCTCAACCACGCCGCGATCTTCGCGATCGAGGGCGCAGATGTCGCGGCGGTAAAGGCGCGAGCCGAGGAGGGGTTGGAGCTGCACCGCCGACTCGAGGATGCCTGGGGCGTCGCCCACTCGGGCTTCCTGCTGGCGCATGCCGTTACAGATGCCGGCGACGCTGCGGTGGGGCGTGAGCTCTTCGCGGAGAGCCTGCGACAGTTCCGCAACCTCGGGGACGAGCACTACGCACTGCTCGCACGCTTCAACCTCGCGATGCTCATTCAGGACCTCGGCGACCCCGAGCAGGCGCGAGCGTTGCACGACGAAAACTTGCGCGACGCAGGCGAGCAGGCGGACGAGCGAATCACGGCGATGTCGCTCGATCAGCTGGCGCAGTACATGTTCGACGAGGGCCGAGCCGAGGACGCCCTCTCGATGCTGAAGCAGTCGCTTCGGGTCCGTCGGGACCTCGGCGATCATCCGATGATCGCGGAGAATCTCGGCCGGCTCGCCCACCTCCTCGCCAATACCGGACAGGCCATCGCTGCGGCTCGGCTCTTGTCGAGCTCGGAGGCGTTGCGCGAGCAGATCGGGAGCAACAGCACGCCGACGACCGCCAAGAGGAACGTGGAGACGCTTTCCACGATCCGCGGCCTGATCGGCGACGAGGGACTCGCCGAGGCCTGGGACCAGGGCCGTGCGCTGACGCTCGACGAGACTGTTGCGTGCGCGCTCGCGTCCTCAGCAGCGGCCGCCGCCTCGCCTTCCTAGTCCCAGCTGGGTTGGATCGCAGGCTCAAATCCTCCCCGCTATGAACCTGCAACGGGACTTGGGGTTGCCCCGTTTCCGTTGACACGCACCCAGCGGCGAAACGTCTCTGGGCCGAGCCCGAGCCGGCGCGCGACCGCCGCGATCGACTCATCGCTCTCCCGGTACAGACGCACGGCCTCATCGCGGAACTCCGGCGACCACTTCGACGGACGACCCATCCCTCACTGACCTCCCTTCCTCGACGCAAGCGCCGAGGATCAAGACATCAACGAAACCGGGTCAACCCCAATATTGCCGATTACGCCGCCGTCAACGAGGTCTACCGCCAAGCGCTCGCCGATCTCGATGACCTTCAAGCGCGAATGGCCTACGCCGTCGGCGGACTTCCGCTCGGCGTCAAGGTCGAAGTCAGGCGATCGCCGTGCGATTGAGCGACTGATAACCGCGCCGGCGCGGGCACAAGCACTTCGAGATCGGCGAGGTCTGAGCCGCCGCGGGGACGACGGCGGGCATGGCACGGCCATTGATTATCGTGAGCCCCGTGGCCGGACCTCGCTACACGGGGCACTGCATGTGCGGCGGCGTGCGCTTCGAGGTAATCGAGCAGCCGCT
>JBASRJ010000199.1:0-3264 GCA_049273785.1 Gaiellaceae bacterium | reverse complement strand
CCCCGAGCCCCCGCGCCGCGTCGAGCAGGTCGGCCCGGCCCAGCCGCCGGCCGGTCTCTGCGAGCGCCGCCAGCGCGAGCCCGTTCCAGGACGCGATCACCTTGTCGTCGCGGAGCGGCTTGGGCCGCTGCTCACGCAGCTCGAACAGTCGTGTCCGGATCTTGGGGTCGAGCGCGCCGCGCACGATGAAGCGGCCGTGCTCGAACGGTCGCAGGAGCTCGCGCGGAACGGGATCGTCCTCGGCCCACGTGAACGTCGAGCCTTCGACGCCGTCCGTATCCGCATCCTGCGCGGAGGCGAAGCCACCATCGGGAAGGCGCAGCTCGCGCAGCATGTAGTCGACGGTTTCCTCGACGACCTCGCGGTAGCGATCCCTGCCGAGCACGAGCCACCCGTGCAGGTACGCCGGGACGAGCAGCGCGTTGTCGTACAGCATCTTCTCGAAGTGCGGGACGAGCCACTCCCGGTCGACCGAGTATCGGTGGAAGCCGCCGCCGACGAGGTCGTACATCCCGCCGAGCGCCATCGCGTCGAGCGTCTTCTCCACCATCTCCGTTTCACCGCGTCGCAGGAGGAACTCGAGTGCAGGCGCGGGTGGGAACTTCGGAGCGTTGCCGAAGCCGCCCCACTCCGGATCGAACTGCTTCCGCATGCCGCTGACGGCCGCGGTCAGCAGGGACGTCGTGAGCGGGTCGTTCGACGGTGGCGGCTGCGCGCCGCGACGGAGCTGCTCCGTCAGGGCGCCCGCCTGCGCAGCGATCTCGCTGCGACGGTCGCGCCACGCTTCGGCGACGGCCGTGAGGACCTGCCTGAAGCTCGGGATCCCGTGCCGCGGCTCGGGCGGGTAGTACGTGCCGCCGTAGAACGGCTCGCCCTCGGGCGTCAGGAAGACCGTCATCGGCCAGCCGCCCTGCCCGGTCATGCCGACGACGGCGTCCATGTAGACGGCGTCGACGTCCGGTCGTTCCTCTCGGTCGACCTTGACGGAGACGAAGTGCTCGTTCATCAATCGCGCCGTCGCCTCGTCCTCGAACGATTCGTGTTCCATCACGTGGCACCAATGGCACGCGGAGTAGCCGACCGAAAGCAGGATCGGCTTGTCCTCCTCGCGCGCGCGCGCGAGCGCTTCATCGCCCCACGCGTACCAGTCGACCGGGTTGTCGGCGTGCTGGAGGAGGTACGGGCTCGTTTCAGCGGCGAGGCGGTTCATACGTCGAACCCATACGGTCGCGCCGGCCAAGCCGGCACGACCTCTGTGCCGGCGTCGCGAGGCGACGCCTTGGCGACCGGGTTGGCGGCGTGCTGGAGGAGGTACGGGCTCGTTTCCTCGGAAAGCCGATTCACGCCGATACTTTGCCCTGTCGGTCGTCGTCTAGGACGTACGCAGCCGGCGCACGAGCTCGAACGCAATCGTGAGCCCGAATGCGATCCCGAACGCGAGCAGCACCGCATAGATGGGCTGGTTGCGGAACATCCTGCCGCCGATGTAGCCGAGCACCACCGCGTAGGCCGCCCAGAGCACGGCCGCAACGGCGATGTAGGGAGCAAAGCGGCGCGGCCATGACAGCTTGACGAGGCCGGCGGTGAACGTCGTCGCAGTTCGCCCGCCGGGAACGAAGCGCGCGACGATGAGGACGTAGCTCCCGCGGTCCTTGAGGAAGCGCTGCGCCCAGTCGAGCCGCCTCTGCGCCTTCTCGCCGGCGAACAGCCGTTGCTGCACCGGCCGGCCCAGCCATCGCCCGGCCGCGTACGAGGTGTTGTCGCCGGCGAAGGCACCGAGCGCGGCGAGTACGAGCACCCAACCAAGCGACAGCTGGCCGCGCGCCGCCTGGATCCCGCAGACGATCGCCGCGGTCTCGCTCGGCAGGACCGGGAAGACCGCGTCGCCGAGGCAGATGCCGAACAGGATCGGGTATGTCCATCCCGAGCCGGTGAGGAGGTCGATCAGGTTGTTGAGGAACGCGAGCAAGTGTCAGCGATCCTTCCGCAGCTCGGTCATCGGCGACGCGCGAGCTAGGTGGCGTGGACGAAACGCGATGAGCCAAAGCAGAGTCGCGCCGACGAGAATCGCGAGCCACCCGACGTTCGCGGCGGGGACCTGGACGTCCGGGAGTGTCGTCGTGGCCCAGTAACGCTTCACCACCTGCTCGAGCCATGCGTCGTTGGCGATGTCTCCGATCCCGTACGCGATCACGAGCGCGAGGACGAATCCGGACGCCGCATGGAGGCGGGACGAGCGAATCCCGCCGAGCATGCGGGAGAGGAGCAGCGCGGTGATGACGAGCAGTGTCCCCTGGAGTCCGTGGTGGTCGCCGTAGTGCACCGCTGGATGCACGACGTACGGGCCGGGCTGGTGCCGCAGCTCCTGCGTCTGGAAGATCTGGCCGAGGACTGGGACGTCGGTGAACCCGAAGCCGAGCTCGGCGGCGATCCACGGCAGCGCGAGAAGAATCAGGGCGCCGCCGGCGACCATTCGGATCCGATCGCCCCGGATGTGCGTGGGCCGCAACGCAGGCGTCGTCAGCGTCACGAACGCGGCGACCGCGACGCCGGCCGCCGGGATTGCGTTCCGCCAGGTTGCGTCGAGGTGGGACTGGTCGATGACGCTGCGCGAGACGATGGGCGCGACGAGCACGACCGCCGCCACGGCGGCGATGCGACGTTCGACGGACATCCGGTCGGCGAGGACCAGGAGCATCACGACGGCGGCGAGCCCGACCGGGAAATTGATGTACACGAGCGCGCGGCTCAGACCGCCGTGCAGGAAGCCGCTTCCTGTCACGTTGTACAGCCGCTCGGGAGGAAGCCTCGAGTACGTGACGACGACCGCCAGCGTCACGACCGCGAACATCGCCCAGATCACGAGCACGACGCGCGTGGGCCGCACGTCGGAAACCGCCATGCCTGAAAACACTACGGTCTGACCCAATGTACGAAAAGTGTGACTTTTCTTCCACAGCCGTCCGGTTAGGCCGGATCGGCGGCCGGCCAGTTGCCGGCGCGGTACACGTAGCCCTCGAGCTGCCGGCCGAGGACGCCTTCCAGCCAGAGGGACGTCGCGATCAGTTCGTCGAGGTCGATCCCGGTTTCGAGACCCTCCCCGTCGAGGAGATACACGAGGTCTTCCGTCGCGATGTTTCCCGTCGCACGCGGGGCGTACGGGCAGCCGCCGAGACCGCCGCACGACGCATCGAGGAGCGTTGCCCCGGCATCGAGCGCGGCAATCGCGTTCGCGTAGCCGGTGTTGCGCGTGTTGTGCAGGTG
>JBASRJ010000036.1:0-7407 GCA_049273785.1 Gaiellaceae bacterium | reverse complement strand
CCGCGAACATCGACGTCTCGCGCCCGAGGCCGTACAACCCCGCCGCGATCAGCACGAGTGCAGCGGCAACCAACAGCGCCCGGCCGGACGGGAGCAGGCGCAGCAGCACCGACGGCCTTCGCCGCGGCAGCGAGAGGACGGGTTGGGGCACGCGGCTGACTTCGCCGCGCCCCGAAGCGCTCCTACAGCGGCGGCAACTCCAGCGGGCCCAGGAACTCGACCTCGTGCTCGAGCTCGACGCCGAACTGGTCCCGGGCCCGTCGACGGGCCTCTGCCATCAGGGCGAGGGCGTCATTCGTGCGCGCCCCGTCGACGTTCTCGATGAAGTTCGCGTGGCGCGGCGAGATCTGGGCACCGCCGATCCGGTAGCCCCTCAGCCCGCACGCCTCGAGCATCCGCCCCGCAGTCAGCTCGTGGTCGGGGTTCTTGAACACGCTTCCGTATGTCCGCTTGTTCGTCGGCTGCGCTGCCTTTCGCTGCTGCTGGAGGTCGGCGACGATCGCCTTGATCTCGTCCACCGGGCGCGGCTCGAGCCGGAACTCGGCGCACGCCACGACCTCGCCGTGGCGAAGATCAGAATGCCGGTACCGCAGGCCGAGCTCACCGGGCGTCCGCCAGCGCGCGCCGTCGCCGTCGACGACGAGTGCACGAACGAGAATGCTCGCCCAGTCCCCGCCGTACGCACCCGCGTTCATCCACACCCCGCCGCCGATGGTTCCGGGGATGGCGCACGCGAACTCGAATCCGCCCAGCCCCGCGCCCCGTGCGCGATGGAGGCAGACGGCGTTCGCGGCGCCGCCTCCCGTGACGAGCAGGTCGCCGTCCGTTCGCGCGGCGGCCAGGTCGCCGACGAGCTTCAGCACGAGCGAGTCCACACCCTCGTCCGCGACCAGGAGATTCGAGCCGAGCCCCACGGTCGCGACGGACAGGTCGTTTTCTCGGGCCCAGGCGAGCGCCTCGGCCAGCTGATCGAGCGAACCGGGGCATGCGAACGCGCGCGCGGGACCGCCGGTGCCGATCGTCGTGAATCGGGCGAGCGCGACGCCCTTCTCGATCTTCAATCCAGCGCCTCCAGCAGCAGCGAGGGCGCACGATCGACGTCACCGGCGCCGAGCGTCAAGAGGCGGTCGCCGGGACGTGCTCGAGCTGTGAGGTAGCGAACGCCGTCCTCGACGAGCGGCGTCCACGCGATCGCCATCCCGGGACGCACCTCCGCGAGCGCATCGACGACGAGCTTGCCCGTGACGCCCTCGATCGGTTCTTCCCGCGCCGGATAGACCTCTGTCACCGCAACGCAGTCCGCCGCCGACAGCGCGACGGCGAACTCACGGGCGAGATGGCGCGTTCGCGTGTACAGATGCGGTTGGAAGAGCACGAGGACGCGGCGACCGTCCTCACGCAACGCCCCGAGTGCGGCGGCGACTTCGGCCGGGTGGTGCCCGTAATCGTCGAACACCTCGATCCCGTTCGGCTCTCCGCGCAGCTCGAGCCGCCGCGCAACACCGCGGAAGCCGGCGAGCGCTAGCTTCGCGTCCGCTCGCGCGACCCCTACAGCCTCGAGCGCGGCCAGCGCGACCGCCGCGTTCCGACGGTTGTGTTCGCCCGCAACAGCGAGGTCGCCCTCGTACAGCGCGAGCTCGGCGCCGCGCACGACGCGCGGCGCCTCTGCGAGCCAGCCCTCGAAGAGGGCGGTGACCTCTGCCAGTGAGGCAAACGTCGAGTGGTGGTCGAGGTCGACGTTCGTCAGGACGGCGACCTGGGGTCGGAGCGCCGCCACGGTGCGGTCCGACTCGTCGCCCTCGACCACGAGCCACCCCTCCCCCGCGCCCGCGTTGCCACCGAGCTGCGGCACGTCGCCGCCGATCAGGAACGCCGGGTCATGGCCGAGCTCGCTGAGCGCGAACGCGATCATCGCAGTAGTCGTCGTCTTCCCGTGCGCGCCGGCGACGACGATCGTGTCGCGGAGCGCTACGAGCTCCGCCAACAACTCGGAACGCGACCTTCCGTCGACGCGGCCTGCGAACGCGGTCGACACGAACGGCTCCCAGCCCTCGGGCGGCGCCGGCGGCTCGGGAGAGATCTCCACGGGCACGTCGGCGGGCAGATACTCGAGGTAGGGCGTCTGCACGCGATCCCACCCGCGCACCTGCGCGCCCCAGGCATGCGCAAGCAGGGCATAGCCGCTCATGCCCGCGCCGCCGATCCCCGCGAGCCACAGTCTTCGGCCCTCAAGCGGAAGCGAGCGCAATCAGCTCCTTCGCGATCTCGTCCGCCGCGTTCGGCCGGGCGAGTCGTCGCATCGCCGCGGCCATGTCGCCGAGACGGCGCGGATTGTCGAGCAGCGAGCGGACCACCTCCGGCGCGCGGCCGGCGTCCTGCTCGGGGATGATGACAGCCCCGCCGCCGTGTTCGAAGTACTGCGCGTTCTTGGTCTGGTGATCCCCCGTCGCGAAGAGGCCGGGAACGAGCACCGCGGGCTTGCCGGCGGCCGCCACCTCCCACACCGACCCGCCCGCTCGCGCCAGGACGAGGTCGGATGCGCCGAGCGCAGCGCCGAAATCCTCGGTGTACGCGAACAGGCGGTAGTCGGGACGCGTGACCTTCGGTCGAAGCTCGTCGTAGTCGCGTGTGCCGGAGAGGTGCAGCACGGCGGGTCCCGCCGGCCCGAAGGCCTCGAGGGCGAGCTCGTTGAGGAGGCGCGCGCCCAGCGAGCCGCCGAACACGAGCAGGACCGGCCCCACGCCGGGCAGTCCGAAGAGGCGCCGGCCTTCGGCCTGCGGGGTCGGCCGTGACCGCGCCGGGATCGGCCGGCCGGTGACGCGATACTTGCCGCCGTCGCGCCCCCGGATCGGGAACGACAGGAACACGCGGCGCGCGAATGGAACGGCGAACCGGTTCGCGAGGCCGAGGTGCGCGTCCGCCTCCATCACGGACGCGGGAATCCGCCGGCGCGCCGCCGCGTAGACCATCGGGCCCGCGACATAGCCGCCGCCGCCGAGGACGACGTCCGGGCGGCGCGCGTCGAGGATGCGCCCACAGGCGCGCGGTGCGCGGCCCGCGAGCAGCAGCGCGCGTGCGAGCGCCGGCGAGGGCCTTCTCGGCAGGCCTGCGATCGGAAACGTGTCGAGCTCGTATCCAGCCTCCGGGACGAGCCGTGCCTCGATCCGGTCCGGCGACCCGGCGAACGTCACCTGCACGCCGTGCCCGGCGAGTGCCTCAGCGACCGCCAGCGACGGCAGCACGTGGCCGGCTGTCCCGCCGGCCGCGATCAGGCACCGAAGCTCGCGCTGTCCCTGCATTCCTGCCGGCGATGTTAAGGAGGATCCCGACCGACAGGAGCGCGACGACGAGGGACGAGCCCCCGTAGGAGATGAACGGGAGTGGGATTCCGGTCAGCGGCGCAAGGCCAAGCACCGCGGCGAGGTTGACGACGGCCTGCCCGCAGACGAGCGCAACGAGCCCGGCCGCGAGCCGCTTGCCGAACGGGTCCTTGCAGGCGAGCGCCACGCGCAATCCCGCGTAGGCGAAGGCGGCGAACGCGGCGATCACGGCGGTGACACCGAGGAGGCCGAGCTCCTCGCCGATCACGGCCAGGATCATGTCCG
This sequence comes from Gaiellaceae bacterium, assembly GCA_049273785.1. Lineage (GTDB taxonomy): Bacteria > Actinomycetota > Thermoleophilia > Gaiellales > Gaiellaceae > 3-1-20CM-4-69-9. The sequence continues at coordinate 3,802 of JBASRJ010000036.1, read as the reverse complement.
TGTGCGCCTCCGGCAGGTAGTTGACCTTGCCGACGCCCTGCCCCAAACCGACGCCGAGCGGGCCGCCCGAGCCGAGGCTGATCATCGCCTGCACGGTCTGGAAGCCGGCGCCGTGCGGATCCTTCCACGGGTCGAGGAAACTGAAGAAGCGCGTGCGGCGGTAGGGCTCGAACCAGATCGCGATCAGGCCCAGCGTGGCGACGATTCCGCTGCCGAGTGCGAGCGTCGGCATCGGCGTTCCCGAGATCAGGAGCACCGCGGCAAGGATGAGCACAATCACGATCGCGGTCCCGAGATCCGGTTCTGCGATCACGAGCACGCAGAAGGCGAACAGCAGCACGCCGATCGGGCGCCAGAGATTCTTGAGCGTCCGCGGCGCGGGATGGCGCGCGAGGTAGGCCGCAACCCACACGGCGAGCGCCAGCTTCGCGAGCTCGGACGGCTGGAAGGTCGCCGGCCCGAGCTCGACCCAGCGGCGGGCGCCGTTTACACGCGTCCCGATCACGAGCACCGCGAGACAGAGGAAGAGCGCCGAGAGAACGAGCGTCGGCGCGAGCACGCGCAGGCTTCGATAGTCGAACCTCGCCGCGAGCATCATCAACGCGACGCCGATCAGCGCGTAGACGCCCTGCTTCTTGAGGTACGACATCGGATCCGTGCGGGCGAGCGCGGCGGGCGCTGACGTCGCGCTGTACACCATCACGAGGCCGAACGCGACGAGTCCGAGGGTGACGAGAACGAGGAGCCGGCTCTCGAACGTCTGCCGCTTCACCGAAGTTCCTCGACGAGCCGGCGGAATGCGTCGCCGCGTTCCTCGAAGTCGTGGAACTGGTCGTAGCTCGCGCACGCCGGCGAGAGGAGGACGACATCGCCCGGTCGCGCATCCGCGGCTGCCTGCTCGAAGGCGGTCGCGAGGTCGCCCGCACGGCGATACGCGCGGCCGCTTCGGTCGAGGGCGTCGGCAAGTTGGCCGGTCGCTTCGCCGATCAGGTCGATCGACTGCACCGTGTCGGGGAGCGAAGAGGCGAGCTCGTCGAACGGCTCGCCTTTCAGGGAGCCGCCGAGGATCAGGTGCAGAGGCTGGTCGGCGTACGCCGCGATGCCCCGCCGCGCGGCGGCTGTGTTCGTCGCCTTCGAGTCGTTGACGTAGCGCACGCCGCCGATCTCGGCGATGAGCTCGAGCCGGTGCTCGACGCCGGGAAACGTGCGCAGCGCTTCCGCGATCGCTTCGTCGCCGAGACCTGCAGCGCGTGCCGCGACGGTCGCCGCGGCGGCGTTCTCGCGGTTGTGCGCGCCGGGGATCAGAGGCTCGGCGGGAAGCGGATCGTCGGCCGAGAACTCGGTCCCCTCGAGCCCGAGGCCGGCGGGAACGATGCGCACGCGCGCGCGGTCGAAGATGCGCAGCTTCGCGTCACGGTAGGCGTCGAACGTGCCGTGACGATCGAGATGGTCCGGCTCGAGATTCAAGAGGACCGCGACCTCGCAGGCGAACTCGTGCACGTCCTCGAGCTGGAAGCTGGAGAGCTCGCACACGATCCAGGCCTCGCCCGGAATCGCGCCGTCGAAGGCCGTCAGCGCCCTGCCGACGTTCCCCGCGACGGCCACCGGCTGTCCGGCCGCGCGAAACATCGCGCCCAGGAGCTCCGTGGTGGTCGTCTTCCCGTTCGTCCCGGTGACCCCGACGATCGGGTTCCCAGTCAACAGCCGGTAGCCGAGCTCGACCTCGCTCCAGATCGGGATCCCGCGCGTGCGTGCAGCCGCCGGCAGAGGCGACTCCCCCGGCACGCCGGGACTCTTGACGAGCAGCTCGACACCTTCCAGCAACCGTTCCTCCTCGGTCCCGGCATGCACTTCGACGCCCGCCTCGGCAAGCCTCCCGGCGGCGATCCCGGCGTCGCGATCGGCACCGAGGACCTCCACCCCGCGCCGCGCCAGCGCGAGCGCGGCCGCCTCACCCGACCGCGCGAGCCCGACGACGAGTGCACGGCGCGGGAGTTTCAGCGGCGGAAGAACGTGAAGTCGCGGTAGAAGAGCGCGAAGCCGACCGCGCAAAGGATCGCGCCGACGATCCAGAAGCGCACCATGATCTTCGTCTCCGACCACGCCTTCATCTCGAAGTGGTAGTGAATGGGCGCCATCAGGAAGACGCGACGTCCGTAGTACTTGAAGGCGACGACCTGGATGATCACGGAGAGCGCCTCGATCACGAAGATGCCGCCGATCAGCAGCAGCAGGAAGATCGTCTTCGTGAAGATCGCGAACGCGGCGAGGCCTCCTCCGATCGCCATCGCGCCCGTGTCGCCCATGATCACCTCGGCGGGGAAGGCGTTGTACCAGAGGAACCCGATCGTGGCCCCGATCAGGGCCGCGCCGACGATCGCGAGGTCGAGCCGCGAGTCGAAGCGACCGCCCGGGTTGCCCGACCGGATGTAGGTCACGACGGCGATTGCGGTGAACGTCGCGAGCGAGATTATCCCGGTTCCCGCCGCGAGTCCGTCGAGGCCGTCCGCGAGGTTGACGCCGTTCGCGCTGCCGGCGATGACGAGGAAGAGCAGGAAGTACCAGCCGTAGGAGAGCTGCACGTTCCAGTGCACGACGGGGATGAAGACGGTCGTCGGCAGATGCTGGTGCCGTGCCGCGAACGCAACGCCGACGGTGATCAAAGCAAGGAGGACGAGCTTCCAGCGGCCCCGCAGGCCGAGCGAGCGCCGGTGCGTCAGCTTGATGAAGTCGTCGAGGAAACCGACCGCGCCGCAGCCGAGCGTCACGAAGAGGACGGTCAGCGCCGGCACCTTGTACTTCGAGACCGCGAGGAACGCGACGGTCGCGACGACGAGGATGAGCAGACCGCCCATCGTCGGCGTCCCCTGCTTGCCGCCGTGCCGCTCGGGCAACTCCTCCCGGATGTGCTGCCCGAACTCGTTCTTGCGGAGGAACGCGATGAAGCGCGGACCGACGAGGATCGAGACCACCATCGCGATCACGCCTGCGACGAGGACGCGGATCACGCGGCGGGGACTTTCGTGAGCGCCTCGGCCACAGCTTCGAGGCCGACCGCACGCGACGCCTTCACGAGCACCGCGTCGCCGGGCCGCACGACCTGGTCGAGCTCGCGGAGTGCCTCGTGCACGTTCGCCACTTGACGTCCGCGCGCACCGCCCTCGAGATAGCCGCGCGCCAGCTCCCCGACCGCGAGGACCTCGTCGATCCCGAGCTCCACGGCCGCGGCGCCTACCTCCCGGTGGTACGCGGGCCCCGTGCGTCCCAGCTCCGCCATGTCGCCCAGGATCGCGACCATCCGGCGTCCCTCCGAGCGCTGGGCCAGATAGGCGAGCGCCGCTCGCATCGACACCGGATTCGCGTTGTACGCGTCGTTGATGAGCAGCCCACCGCCCGGCAACTCGCCCTCCTCCCCGCGCCAGCGTGAGAAGTCGACCTCGACGCGCTCCGGTCGCGGAAGCCCGAGTGCGTCGAGCGCTGCGAGCGCCGCAGCTGCGTTCTGCACCTGGTGAGGCGCCGTGAAGTTGAAGCTGACCCCGCCGAGCGTCGTGCGACCGTCCTCGATGCGCCCGTCAGGCGTCCCGATGCGAACGACGTCGAGGTCGTCACGTTCGACCGGAAAGTCGGACGGCACGATCGCCGTTCCCGACGGCGGGAGCGAGGTCACGAGCTCGCTCTTTGCCCGGCGGACACCGTCGACGGAGTCGACCAGCTCGAGGTGGACAGGGCCGACGTTCGTGATCACGCCGATCTCCGGACGCGCGATCTCGCACAGCGCGGCGATCTGGCCGAAGCCGCGCAT
>JBASRJ010000306.1:0-3312 GCA_049273785.1 Gaiellaceae bacterium | reverse complement strand
GCATCGGCACGAGCGCGCCGAGCCCGAGCAGCGCGGCGAGACCGAACCGTCGCGCACGCAGGACCAACACGAGCCCCGCGAGCGCGATCAGCGGCGTCACCCAGCCGATGAACACGAACTGCTCGCTCCGTCCGTGGTCGACCTGGCGCGTGACGAAGTCGCTCCAGCCTGCGGAGTAAAGAGACACCTCGTCGAGCGCGCGTCCGCCCGCCTGGGTCGAGCCGACGATCACCGTCTGCCGGACGAGGATCCCGGCGCCGACGGCTGCCACGATGCACGCGAGCGCCTGCGGCCAGAGCCGCGGCGCGCGGACGAGCGCGTAGGCGAGGAAGAACGGGATCACCCCCAGGGCGAGGTGCACCTGACCGGAGAGCGGGATCGACGCGAGCGCCGCGGCGCACAAACTGGACCACCAACCGCTTCCGCGCCGCGCCCGCTCGAACGCCCACAGCGCCAGCGGCAGCAGCACGGAGATCGGGCCGAGCAGGTGGCCCACGCTCTGCTCGACGCGGTAGGGCGCGATCGCGAACGCCAGGCCGCCTGCGAGGGCTGGACCGCGCGGGAGTCCCAGCTCACAAAGCCACGCACATGCGATCAGTCCCGCGAGCGCGTACACGAGCAGCTGCACGATGTTCCATCCCACGACGAGGCCGAACACCGCGCTGACCGGCCAGAAGAGGAAGCCGAACGGCCAGCCGGGGAAGTTCTCCTGCGCGCCGGCTTCCGGCCGGAACGAATACGGATCGAGCCAGGGCGCGTGACCCCGTTCGAGCTGGTGGCCGACGAGCCACCAGTGGTAGAGCGTCTGCAGATGGTCCCCGGGCGCCGCCTCGCCGTGACTCGGCGCGCCGCCCGAGAGAAAGTCCGTGCGCGCATGCAGCACGGCGGGCCACGTCGCGGAGACCCCCGCGGCGAGGTAGAGCGCGCAGGCGAACCCTACGAAGCCTGAGCGGCTGCCAGCAACGCGTCGAAGTCCGGCACCTCGGAGGTGTCGTACTGCCATGCGCCGAGCACCGTACCGTCCTCGTCGATGAGGACGGCGCACCGTTCGGCCACGTCGGCAAAACCGCGGAACTCCTGCGCGACGTCGAACGCGTGCACCGCGTCGGCATTCCAGTCCGAGAGCAGCGGAAAGTTCAGGTCGAGCGCCTGCGCCCAGGAGATGTGCGTCCACGGAGAGTCGCGGGAGATCCCGAACACTCGCACGCCCGCCGCTTCGAACTCTTGGCTCCTGTCACGCAGGAGCTCCATCTCGTTCGTTCAGGTCGAGGACCAGTCGAAGAGGTAGAACAGGAAGAGCGCCCGGCCCTCCTCGACGAGCTCCGCGAGCGACCGCCGCTCGCTCGGCGTGGTCCACACCGACGCGCCCGGAACCTTCTGCCCCACTGCTAGCACGTGGTGAGCCTAACCGGCCGGCGACGACGCGACGAAGCCGGGCGTGCCGCGTCACACTTTCGGCGCGGTGCCTGGCACCGAGGGTGGCGGAACGGACGGGTGCACCACGTCGTTCGGCCCGGCTGCTCGACTCAGCTCCATCAAAACGTCCGTCACACATTCGGCACGGTGCCTGGCACCGCGCCGTAATTGGGGACATGGCCGCAGCGTGCGGCGCTAGACGGGGATGGCTGCGACTTCGGTCGCGTCCGCGATCTCGCGGACGACTTCGACGATGTCGCGGTTCGCGTTGAACACTCGCAGCTGCCGGTCGGAGCCGTTCCCGCGCGCCAGGATCTCGCCCACTCCCTCGAGCTCGCGCTCGGAGCCGAGCTCGCGCGCGTGCGGTCCGATCTCCTTCAGGGCCCGCCGGATCAGCTTCGCGACCGGCACTCGGTTCCGCGCCCCGGTCGCGAGGTCCATCAGCGGCGCCTCGAGCCCGTAGCGCGCCGCCAGCCACTTGTTCTCGGTCGTCAGGATCCGGTGGTACGACGCGATCGTCTCGCCGCGCTCGAACTGCTCGCAGTAGTGCTTGACCAGCGCCTGGCAGTAGGCGGTCAGCGCGACGACGTCCTCCATCCGCGTCGTCGCGTCGCAGATCCGGATCTCGACCGTTCCGAGCCGCGGGTGCAGGCGGATGTCCCACCAGATGTGCGTGTAGTCCGCGATGCAGCCGGTCTTCTCGAGCTGGCCCACGGCGGCCGCGTAGTCCGCGTAGTCCTTGAACCGCGGCGGCGGGCCGGAGCGCGGGAACGCGGCAAAGACCATCTGCCGCGACGACGACAGTCCCGTCGGCTCGCCCCGCCAGAAGGGCGAGCTCGCGGAGAGCGCAAGCAGCTGCGGCAGATGCACGAGCAGCCCGTTGACGACCTGGACGGCCTTTTCCGGATCGTCGACCGCGACGTGGATGTGCAGCCCGAAGATCAGCTCCCGTCGTGCGACGTACTGGAGCTGGTCGACGAGATTGCGGTAACGGTCACGCGCCGTGATGCGCTGCCGCTCGAAGAGCGAGAACGGGTGGGTCCCCGCCGAGCCGACGCGCAGGCCCTGGGCGCGCGCAACCTCGCAGACGTAGCCGCGGATCTTGCGGAGCTGTTCCTCGACGTCTGCGGGCGTGTGGCACACGGGCGTCGCGATCTCGAGGACGGACTGCATCAGCTCCGGATTGATGCGCGCTTCGAGCTCGTGCCCGCTCACCGCCGCGAGCACCGTGTCGATGTGCTGGACGAGATCGAAGGTCTCGCCGTCGAGCAGCATGTACTCCTCCTCGACGCCGAGCGTGTACGCGTCGCTCGTGCCGAACGCATGGTCGAGCACGCTGCCGCCGGTGACGAAGCCCGAGCCCTTGCCCGTGATCGACGGCGGGTAGATCTGCTTCCCCATCAGGTCGGGAGGATCGCGTCCGCTTCGATTTCCACCAGCCAGCGCGGGTCGAGCAGCGCCGAAACGACGACCATCGTGCTCGCGGGACGCACGTCGCCGAAGAACTCGCCGTGCGCGCGTCCGACTTCCTCCCAGTCGCCCGCTCTCACGAGGAACGTGCGCGTGCGTACGACGTCCTGCAGGACGGCGCCGGTCTCGAGGAGCGCCGTCGCGACGATCTCGAGGCACCGCCGCGCCTGGCCGTAGGCGTCGGACGGCGGGTCTCCGCCGTCGGGCATGACGGGGGCCGTGCCCGCCACGAAGACATGGCGTCCGTCTCGGACCGCGCGGGAGAAGCCGATTGTCTGTTCATACGGGGACCCGGAGGGGACGAGGTAACGCTCCACGCCACTAGCATCGCGCGCGTGGATGCGCTGCGGCAAGTGGAGGCCTGGCCGGCGCCGCACGCGGCTGTCGGCGTCACGCGCTCTGCGCAGGGTCTCGCGACGCATGGCC
>JBASRJ010000183.1:0-9404 GCA_049273785.1 Gaiellaceae bacterium | reverse complement strand
TGATCCTCCTCGTAGCCCGACGGTGAGCCCGTCTCGCCGTAGTGGGGCATCTGCTCGACCTTCAGCCGGCTCGTGTAGCTCGCCGGCGGCCGGATCGTCTTCGTCCAGCCGTGGACGCAGATCGTCTGGTCGATCGTCGACTGGCGCACAGCCGGATTGAACGCGCCCGGAGTCGACGCCTTCGGCAGGACGAGTGTCGACCGGTGCGCTGTCGCGCCGCCGGCTCCGAATGCCCCTGCGATCCCTGCTGCGACCACGACGACGACAAGCCGTCCCAAGATGACATGTCTTATAGCGCAGTCGGTGGACCGCTTGGCTTAGCCTGCGCTTCGTCCGTGGCGACCATCGTCTTCTTCCCGGAGGGCGCGTTCGGGCCGACCAACAACTGCGTCGGCATCGGCGACGTGCTGCGCGGGCGTGGACATCGCGTCGTCTTCATCGTCGAGGAGTCGTTCGCCGGAACGCTCGAGGCGAAAGGATTCGAGGAGCGGCTGATGCGACTCGCTCCCGCGCCCGCGCAGGAGGAAGCGCCGGGGCAGTTCTGGAAGGACTTCATCCGCGACACCGCGCCCGTCTTTCGCCGACCGACGATCGAGCAGCTCGAGGGGTTCATCCAGCCGACGTGGCAGGCGCTCTGCGACGGAGCACGCTACGTCGAGCCGCGCCTCCGCGAGATCCTCGACGAGCTCGACCCGCACGTGATCGTCGAGGACAACGTCGTCGGCTTTCCAGCGCTGGCCGTGTCCGGCCGGACCTGGGTGCGCATCGTGTCGTGCAATCCAGCGGAACTGAAGGATCCGCACGTTCCGCCCACGTTCTCCGGATACAGCGCGCGCGACCGCGCCGGGTGGGACGAGTTCAGCGCGGAGTACGAACGTACGCACCGCGCGCTCTGGGACGACTTCGACGGGTTCATGCGCGAAAGCGGCGCGCCGCCGCTCCCCGACCTGGAGTTCATCCACGAGTCGCCGTGGCTCAACCTCTTCCTCTATCCCGAAGAGGCCGACTACGCCCGCGCGCGGCCGTTCGGGCCGACCTGGCACCGCCTCGACTCGTGCGTGCGCGCGACGGAGGAGGAGTGGCCCGAGCTCTTCGCGTTCGAAGGCGACGGCGCGCTCGTCTACCTCTCGCTCGGAAGCCTCGGCTCGGCGGACGTCGAGCTGATGCGGCGGCTCGTCGCCACGCTTGCGGACAGCCCGCACCGCTTCGTCGTCTCGAAAGGGCCGCAGCACGACCAGTACGAGCTGGCCGACAACATGCGCGGCGCGGAGTTCCTGCCGCAGACGACGATCCTCCCCCACGCCGACCTCGTGATCACGCACGGCGGGAACAACACCGTCACGGAGTGCTTCCACTTCGGGAAGCCGATGATCGTCCTGCCGCTCTTTTGGGACCAGTACGACAACGCGCAACGCGTGGACGAGCTCGGCTTCGGCATGAGGCTCGATGCGTACGGGCACGAGCCGGACGACCTGCACGGCGCCGTCGAGCGGCTGCTCGCAGACGATGGGGTGCGCGAGCGAATGCGGCCGATCGCGGAGCGGCTACAGGCCTCACCCGGCACGGTCAAGGCTGCCGATCTGATCGAGCAGCTCGCAAACCGATAGGTTGGCAGCGGCCATTCATCAGGAGAGGGAGGACACACCATGTGGGTACGGGTCGCAACGTTCGAGGGCGGGAACACTGAGAAACTCAAGAAGCTGAACGAGGAGCGGATGTCATCCGGCGAGATGACGCCGCCCGAAGGGATGAACAGCGTTCTCGTGCTCGCCGACAAGGACGCGAACAGGCGAAAGTTCTTGGCGTTCTTCGACAGCCGCGACGCGATCGACGCGGCCGAGGCCGGGTTCGAGCAGATGGGCGACACGATCCCGGAGGACATCCGCGGGCGTCGCACGAGCGTCCACCACTACGAGGTCGTGGTCTTCGACGGCGACATCCAGGGCGCACAGGCCGCGCGCGTCAGCTTGCTCGAAGGTTCGCCGGACGCGATCGACGCAGGCCTCGACAAGACGCGCGACGAGACGCTGCCGAAGGTTCGCGCGCTGAACGGGAACGTGGGCGCGATCGGCCTCGCCGACCGCGAAAACGGCCGGGTGTCGATGATCACGCTGTGGGACAGTGCTGACACGCTTCGCGCGAGCGAGCAGCAGGCCGATCAACTGCGCGCGCAGACAGCTGACATGAGCGGTCAGCGCGTTACGAACGTTGCACGCTACGACGTCGCGACGGCACAGCAGCTGAGCGGGGTTCGAGCCTGACGAAGGGCAATCTCAAAGGGTCTGATCCGCGAGGGTCAGACCCTTTGATGGACGGCTTGCGCAAGCTGCTTCGCTTCGATCCCGACGCGCCGGAACTGGCCGCCAAGGGTGACCTGGTAGCCGACGAAGTAAAGGCCGGGCGTTTGCGGATGCTCGTCTGCGGCGTGGACGAGCGGCTCGCCGCGGTCGTCGAGGACGCCGAGATGCCCGACGAGTGGCTCCAGCCCGGTGCGAAAGCCCGTGGCCGCGATCACGGCGTCGACCTCCACCTGGGCGCCGTCGGCCAATACAGCGGTCCCGTCTTGGAACCGCTCGACCGCCGCGACGACCCGCACGCGCCCGTTTCGCACGGCCTCGACGAGCCCGACATCGAGGATCGGGATCACGCGCCGCCGCAGAAAATCGGAGTACGGCCGAGCCGGCGCGGGCAGCCCGTACGGTTCGAGGTCCGGGATCGAGATCCGCCGCAACGTGCCGGCGATGCGATCGACCGCTCGCACGGGTAGGCGCGCCGTCGCAATCCCGAGCACCTGACTCGGGAAGCCAAGCGTGTCTCGACGGACGATGCCCGGCGATGTGCGGACGGAGAGCGAGACCTCAGCTGCGCCGCCGTCCGCGACGTCGACGGCGATCTCCGCACCCGAGTTGCCCGCGCCCACGACAAGGACGCGCCGCCCCACATACGGTGCCGCGTTGCGGTAGTCCGCGGAATGCACGATGTCGCCTGCGAACACCCCGGGCCAGTCCGGGACGAACGGCACGTTGCTGTGCCCGGTCGCGACGACGACCCGGTCCGCTTCGACCACGCCGTCCGCAGTCTCGATCATCCAGCCCGAGCCGCCGCGATCGAGCCGCTTCACGTCGAGGCCCGTCCGCACCTCGAGCGCATTCCTTTCAGCGTAACGCTGCAGATACTCGATTACGCGATCACGGGATGGCCACTTGCCGAAGCGACGAGGGATGCGGTAACCGGGCAGGCAGGAGAGCCAGCGAACCGTGTGCAGGTGCAATCGGTCGTAGCGCGTCGTCCAGGCCGCGCCGATCTCGCCGCGCTCGAGGACAACGACCCGCTCGCCGGAACGCTGCAGCATCGCCGCGCAGGCAAGGCCGGCCGGTCCCGCTCCGATCACCGCGATCACACCGCCGTTCTACACCTTCCAACGCCGCTTCGAGGTGCTCGCCCCCCAGCGGCTCGCTGTGCTGAACGGAAATGAGTGGTCAGCGCGTTACGAACGTTGCCCGCTACGACGTCGCGACGGCGCAGGCGTTGACCGGCGCGCGCCTGAAAAAGCGGAGTCGCCGATGGGGCCGGTCCTGCCGGCCTCATCGCAGCAGCACAGACCTCTAGGGCTGACGGCGACAACGCCCATCGACTTGACCGGCAGACAGAGCGGTGGGATTGTCGGTGTTCACGATACGGGGGGAGAGGGAGGGTTCATCGTGCGCAAGCTCTTCGCCCTAACGGGGCTTACCGCAGGGCTCGCCGTGGCGCTCGCATTACCCGCAAGCGGTGCCGGGCGATGGGTGACGAACGCCCACTTCACGATCCACGACACGTTCGCCGACAACACCTGTGGCATCGACGGCACGACCGTAATGAACGGCGTGGAGAATTTCCGTCAGTCTGCGGATGGGAGCTTTACCGACATCGCGAGCTTCAAGGCCGTCTTCACGGCAACTGCGAGCGGGAAGTCGATTGAGCTCCAAGTTGCGCAGCAGCTGACTGGAAGCGATACACCGGTCGACAACGGCGATGGAACTGTCACGTTCTCGTTCACCTTCAAAGGTCTGCCGGAGAAGTTGAAGATTCCGAACGGCCCGATCCTGTCGCGCGACGCGGGCATCGTCACGTTCCACCAGACATTCGATGCGACGACCGGCGCCTTCATCTCGCAAACCCTGTCGGGCGAGAAGGGACCGCATCCCGATCTCGACAGCGGCTTCGCCATCTTCTGCAATGTCCTCGTTCCTGCACTCACCTAGGCGACGCGGCCACTGAGGAACTCGAAGAGCGGGCGGCTCGGCCGCCCACTCTTCGCTAGGCGACAGACGACAGCCGTCCTAAACTCGCGGCATGCTCGTTTGTGCTCGTTGCCACCATGAGAACCGACCTGAAGCACGCTTCTGCGACGCCTGCGGCGCGCCGCTGACTCCTGCGTCGGCGGCACGCGAGGAACGGAAGGTCGTGAGCGTGCTCTTCGCCGACCTCGTCGGGTCGACGAGCAACGCCGAAAGCATGGATCCCGAGGACGTGCGTGCGATGCAGGCGCCGTACTGGCACCACGTCCGGTCTGAGCTCGAGCGGTACGGCGGCACGGTCGAGAAGTTCATCGGCGACGCGGTCGTTGCGCTGTTCGGTGCGCCGACCGCGCACGAGGACGATCCGGAGCGGGCCGTGCGCGCGGGCCTCGCGATTCGCGACTGGGCCAGGGAGCAAGAGACGATCCAGGTGAGGATCGGCGTGACCACCGGCGAGGCGCTCGTGCGGCTTGGAGCGCAGCCGTTGGCCGGCGAAGGCATGGCCTCCGGCGACGTCGTCAACACGGCCTCCCGTCTTCAGGCGGCCGCGCCGGCGAACGTCGTCCTCGTCGATGAGACGACGCGTCGCGCGACGAGAGCGACGATCGATTTCGCCGACGGCAAATCCGTCGTCGCGAAAGGCAAAGCGGAGCCGATCTCGGCGTGGGAGGCGCTGGAGGCGCGCTCCCGCTTCGGCGTCGATCTCTTCCAGCACGCACGTACCCCACTCGTTGGTCGGCAGCTCGAGCTCGACGTGTTGAACGGTGCGCTCAGGCGCTTGGCCGAGGAGCGTTCGCCGCAGCTCGTGACCCTCGTCGGCGTGCCCGGGATCGGCAAGAGCCGACTCGTCTTCGAGTTGATGCAGCTCGTCGAGGCTGACAGCGAGATCGTCATCTGGCGACAAGGACGCTCTCTCCCCTACGGCGACGGCGTCAGCTTCTGGGCGCTGGCAGAGATCGTCAAGGCGCAGGCCGGGATCCTGGAGAACGACTCCGACACCCAGGTGCAGCCGAAGCTCGCGCGCGCCGTGCGTGTGCTCGTCGACGACGCCGCGGAGGCGGACTGGATCGAGCGCCACCTGCGACCGCTCGCGGGCGTCGCCACCGACAGCGACACCGCGGCGGACCCACGCGACAGCGAGGCGTTCGCCGCCTGGCGTCGCTTCTTCGAGGCGCTTGCCGATTGGCGGCCCACCGTCGTCGTCTTCGAGGACCTGCACTGGGCCGACGACGCCCTACTCGATTTCGTCGACAGCCTCATCGGGCGGATTGCCGACGTACCGCTCCTGATCGTCGCCACGACGCGGCCGGAGCTGCTCGACCGGCGGCCGAGCTGGGGCGGCGGCAAGGCGAACTCGACGACGCTGTCACTGGCGCCCCTCTCCGCCAACGAGACCTTGCAGCTCGTACGAGCGCTCGCTGACGAGCAACTCCTGCCGGACGACGCCGAGCGAACACTGGTCGAGCACGCAGCCGGGAATGCGCTCTACGCCGAGCAGTACGTGCAGATGTGGGAAGAGCGGCAGGATGCGGGACAGCTTCCCTTGCCCGAGACCGTCCAGGGTCTGATCGCCGCGCGACTCGATGGCTTGTCGCCCACAGAGAAGAGCGTGCTCCAGAACGCGGCTGTCTTCGGCAAGGTCTTCTGGCAGGGAGCGATCGTGGCCGTCGACGGAATCGACACGGCGACGGCGGACGATTGCTTACATGCGCTGCAGCGGAAGCAATTCGTCCAGCGGGCGCGGCGATCGTCAGTCGAGGACGAGAGCGAGTACGCGTTCCGCCATGTGCTGGTGCGCGACGTCGCGTACGCGCAGATCCCGCGTGCACGTCGCGCCCAAAAGCACGAGCGTGCGGCGGCGTGGATCGAGTCGCTCGGCCGGGCCGACGACCACGCGGAGATGCTCGCGCACCACCACGTGAGCGCGCTCGAGCTCACGGGAGCGGGTGAAAGCAGAGCCGAGCTCACCGCCCAGGCGCTCGATTCGCTCGTTCGCGCCGGTGAGCGGGCAGCCGCAGTCAATGCGTTCGGCTCGGCGGCCGGGTACTACGAACGGGCGTTGCGGCTCGTATCCGACGAAGACGCTCGGCGGCTCACCATTCTCTTCGCGCATGCTCGTGTGCTCTTCTCGAGCGGCGACGAACAGCGTCTCGGCGTGCTCGAGCACGCGCTGACGGCACTCCTCGCTGCAGGCGAGATCGGTCGTGCTGCGGAGATTGCGACCCTCGTCGCGAACGTGGCATGGCTACAGGCTCGGCGAAGCGTCGTCGATGAGCACGTCGAGCTGGCGATGACGCTCATCGGAGACCAGCCTCCGTCGCCGTCCAAAGCCGACGTGCTGGCGAGCGTCGCTCGGTTTCGAATGCTTGCGGACGACCTCCGCGGGGCGATCGACGCCGGCCGCGAAGCAGTCGAGATGGCGGAGAGGTTCGGGCTCGACGAAACGCGGGCCCAGGCGTTGATCTCGGTCGGGATGGCGCGCTACTCGTCCGATGAGGACGAAGGCCGCGATGACATCGAACGAGGCATCGAGCTCGCGCTTGCATCGAACCACCTCGCCGCTGCCGCGCGGGGGTATCAAAACCTCTCGGTGGCAGCCGACGACGCCGCCCGTCAACTCGAGCTTCTGAGGACGAGCGAGGAGCTCTGGCTGCGGGTCGGAGATGGGGAAGGTGCTCGGTACACGCACGCCAACCGTGTGGCTTTCATGTTCGGCATGGGCAACTGGGACGAGGCACTGCCGCTGATCGATGCTTTCATCGAAGAGTGCGAAGGGGGACGCCCGCACTACCAGGAGGCGAGTCTCCGCCGCTGTCGCGCCTGGGCCCGTATCGTCCGCGACGAGGGCGAGGGGTGGATCGACGACATCGAGAGATCGGTCGCGGTCGCCAGGACGGCGAAGGATCCGCAGGTGGTCTGCGAAACTCTCGGCGATGCGGCCTTCATGTACGCGAAGCTCGATCGCATCGAGGAGGCGAGAGCGCTCGCAGACGAAATGGTCGCCGAGAATGCGCAGGCTCCATTGCGGTCAGCGACCTTCATTCTTGTTGCCGAACGGCTCGGTATGACCGACGCGGTCCGCGTCGCCTTCGCGGGCGATCGCGGGGGGCACAGGCCCGAGGCGCTCGCGTTGGCCCTTGCCGAGAGACGCTTCGCCGACGCGGCGGAGATCGCCATCCGCCAGGGCAGTTTGGACATGGCCGCCGAGGTGCGTGGTGCTGCTGCCGAGGCGTTCCTCGAGGAGGGTCGCACCGCGGAGGCCGGCGCGCAGCTCGAGCAGGCGCTCGCGTTCTATCGATCTGTCGGCGGCACGCGTCTCATCCGGGAGACCGAGGCACAGCTCGCGTCGATCCAGTCGACCGTAGGCTGAACGCGTGGTCTCTGAAGTCCGCTACGCGCGCAGCGGGGACGTCAACATCGCCTACCGCGTCGCCGGCGACGGGCCCTTCGACGTCGTGTTCATTCCCGGCACCACCTCGCACGTCGAGCTCGCCTGGGACGTGCCGTTCCTGCGCACGATGTTCGACAGCATCGCCTCGTTCGCGCGGCTGATCGTCTTCGACAAGCGCGGCACCGGGATGTCCGACGCGGCTCCGGCCGACTCGCCGCTCGAGGTTCGGATGGACGACGTACGCGCGGTCATGGACGCCGCCGGCTCGCAGCGCGCCGCTGTCTTTGGCGTGTCGGAGGGAGCGGCGATGAGCATCCTCTTCGCCGCGACGTACCCGGAGCGGGCCTGGGCGCTCGTTCTCCAGGGCGGGGAGGCGCGCGCACTCTGGGCGCACGACTACCCATGGGGAGAGCATGAAGCCGAGATCCGCGCAGCGCTCGACGCGGCGGCGCCCAACCTCAACGATCCCGAGCGACTCGCCGGACGCGCTCGGGAGGCTTCGCCGAATGCAACCGAGGAAGAGGTCACGGCGATCGTGAACTACTTCCGTCACGGCGCCAGCCCCGGTGCCCGCCTCGCGCTCATGCGCATGAACATGTCGATCGACGTCCGTCACGTCCTGCCTGCGATTCAGATACCGACGCTCGTTCTCCACCACGCCGAGGACCCTTGGGTTCCGGTTGAAGCCGGTCGTTTTCTCGCGCGACAGATCCCCGGCGCCACATACGTCGAGCTACCCGGGAGGATGCACATCCCGGCCATGGCGGACGCCGGCCGTTACCTGGACGAGCTTCAGCGATTTCTCGAGAGCGCGTGGAGCGCCGCCGGCGACGAGGAGAGGGAGCCGGACCGAGTGCTCGCGACCGTCATGTTCACTGACATTGTCGGGTCCAGCGAACGCGCGGCCTCGCTCGGCGACCGCGGCTGGCGGGAGGTCCTCGAGCACCACCATGAGCTCGTGCGGAGGGAGCTCGTGCGCTATCGCGGTGTCGAGGTCGACACTGCCGGCGACGGCTTCTTCGCGTCGTTCGACGGCCCCGCGCGCGCAATCCGCTGCGCGTGTGCGATCTCGGAGTCGGTCGGCGACCTCGGCCTCGACGTGCGCGCCGGCCTGCACACCGGCGAGTGCGAGCTCGTCGACGGCAAGGTTGCGGGAATCGCGGTGCACACCGGTGCGCGCGTTGCATCCCAGGCCCATCCAGGCGAAGTGCTCGTGTCGAGCACCGTCAAGGATCTCGTTGCAGGGTCCGGGATCCAGTTCGAAGACCGCGGCATCGCCGAGCTCAAAGGCATCCCGGGCGAGTGGCGGCTGTTTGCCGTCTCGCCCTGACCGCGAGACACTTCGCTTCGTGGACATGCCGGAAACCCGCTACGCGCAGAGCGGCGACGTCCACATCGCCTACCAGGTCGTGGGCGACGGCCCGTTCGACGTGGTCTGCATTCCGGGCTCGACGTCACACGTCGAATACGCCTGGGAGATCCCGCTGTTCCGGGCGTACTACGAGCGGCTCGCCTCCTACTCGCGGCTGATGGTCTTCGACAAACGCGGGACAGGGATGTCCGACCGAGTAACCGACCTCTCTACGCTGGAAGTGAGGATGGACGATGTGCGCGCGGTGATGGACGCGGTCGGCTCGGAGCGCGCCGCCATCGTCGGTGCATCCGAGGGCGTGCCGATGAGCATCCTCTTTGCCGCGACGTACCCGGAGCGGGCGTGGGCACTCGTTCTCTAC
>JBASRJ010000178.1:0-6321 GCA_049273785.1 Gaiellaceae bacterium | reverse complement strand
GTCCGGGAGGCCGCGGTGGCGGCCCCGGTGGGCGCGGCGGCCGTCCGGCTGCGCGCGACCGGACTCGCGGCCAGGACAGCGTCGAGCGTCCACGCACCGACGAGCAGGCGACCTCCGCCGAGGGCCGCGAGCAGCCACCGGTGGAGCCGCAGGTCGAGACGACGCCCGCCGCAGTGGCCGACGCGCCGGACACGGCGACGCCGAACCAGCAGAGCGAGGACGTGACGACGCGCGAGGAGTCCGCAGACGCGGCTAAGGCAGAGAAGCCGAAGGCCTCGAGGCCAAAGGCTGCGCCAAAGCCGAAAGCCGAAGCGAAGCCCAAGGCCGAGAAGCCGAAGGCGGAGGCAAAGCCCAGGGCCGAAAAGCCGAAGGCGGAGAAACCGAAGGCCGAGAAGCCGAAGCCCGCGCGCGCGCCAAAGAAGAAGGCAGATAGCTAGTTATGGCAGCCCCCATCCGCGAATCTCGCACTTTCTCGGGCGCTGCAAAGCGGCGCGCTGCCGCGTCCTCAGTCACGCCCGTAGCCTGCGGCTACGCGCGCTCCCTGCGTCCTTGCATCGCTTGCTTTTCGCGGCGAGAAAGCACGATCTCCACGGATGGTGACTGCTAGTGCTGCTTCCGAAGAAGACGAAGTTCCGCAAGTACCAGCGCGGCCGCCGCCGTGGCTATGCGAAGGGCCAGACGACCGTGCAGTTCGGCGACTACGGCCTGAAGGCACTCGAGGCTGCGTGGGTCACCAACCGGCAGATCGAGGCGGCGCGAATCGCGATGACGCGCAAGATCAAGCGCGGCGGGAAGGTCTGGATCAACGTCTTCCCCGACAAGCCGGTGACGCAGAAGCCGGCCGAGACGCGCATGGGCTCCGGCAAGGGCTCGCCCGAGCACTGGGTCGCGGTGGTCAAGCCCGGCCGCGTCATGTTCGAGCTCGCCGGCGTTCCCGAGCCGCTCGCGAAGGAAGCGCTCCGCCTCGCCGGCACCAAGCTGTCCGTGAAGACGAAGGTCGTCGCCAGGGAGGCGAACCTCTTTGAAGGCTAGGGATCTCAGGGATATGACCGACGACGAGCTCGAGAACGCGTTGCACGATCGGCGTCAGGAGCTCTTCAACCTGCGTTTCCAGTCGGTGACGGGCGCGCTCGAGAACAGCGCGCGCCTCCGGCTGGCAAAGCGTGAGATCGCACGGATCCTGACCGTGCGGACCGAGCGCGAAGCGACGCAATTGGAGAGACGATGAGCGAGACGGAGAACGAGAACCAGAACACCGAAGAGACGGCGAGCGAGATTCCGGCTGAGGCCGAAGCGGTCGAGGCCGCCGTCGAGCCGGGCGACGCCGAGCCGCTGCCGGAGGAGGTTCCGGCCGAGACCGAGGCGGTCGCGGATGAAGCGCCGGCCGAGGAGCCGGTCGCGGACACGCCTGCCGAGACCGCCGAGGAGGCACCCGCGGCGGAGCCGGTGGCTGCCGAGGCCCCCGCGGAGGCCGCGTCTCAGCGTGGGCCGAAGAAGAAGAAAAAGCGCCTCCCGCGCGCGCAGCGCCGCCAGCGGACGAAGCCGGCGCGGGAGCGGCCCGCCGAGCGAAAGCCGATCACGAGGATTCCCAAGGGGGAGTCAGAGCGCGGCCGGCGCCAGGAGCGTCGCGGCGTCGTCGTCTCGAGCGCGATGGACAAGACGATCGTCGTCAAGGTCGACACGATCAAGGCGCACACGAAGTACAAGAAGGTCGTCCGCCGCAGCGTCAAGTTCCACGCGCACGACCCGGAGAACCAGGCGAACGTCGGCGACGTCGTCCGGATCGTCGAGACCCGCCCGATCTCGAAGACGAAGAACTGGCGTCTCGCAGAAGTCGTGGAGGCAGCTAAGTGATCCCCCCGGCAACAGTTAGTGCGCCTCTGGCGCGCGATGCGCGGCGCATTGCCGCGTCCTCGGCCGCGTCCGGGCTCGCTAGCCCGCCCGCGGCCTGCGTCCTTGCACTGCTTGCGCCTCCCGCACCAGAGACGCGAAACCGTTACCGGGGGAATCACTCATGATCCAGCAGGAGTCCAGACTCCGCGTCGCGGACAACACCGGCGCGCGCGAGCTGCTCTGCATCCGCGTCAAGGGCGGGTCGCATCGCCGCTACGCGCGGGTCGGCGACATCATCGTCGGCACGGTCAAGCAGGCCGCGCCGCAAGGAGCCGTCAAGAAAGGCGAGGTCGTCCAGGCCGTCGTCGTGCGGACGAAGAAGCCGTTCGGCCGCAACGACGGGACGACGATCGCGTTCGACGAGAACGCGGCCGTGATCATCGACGCCCAGCGCAACCCGCGCGGCACGCGCATCTTCGGCCCGGTCGCGCGCGAGCTGCGCGAGAAGAACTTCATGAAAATCGTCTCTCTCGCCCCGGAGGTGCTCTGACTCATGCAAACCATGCGCATCCGGAAGGGCGACCTCGTCCACGTCCTCAGCGGCAAGGACCGCGGGAAGCAGGGCCGCGTGATCGACGCACGGCCCAAGGACGGCAAGGTCATCGTCGAGAACATCAACATCGCCAAGCGGCACACGAAGCCCCGGCCGATCCAGAACACGAGCCGCATGGGCGGCTCGGCGATGACGCCCGGCGGTGTGATCGACAAGCCGACGCCGCTGCCGGTCGGCAACGTGATGGTCGTGTGTCCCGTGTGCAAGCGGCCGACCCGAGTCGGGATCCGCGAGCGCGAGTCGCACGGCGAGCACGTGAAGGTGCGCGTCTGCAAGCGCGCGGACTGCGGACAGGAGATCGACCGCTGATGCCCAGGGGACGGGTCCGCGAAATCCGCGAGGAAGCCGGCCCGCGCGAGCGCGAGAACGGCGCCCCGGCGGACTACAAGCCGCGCATGAAGGTCATGTACGAGCAGGAGCTCCGCGCACGCCTGAAGGAGGAGCTCGGCCTGTCGACCGTGATGGACGTCCCGCGCCTGCAGAAGATCACGCTCAACATGGGCGTCGGCGAGGCGAAGACCGACGCGAAGGCGCTCGACGCTGCGATCGGCGAGCTGACGACGATCGCGGGCCAGCGCGCCCAGGTCCGCCGCGCGCGCAAGTCGGTGGCGCAGTTCAAGATCCGTGAGGGCATGCCCATCGGCGCGCGCGTGACTTTGCGTGGTGCGCGCATGTACGAGTTCCTCGACAGGCTCGTCTCGATCGCCCTCCCAAGGATCCGCGACTTCCGCGGCCTCAACACGCGCTCGCTCGACGGCCGCGGCAATTTTTCGCTCGGGATCGCCGAGCAGATCATCTTCCCGGAGATCAACTACGACGACATCCAGCAGGTTCGCGGCCTCGACGTCGCGATCACGACCACCGCGAAGACGGACGAACAGGCGCTCGCACTCCTGCGTGGCCTCGGGCTCCCGTTCGCGGAGAGGGAGCAACAGTAGCGTGGCGAAGAAATCACTTCGGATCAAGCAGTCGCGCCCGCAGAAGTACCCGGTTCGCGCGTACTCGCGCTGCAACCGCTGCGGACGGCCGCGGTCCGTGTTCAAGAAGTTCGGCCTCTGCCGGATCTGCCTGCGCGATCTCGCGCACCAGGGCGTGATCCCCGGCATGACCAAATCGAGTTGGTGATCTGATGCTGACCGATCCAGTTGCAGACATGCTCGCCCGTATCCGCAACGCCAACAAGGCGCTGCACGAACGCACCGAGATGCCGACCTCCCGCTTGAAGGAGCAGATCGCCCGCATCCTCAAGGAGGAGGGCTACATCTCGAACTACCACGTCCAGAAGGGCGAGAGCTTCGATACCCTCGTGATCCAGCTGAAGTACGGCCGGAGCCGCGAGCGGGTCATCACCGACCTGAAGCGGGTGTCCAAGCCCGGCCGCCGTGTCTACGCGCGCAAGGATCGGCTGCCGCGCGTGCTCGGCGGGATGGGCGTGGCGATCCTGTCGACGTCGAACGGGCTGGTCACCTCGCGCACCGCGGAAGAGAAAGGAATCGGCGGCGAAGTCGTGTGCTTCGTCTGGTGAGGAAATGAGCCGGATCGGTAGACAACCAATCGAGATCCCGAGCGGCGTGAACGTCTCGCTCCTGCCCGGCCGCGTGATGGTCAACGGGCCCCTGGGCGAGCTCACGCAGCAGGTGCCGGTCCGGATGAAGATCGAGCAGGGCGACGCGTCGATCACCGTCACCCGGCCCACCGAGCGCGGCGACGACCGAGCGCTGCATGGCCTGACGCGCACGCTGATCGCAAACATGGTCGAGGGGGTCACCAAGGGATTCGAGAAGCGCCTCGAGCTGCAGGGCGTCGGCTATCGCGCGGCGCTGCAGGGCGCCGATCTCCGGCTGGACGTCGGCTTCTCCCACCCCGTCGTGATGAAGGCGCCGCAGGGGATCACCTTCGAGGTGCCGGTGCCGACGGAGATCGTCGTCAAGGGCGTCGACAAGCAGCAGGTCGGCCAGGTCGCCGCCGAGGTGCGCAAGGTGCGCCCCCCCGAGCCGTACAAGGGCAAGGGCATCCGCTACACGGGCGAATACGTCCGTCGCAAAGTAGGTAAACGAGCATGATCCAGTTCCATCCGCAGCACGTTGTAATTGGGGGAACCTCCCGGTTCCCCCAAACCCCCTCCACCGGTCCGCTATCGCGGACGGGCGGCTGCGCCGCCGGTAAGCGCGCATGAGCGTGCTCACCAAGCCTCAGGCGC
The DNA here is from genome assembly GCA_049273785.1 of Gaiellaceae bacterium. Classification (GTDB taxonomy): domain Bacteria; phylum Actinomycetota; class Thermoleophilia; order Gaiellales; family Gaiellaceae; genus 3-1-20CM-4-69-9. The sequence continues at coordinate 1,675 of JBASRJ010000178.1, read as the reverse complement.
GCGAGCGCCGTCACCGCCGCGTGCGCGGCAAGATTCGGGGGACGTCCGAGCGCCCTCGCCTGGTCGTCTCGCGCTCGAACAAGGGAATCTCCGCCCAGCTCGTCGACGACCTGGAGTCGAAGACGCTCGCAAGCGCGTCCTGGCTGCAGGTGAAGGGCTTCAGTGGCAACAAGACCGAGCAGGCCTCCGAAGTCGGGAAGTTGCTCGCGGAGGATGCCAGGAGGAAGAACATCGAAGTGGTCGTGTTCGACCGCGGGGGCTATCTGTACCACGGGCGCGTCAAGGCGCTGGCGGCCGCCGCGCGAAGGGGGGGACTGAAGTTTTGAGCAGCAGTTTCACATCGGTCGAACGTCAGGTAATTGCGCGCGAGGAGTCACGCGAGCTGAAGGAGCGCGTGGTCGAGATCAACCGTGTCGCCAAGGTCGTGAAGGGCGGCCGGCGGTTCTCGTTCACCGCGCTCGTCGTGATCGGAGACGAGGTCGACCGCGTCGGCGTCGGCTACGGGAAGGCGCGCGAGGTGCCGCTGGCGATCACGAAGGCCGTTGAGGACGCGAAGAAGAACCTCTTCACCGTCCCGAAGCACGGGACGACGATCACGCACGAGATCCTCGGCCGCGCAGACGCAGCACGCGTGTTGCTCCGGCCGGCGAGCGAGGGAACCGGCGTCATCGCGGGCGGAGGCGTGCGGGCGGTGCTGGAGCTCGCCGGGATCCGCGACATCCTCGCGAAGAGCCTCGGCACGACGAACCCGATCAACATGGCGAAGGCGACCGTGAACGGGCTGCGCAACCTGCGCCGTCCCGAGGACGTCGCCAGGATCCGCGGGAAGACGATCTCGGAAGTCCTCCCTTACAAGCGTGAGGTGGCGGCGGAGGAGGCGCCGCAGGCGCCCGCGCCCGCTACGACTGAGGTGCAGGAGACAGACAGTGGCCAAGGTCCGGATAACGCAGGTTCGTAGCCAGATCGGCCAGAGCCAGCCGCACCGCGGCACGCTGCGGGCGCTCGGCCTCGGCAAGATCGGCCGCACCGTCGAGCACGACGAGAGCCCCGTGCTCGCAGGCATGCTTCGGAAGGTCCGCCACCTGGTGAAGATCGAGCAGTAATGGCCGAGCAGCTGAACCTCTCCAACCTGAAGCCGGTGCAGGCGCGCAAGGACCGCAAGCGCGTCGGCCGTGGCCTGGGCTCTGGCAAAGGCCGCTACGCGGGGCGCGGCATCAAGGGCCAGAAGTCGCGCGCGGGCTCGCACAAGATGCGTGCGGGCTTCGAGGGGGGGCAGATGCCGATCTACATGCGCATGGGCAAGCAGCGCGGCTCGACGTCGAAGGACGCGATGCCGATCGGGCCCTTCCGCACGGCGACGGTTCCGGTCAACGTCTCGAAGCTCGGCCGCTTCGTTGCAGGGGCCGAGGTGACGCCGGAGTCCCTCGTCGAGGCGGGCGTGATCAAGAACACGAAGATCGACGTGAAGATCCTCGGCAACGGCGAGATCACGAAGAAGCTGACGGTCCGCGTGCACGCCGTCTCCGCGTCGGCGCGCAAGAAGATCGAGAAGGCCGGCGGCACGGTCGAGCTGCTGCGCCCGCCCAAGCCGAAGAAGCGGAAGGCGCACAAGCCGAAGGCGCCGGCGGCTGAGTCGGAAGAAGCGACTGCCGCCGAGGTGGAGCCGGCCGCGGAG
>JBASRJ010000172.1:0-4358 GCA_049273785.1 Gaiellaceae bacterium | reverse complement strand
GGCGGGAGGGAATCTTCTGCCCGTTCGGCGAAGGAGTCGTGCCACTGCCGGAGTTCCTGGCGCTGCCGGAGGTGCGCAACCTCGACGGGTACGCGGTGCTTGAGCAGGACCGGATGGCGGTCCGAGTCGACGACCTGCCCGCCGTGCGCAAGGTCGAGGAGGAGAACCTCCGGCGCATTCGCGGATGGCTCGCCGCTTAGCGCACGGCGAGGAACATGTTCGTCAGCAGCTCGATGTCGAAGCGCGCCTGCTCCGGCGGGGTTCGACACGCGGCTCCCGTCGTGATGCAGTCGTGGAAGTGCACGAGCTCGCGCAGGAAGCTCTCCTCGTGCGATTCGACGACCCGCACGTCACGTGCCGCTCCATCGGCGTCGCTCCGCTCATAGCGGGTCGGCGACTGCTTCAGCCACGGTGACGGGAACGCCAGGCTGCGGATCGAGTCCGCGAAGTAGAACGTGACGGATTCGCGGTACTCGCGGACGTCGAGCAGCTGGATCCACGCGCTGTCCCAGCGCGCGCCGTTGGCGAGCCGCGCGGAACCCGTGATCGACCGGCCGCCCGCCCACCACGCGGCGTCGGCGACCTGGACGGGCAACGGCTCGCCGAGACTGTCGAGGAGTCCGTGCACGACGTTGACGTCGTGCACCATGCTGCCGAGGTACGCATCCGAGAAGGCGAACACGGCATCGGGCGACCCATCGCCCACCGCCTCCTCGACCTGCTCGGACTCGGCCTTCCGCGTCGCGTCGATCACCGCGGCTGGTACGTCCGCGCCGCGGACGATGTCGTCGGCCGCGAAGAACGGCACCCACTCCGGGTCGTGGCACATCACGCGCACGTACCGCAACGCGTCGGCGGAATCCGGCAGCTCGGCGAGCAGTCGCTCGAACGCGGGATCGAAGCGCTTCATATAGCCGACCTGCACGATCTTCCCGGCGCGGTCGCGCGCGTCGATGATCCGGTCGGCGTCCGCGAGGGTGATGCAGAGCGGCTTCTCGACGAACACGTGCAGTCCCGTGTCCAGCGCGGCGAGCACGACGTCCGCGTGCGTCGCAGCCGGCGCGGCAACGAGGATTGCGTCGAGCCCGCCGTCGTCAAGGAGGGCACGCGCGTCGTCGTACGCTCGCGGCACGGCGTAACGCACCGCGATCGCGTCGCGCACAGTCTGGCTGGGCTCGGCGATCGCCAAGAGTTCGAAGCGGTCGCGCAGATGCCCGAGGTGCTGCAGATGCATCGCCTGCGCGACCATCCCGCAGCCCACGACTCCGATGCGAACACGCGCAGAAGCGCTCATACCCGGTGTCGCTGCCCCCGCGTGTTCCGCATTCTAGACACCTAGTCCGCATGATGGTACTGTCGCCCGCGTGCGTCCTGCAAGGAGTGCACGAGCGCGTTGCTGGTTGCAAGCGCTCACGGAGAGGCGGAAGCTCTGACGTAGATGCTCGGAGCCGCTGAGGGGCAGCGGCGCGCAGGCGACCGGGTCGAGAGAGGAGGCAGCATGGAGCAGGTCGAAGGGCGGATGACGCGGAGGGGGCTCATCCGTGTTGGTGCGGCGGGCGCGCTCGGGCTCTACGCGGGAGGCGGTCTCGCGTCACGCGCGGCCGGGGCTGTTGCGGCCGAGGCCGCGGGAACCACGCTCAATTGGCTGACCTGGTCGGACCACTACTTCCCGAACCAGCTGCAGAAGGTCAAGGGAACGACCAAGATCGGCGGACGAGTTCAGCTGATCAGCGACGACTCCGATGCATACATCAGGGTCAAGCGCGGCGGCGGCCAGTGGGACATCTCGTCGGAGGACGCCCTCTGGGTGCCCAAGTTCTACAAGGAAGGTCTGATCGAGGCGTTCGACATCAAGTCGATCCCTGTGTCGAAGCAGCTCTATCCGATCGCCCTGAACGTCCCGTTTTGGAAGGCCGGGTCGAACGTGATGGGCTATCCGTTCGGCTGGTCGAGCCTGCAGATCTACTACAACCCGAAGTACGTCAAGACGAAGCCCGACTCGTACCACGCGTTGATCGACAAGAAGTACAAGAAGAAGATCGTCGTCGAGAACCAGCCGACCGACCTGATGGCGATGTCCGGCATCGCGACAGGCGCGAAGAAGCCGTACAACATGACGAAGGCCGAGATCTCGCGTGCGAAGCAGTTCCTCAAGTCGTTCAAGCCGAACGTGCTGAAGCTCGTCTCGCAGAACACGGAGGTCGTGCGCGCGCTATCCGATGGCTCGGCGTGGCTCTCGATCGAGAATCTCGGCACGGACGTCCGGGTGAAGGACGCCGGCGGGCCGCTGATCAAGGTCGCCACGGCGAAGGAGGGCATCTACGGCTGGATGGACGCCGAGATGATGCTGAAAGGCTCACACCACAAGGACAAGTTCGCGACGTTCGTGAACGCGATGGAGCAGGCGCCGTGGGTCGCGAAGAACTTCCTCGCGAACGGTCGCCCGCTCTTCAACGAGAAGGCGTACAAGATCCTCGTGAACACCGGGCACAAGGAGCGGGCGGACCGCTTCTTCTACAACCATCCCGAGCGGCCACTGTCGATGACACTCAAGGGGCCGTCCGGGAATGCCCAGGCTTACATCGACGCGTTCAACGAGGTGTTCGGCTCGTAGCTCGCGTGACCGTGGGGAAGACGATCGGATGGGGCCCGGGCGCCGGGCCCCATCCGCGCTGCGAATCCGACCTCCGGTGCCGCGCTCTGTGACGGGCGTACGCGCCGCCGTCATGAAGGGACCGGGAGTGATCGAGGTCGAGGAGTTCCCGCGGCCCGAGGTCGAGCCCGGCGCCGTCCTGATGCAGGTCCTGTACTCCGGGATCTGCGGCACCGACAAGCACACGTTCCGCGGCGAGACCGTGCAGTACGCGGGAACGCCGCACGAGCGGCGGCTCGAGTACCCGATCGTGTGCGGGCACGAGAATGTCGGCGTCGTCGTCGAGACGGGCGGCGACGTGCTCAACAGCGCCGGTCGCCCGCTGCGGCCGGGCGACCGCATCGTTCCCGGTGCCAACGTCGCCTGCGGGGAGTGCTGGTTCTGCCGGGAAGCCTTCCCGTACTACGCCTGCGAGCGGCTCGAGGACTACGGGAACAGCCTCAACGCCAAACGTCCGCCACATCTGTTCGGCGGCTGGGCGGAGCTGATGTACCTGCTGCCGGGAACGCCGCTCTTCAGCGTCCCGGAGAAGCTTCCGTCTGAGCTCGCGGCGCTGACCGAAGTGATGGCCGTCACGCACGGCATCGACACTGCGGCGCAGCTTCCGATGCCGCACCGCTTCGCCGCCGGCTCATCCGTCGCGGTGATCGGTGTCGGACCGCTCGGGTTCTGCCACCTGATCAAGGCACGGTTCGCCGGCTGCGCCGATCTGATCGCCGTGGACGTGCTCCCGTCGCGGCTCCGGCTGGCGGAGGAGTTCGGCGCGACGGTGACGATCGACGCGTCCCGGGTCGACCGAGACGAGCGTGTCGAGGCGGTGCGCGGGGCGACCGGCGGCCGCGGCGCCGATCTCGTCGTCGACTGCTCCGGCATCGCGGACACGTTCGTCGACGCGCTCGCGATGGTGCGCTGGGGCGGGACGGTGATCGAGGCGGGCGCATTCGTCGACCTCGGCCCCGTTCCGGTCAATCCCAACCGCGACATCTGCACACGCAACGTGTGCGTGCTCGGCATCGGCGGCGAGACGGCGGAGGGTTATGTCCCCGCGATGGAGGCAATGGCCGCCCACCTCGACGACATGCCACTCGAGCGCGTTGTCACGCATCGATTCCCCCTCGAGCGCGCGCGGGAAGCAATCGAGCTCTCACAGTCGGACAAGGCGATGAAAGTGCTGATCGCCCCGAACGGATGACGCCTCGGTAAGCGCACCCGAGCGCGATCGCGAACGACCCGGACACAACGGTTTGGTTACTCCTCCGCAGCCGTGAGACGATCGGCAAATGCGGGACGACGATGTCCGGACATCGTGTTTCGGACAACTCGCGATCCTGTGCGCGCAGTTCGGGGACGACGTGCCGTACCGAGGCGGGCTCGACCGGGGCTTCGCTTTCCGCGGACGTCGCATCCCGTACCTCAGCCCCCAGAAGGGGATCTTCCGCGCCGCCGTGCAGAGCGGACCTGCGGCCCTATCCATTCAAACGTCGGCGAAGTCGCCCTACCGCGATGTCGAAACGCCTGACGGTTTCCTCTACGACTATCGCGCCGGCTCGATCGATCAGCCCGACAACCGCGCGCTTCGCGCCGCTCACGAGCTCGCTGTCCCGCTCGTCTATTTCGTCGGCACTCGACCCGGCTGGTATCGACCGAACTTTCCCTTCTTCGTGATCGGCGACGATCCCGCGGCGAGGCAAGTACTCGTCGCGCC
>JBASRJ010000167.1:0-7370 GCA_049273785.1 Gaiellaceae bacterium | reverse complement strand
GCCCGTCAGGCGTCGGTAAGACCGAGCTGGCGCGCACACTCGCCGAGTTCCTGTTCGGCGACGAGGACGCGATGATCCAGGTCGACATGTCGGAGTACATGGAGAAGCACTCCGTGTCCCGGCTCGTCGGCTCGCCTCCGGGCTACATCGGCTACGACGAAGGTGGCCAGCTCACGGAGGCCGTGCGCCGCAAGCCGTACTCGGTGCTACTGCTCGACGAGATCGAGAAGGCGCACCCCGACGTCTTCAACATCCTGCTCCAGATCCTGGAAGAGGGAAAGCTGACGGACGCGCAGGGTCGCCGCGTCGACTTCCGGAACACGATCGTGATCATGACGTCGAACCTCGGCGCCGCTCAGATCTCGAAGAACGTCGGCCTCGGGTTCGCCGTCGGCGACGAGAGCGGGCTGTCTTACGAGGACATGAAGAACCGCGTCATGTCGGAGCTGAAGAAGGTCTTCCGGCCCGAGCTTCTAAATCGCATCGACGAGATCATCGTCTTCCACAAGCTGACGAAGGAAGAGATCACGACGATCGTCGACCTGCAGATGAAGCGCGTGCGCGAGCAGATGGTGCAGCACGAGGTCACGATTGAGCTGACGGACGAGGCGAAGGAGCTCCTGGTCGAGCAGGGTTACGACCCGGCGATGGGCGCGAGGCCGCTGCGCCGCGCGATCCAGCGCGTGATCGAGGATCCGCTCGCCGATTTCGTCCTCGGCCGTTCGCTCGAGCCCGGCTCGACGATCCTGGTCGGCCGCAAGGTCGACGACGACGGCGAGCCGACACCCGAGGTCGACATCACGGTCATCCCCGGTGAAGTGACGCCGGAGAAGATCACGGTTCCGGCCGGCGGCGACGGCGAAACGCCGGCCGACTCGGCCGACGAGCCCAGCACCGACTAGATCGGATCCCGCGCTCAAGGGATTGCCACCGCGAGGCGGCAGGCCGATAGAACAGACGTGGCCGCCGCCTTGTTGCCACTGATAGTCCTGTTGTCCCTGATTCTCCTCGGAGTCGTGCAGGGCCGTGAGGATCGGGAGGGTCTTGCGGCGCTGCGCTGGGAAGGGTGGCAGCTTGTCGGTGGCTTGGTCGTGCTCGTCTTGTTCGCCGCCCACGTTGCACAGCTCGTCGCACTGGCGGTCGCGTTGCTGTTCGCGGTCGGCTTGCTCGCCCGCAAGCGATTCGCACACCGGCACGTCGACGACTGGTTCTAGGCACACAACCGGCACGGTTGGCGTCGGGACCTGCTGCGAGAATCGCGGCATGGCGAAGGCCGCTGTCCAGTTCGCGTGCACCGATTGCGGGTACTCCTCGGGCCGCTGGTTCGGGAAGTGTCCCGGCTGCGGCGAGTTCGGGACGCTCGTCGAGGACGTCCTCTCCGCCTCCTCCGGGGGGAAGGCGCCGCCCAAGCCGCTGCTCCGGCTCGCGGACGTCCAGGTGGAAGAGGCCCAGCGGATCCCGACGGGCGTGCCGGAGCTCGACCGCGTCCTCGGCGGCGGGCTCGTGCCGGCCTCGCTCGTCCTGGTCGGCGGCGAGCCGGGCGTCGGGAAGTCGACGCTGCTGCTGACAGCCCTCGCCGCGATCTCGAAGGATCGGCGCGCCCTGCTCGTGACCGGCGAGGAGTCGAGCGCGCAGGTGAAGCTGCGGGCGCAGCGCCTCGGCGGCGCGGAACGCGTCGAGATCCTCGCCGAGACCGAGCTCGACAACGTGCTCGCGACGCTCGAGACCGAGCGGCCGGACGTCTGCGTGATCGACTCGGTGCAGACGCTCTATTCGCAGGACGTCGGCTCCGCGCCGGGGTCCGTCGGGCAGGTGCGCGAAGCCGCCGCACGCCTGCTGCGCACCGCGAAGGAGGCCGGCGTCGCGACGATCCTCGTCGGACACGTGACCAAAGATGGAACCGTGGCAGGACCTCGCGTGCTCGAGCATCTCGTCGACTGCGTCCTCCAGTTCGAGGGCGACCGGTACCACGCGCACCGCGTCCTGCGCGCCGTCAAGAACCGGTTCGGCTCGACGAACGAGCTCGGCGTGTTCGAGATGACGGGCGCGGGGTTGAAGGGCGTCCCCGATCCATCCGAGGTCTTCGGTCGCACCGTCGGCAGCGAGGCCGGCTCTGCGGTCGCGTGCGCGCTGGAAGGGACGCGGCCGATTCTGCTCGAGATCCAGGCGCTCGTGGCGCCCACGGATCTGGCGATGCCACGCCGCGTCGCGACGGGAGTCGATCCCAAGCGGCTCGCGATGATCGTGGCGGTGCTCGGGCGCCACGCGCGGGTCGCGCTGGGCTCGGCAGACGTCTTCGTCAACGTCGCCGGCGGCGTGCGCATCGACGAGCCGGGCGCCGACCTGGCCGTCGCACTCGCGATCGCCTCGGCAGCGCGGGGCGTGCCGGTGCAGGAGGGTCATGCCGCGTTCGGCGAGATCGGACTGACGGGCCGGCTGCGTCCGGCCGCGCAGGCGGAGCGCCGGCTCGAGGAATGCGCGAAGCTCGGCCTCATCGCTGCGATCGCGCCGACGGGGACGCCCGAGAATGCGAAGCGCATCCGAGTCGTGGCCGTCGACACGCTGGGAAAGGCCGTCTCCGCGGGATTGGGCGCACCCGACGGCGGATAGCCTGCGGGCGTGGTGCGCCGCCTCGACGAACGGCCGGTGCCGGCCGTCCTCGTCGGCGCGGTTGCGATCGCCTTCTCCGGGATCCTCTTCCGCGTCTCGCACGTCTCGCCCTCCACGGGCGGTTTCTACCGGTGCGTCTGGGCGTTGCCGGCGCTCTGGTTTCTCACGCACCGGGAGAACGAGCGCTTCGGTCCTGCGCCTCGTCGGGCGCGCATCGTCGCATGGGGCGCCGGCGCGTTCCTCGCGGTCGACCTCGTGCTCTGGCACCGGACCGTCGAGCTCGTCGGCGCCGGGCTCGCCACGGTTCTCGGCAACACGCAGGTCGTGCTCGTCGGACTGCTGGCGTGGGCACTGCTCGGAGAGCGGCCGCACCGCGCGGCATTCGCGGCAATTCCCGTCATCGGCGTCGGCGTCGTCCTCATCTCCGGGACGCTCGAGAGCGGGGCGTACGGCTCGAACCCGTCGCGCGGGGCGCTCTACGGCGTCCTGGTCGGCATCGCATATTCGGGTTTCCTGCTCATGCTCCGCGAGGGAAGTCGCGACCTACGCCGGTCTGCGGGGCCTCTCTATGACGCGACGCTCGCCGGGGCACTTGGGTGTGCGGCGATCGGCGCCGTCGTCGGCAACCTCGACCTGACGCCCTCGTGGGCGGCGACCGGTTGGCTCGTCCTGCTGGCGCAGTCGTCGCAGGTCGTTGCATGGCTGCTGATCGCCGGTTCGCTGCCGCGCCTGCCCGCCGTCATGACGTCGATCCTGCTGACACTGCAGCCCGTGTGCTCCGTGCTCCTCGCGGCGGCGATCCTCGGGGAGTCACCGTCCGCGCTCCAGCTCGGCGGCGCCGCATGCATCCTCGCCGGCCTCCTCACGGCGACGGTCGGTCAGCGGGCGCCGCCCATACCCGAGCCTGAGCTCGCTGGGTGACGTGGCAGACTGAGGCGCATGCAGGAAGCGCAGAGCGCACTCGGCTTCACACGAACGCCGTCAGAGGACGACCCGCGGCGCGATCCCCAACTGCTGATCGCCCTCGAGCGAATCGCACCGGGGACTGGCCTGCGCCAAGCGATCGACGACGTGATCCGCTCGCGCGAGGGCGCGCTGATCGTGGTCGGCGACCCCGAGGGACTGAAGTTCCTCTACTCCGGCGGTATTAGGCTCGACCAGCCGTTCACGCCGCAGTTGCTGTACGAGCTCTCGAAGATGGACGGCGCGATCGTCGTCGACCCGAAGCTGACGAAGCTGGCGTACGCGAACGTCCAGCTGATGCCCGATCCGACGATCCCGTCGAACGAAACGGGCACGCGGCACCGCACCGCCGAGCGCGTCGCCAAGCAGACCGGGGCGCTCGTGATCTCGATCTCGCAGCAGCGCTCGACGATCTCAGTCTATACGGGCCCCGCCCGCTACCAGCTCGATCCGGTGCCCGAAGTGCTCGCGAAGACGAACCAGGCGCTCGCGACGCTCGAGACCTACCGGCAGCGGCTCGAGCAGGTGCTGACGCGCTTGACCGCCCTCGAGTTCCAGAACGCCGTCGTCCTCGACGACGTGCTCGTCGTCCTCCAGCGCGCCGAGATGACGACGCGGATGGCGGCGGAGATCCAGCGGGACTGCATCGAGCTCGGAACCGAAGGGCGGCTGATCCGCATGCAGCTGGCGGAGTTGATCGGAGACGTACCGGGCGAGCGGCAGGCCGTCGTGCTCGACTACCACATCGAGGGCGACGGCCCGAAGGCGCAGCTCGCGCTCGAGGCGCTGCACGCGCTCCCGTACCGGCAGCTGCTCGAGTTCGAGCGCCTCGTCGAGCTGCTGGGGCATCCACACGATGTGAACCCGCTCGACTACTCGGTGTCGCCACGTGGCTTCCGTGTGCTCTCTCACATCCCGCGCCTCCCCGACCAGATCGTGAAGCGGGTCGTCACGGACATGGAAGGCCTGGAGGCGATCGTCCGCGCCTCCCAGCGCGACCTCGAGGCCATTGCCGGGGTCGGCGCGGTCCGGGCCCGGGAGATCCGGGAGGGCCTCCGCCGCCTCCAGGAGCACAACCTGGTCGACCGGTACCTCCAGCTTTAGAACCTGCCGCCCCGAAAGCTTGTTTGAGCAGGGGTTTTCCTTTACATAACCCAAAAAGTGGCCATTTCCAGCGCCTTTTGCTACACTTCCGTCTCTCCGCCGGTGGGCTTCCCCTGCCGGCGTCGCGGTCACATAGGACGGAAAGGGGCGGGCTTGTACAAAGTCGGCGACAAGGTGGTGTATCCGCACCACGGGGCAGGTACGGTCGTAAAGAAGGAAAAGCGTGAGGTCCTCGGCGAGAAGCGCGAGTACCTGACGATCAAGATCCTGCACAACGACATGACCGTCAACGTGCCGTCCGAGAACGCCGAGAAGGTCGGCCTCCGGAAAGTGATCGGCGAGGACATGGTCAAGGTCGTCATCAAGGCGCTCACCGGCGGCGGCACGCAGATGCCCAAGAACTGGAATCGCCGCTTCAAGCACAACCGGGACAAGATGAAGACCGGCGACATCCTCGAGCTGGCCGAGGTCGTCCGGAACCTGTCCCTGCGCGACCGCGAGAAAGGGCTCTCGACGGGCGAGAAGCAGATGTTCGTCAAGGCCAAGAAGATCCTGGCCAGCGAGCTGATGTACGCGAAGGACATGGACGAGGAAGCCACCGCCGAGTGGCTCGACGGCGTCCTGGCCGACGCGAACGGCTCGAACGGCGGCAAGAAGAAGAGCGCTGCGACGAAGGCCACCGTCAAGGAGGTCGCAAAGACCGCGACCAAGGCTCCGGCGAAGAAAGCCCCGGCGAGCAAGCCGGCCGCGAAGAAGAAGGCGACAGCCGGCGCGCGGTGAGCGTGTGGGCCGTCCTCGCCGCGGCGGGTAGCGGGGAACGGCTCGGCGCAGATCGGCCGAAGGCGTTCGTCCGCCTCGGCGGGCGCGTCCTGCTCGCGGAGAGCCTCGAACGGCTGGACGCGTCCGACTGGGTGGACGCGATCGTCGTCGCTGCCCCTCCCGGCTGGGAGGAGCCGGTGATCCTGCTCGCGGAGGAGCTCGGCTGCGGGAAGGTGAGCGCGTGCGTGGCCGGCGGGCCGAGCCGCGGCGAATCGGTGCGGCTCGCCCTGGCCGAGGTTCCTGGCGATGCGGCGGTTGTCCTGGTGCACGACGCGGCACGGCCGTTCGTGGAGGACGACGTGATCGCGCGGGTGCTGGCGGCGCTCAACGAGGGCTGGCACGGGGCGGTGCCCGTGCTGCCCGTCACGGACACCGTCAAGCGCGTCGACGGCGACCGGGTCGTCGAGACGCTCGACCGCGCGGAGCTCCGGGTCGCCCAGACGCCCCAGGCGTTCGTGGCCTCGGTTCTGCGCGACGCACTCACCGGCGACGTTTCGTCGGCGACTGACTGCGCATCGCTCGTCGAGGCGCGCGGCGGGCGCGTGCAGGCGGTTCCCGGCGACGAGCGGCTCGTGAAAGTGACGGATGCGTCCGATCTCGAGCGCGCGGCTGCGCTGCTGTGATCGTCGACTACCACATGCACCTCCGCAACGATCGCGGTGAGATCGCGCACGAGCCGGCGGCGGTCGAGCCGTTCGTCGAGGCCGCTCGAGCGGCCGGCGTCGACGAGATCGGCTTCACCGAGCACGTCTACTACTTCCGGCAGACGCGTTCGCTGTGGACGGTCCCCAACCAGGTGGAGCGCTGCGTGTACGACATCGAGTCGTATGTCGATGCAGTCGTCAAGGCCAAGCAACGCGGGCTGCCCGTAAAGCTGGGGCTGGAGGTCGACTACGTTCCCGGACGCGAGGACGAGACGCGCGCCCTCCTCGAGCCGTACCCATGGGACTATCTCCTCGGGTCGATCCACTGGCTCGACGGATTCGGGATCGACGACGCACCGCGCCTGCTGGACGAGCTCGGCGTCGAGGGGGCTTGGCGCCGCTATTTCGAGGCGCTTGCGGGCGCCGCGCGGAGCGCCCTGTTCGACTCCTTGTCGCATCCCGACGTCGTCAAGATCTTCGGCGTGCGCCCCACGCGCGAGCTGGTGGAGGAGTTGCACGAGGGACTCGCGGGCGCGGTCGCGGAGACGGGAGTCGCCGTCGAGGTGTCGACCGCGGGACTGCACAAGCAGGTCGGCGAGCTGTACCCCGATCCGCACTTGCTCGCCACGTGTCGTGCCCACGGGATCCCGGCGACGATGGCTTCGGACGCGCACTACCCGGACGTCGTCGGCCGTGATTTCGATCGTGCGCGTGAACTGCTGCGTTCCGCGGGCTACGACACGATCACCGTCTTCGAGGCGCGCGAGGCGAGGCAGGTACCGCTGGGATGAGCGACCTGCGGATCGGCCTCGGTGTCGACGCGCACGCGTTCACGGACGGCGTTCCGCTCGTGCTCGGCGGCGTTGGCTTCGACCACCCGCGCGGGCTCGCCGGGCACTCCGATGGCGACGTGATCACGCATGCACTGATCGACGCCCTGCTCGGCGCCGCCGGGCTCGGCGACATCGGCGCACTGTTTCCGTCCGACGGAACGACACCGGAGGGAATCGATTCGCTTGAGTTGCTACGCGATGCGTACGCGCGGGTGCGCGAGGCGGGCTACGAGCTCGTCAACGCAGACTGCGTCCTGATCGGGCAGGAGCCGCGGATCGCGGACCGCCGCGGCGAGCTCGAGGCGAAGCTGTCGGAGGTGGTCGCCGCGCCGGTCTCCGTCTGCGCGACGACGACCGACCACCTCGGCTTCACCGGCCGCGGCGAGGGCCTCGCCGC
>JBASRJ010000165.1:0-3314 GCA_049273785.1 Gaiellaceae bacterium | reverse complement strand
TGCGGGCACCAGGATGGTCGTTCGCCCGACGCCGGTCGCGATCCGAAACAGCGCGCCGCCCGACGCGACGAGGAGACCCGCGAAGAAGAGCCACCGTGAGATGACGTCGCGCGTCGTCGGGCCGTTGGACGCCGACAGCACGGGAGCCGGCGGCGCGCGGCCCGAGCCGACCGCGAACGAGATCACGCCGGCCTCGGTGTGTCCGTCGTCGGAGACGACCCGCCACAGGACCGTGTAGTCGCCGTCGCCGATCCGCCCCAGCGGCACGACAAGCGCCTTCCCTCCCACCACGCGCGGCTTGCCGCCGAGCACGGAGCCGCCGTCGTTCCGGATCGCCCGGATGCCCGACGCCACGCGCACCGTGTCGTCGAACACGAAGCGGACCTCGCGCGGCGCGGTCGGGACGACTGCCCGGTCGGCGGGCGAGCTGTGGAGAAGTGTGGCGTGCGCGGCGGCCGCGGCCGGCAGGGCGAGCGCGAGGCCGGCGCCTGCCCCGGCTGCGGCGATGATCCTCTTCACGCTTCAAGAAAGCTAGCGGGAGCCGGTGCTAGCTTCTCGCCCGTGGTGTTCCGCCAGTTCGTCGACGACGATCTCGGCTGCGCCTCCTATCTGATCGGCGACTCCCGGGCAGGAGAGGCGCTCGTCGTCGACCCCGCCTACGCGATCGAGCCGTACCTCGAGGCGGCCGAGGGTGAGGGCCTCAGGATCGTCCGCGTGCTCGAGACCCATACGCACGCCGACCACGTCTCGGGGCACGGACGGCTGGCGCTCGAGCACGATGTTCCGGTCTCGGTCCACCCGCTGGCGGAGCCCGAGTTTCCGTTCGACCCGCTCGAAGACGGCCAGATGCTCCAGATCGGCGCCGTCCCGATCCGCGTCATCCACACGCCCGGACACCGCCCGGAGCACTGCGCGTTCGTCGTCGGCGAACGGATCGTGCTGACCGGCGACTCGCTGTTCGTCGGCGACGCGGCGCGTCCGGATCTCGCGGTCGACGCGCGCGAGGGTGCCGAGGGGCTGTTCCACTCCCTGCAGCGGCTGACCCAGCTGCCCGATGCCTACGAGGTGTATCCCGGGCACGTCGCCGGATCGCTCTGTGGCGCGGCCATGAGCCCGGAGCGGTCGTCGACGATCGGCGACCAGAAGAAGACCAATGCGGCGCTCGCCTACGCGGATCTCGACGAGTTCATCGGCGTGTCCGCGTCCGTGTCGACCCCCCGCCCTCCGACGACGGCGCATGTCGTCGACCTGAACCGCGGTCCTTTCGTCGGCGCTCCCGCTGCACTCTCCGAAAGGCGAGTAACACACAGCAACGAGATGACCGTGCTCGATGTCCGCTCCGCCGATCTGCATGCCGCAGGGCACGTGCACGGCGCGATCAGCGTGCCCGTCGACGGCTCGTCGTTCGCGACGCGCGCAGGGTTCATCCTCGACCCGGATGAGCAGATCGTGCTGCACGCGTCGTCGCGTGACGAAGCCGAGCGCGGGGCCCGGGGCCTGCGCGCCGTCGGCTTCCTCGAGCTCGCCGGCTACGCCGTCGACGTCGAGGCGGGCGAGCGCACCAGGCCTGTCGAGATCGAGGAGCTCACGCGGCTCGTCGACGACGACGCGGTCACCGTCCTCGACGTGCGCGAGAAGGACGAGCGCGACACGGGCTTCATCCCCGGCAGCGTGCACATGCCGTATCGGCTGCTCCGCGCGTGCGGGCCCGACACTCTGGTGAACGGCAAGCCGATCGTGACGATCTGCGAGTCGGGGGCGCGCGCCGGCATCGCCGCGAGCGTGCTCGTCGCGGCGGGCATCGACGCGCGACCCGTCCTGCACGGCGGCATCAACGACTGGCAGGGAAATACGGTCGAGTTCCGCCGCTGCGGCTCAGGCTGACGCGGCCAACAGCGCCTCGCCCTCGCGGATGAAGCGCGTCGCGCCGACCGAGCGCCAGAACGCGAGCGCACGATGGAGCTGCTCATCGGCCTCGGCGCGACGCCCCTCCCCGACCAGTTGCTCCGCCGCACGCAGGCGCGCAAACGCTTCGTAGGGACGCCCGCCCATGCTCGCGTAGATATCCGCGGCGCCGACAAAGTCGCCGCGGGCAACCGCAGCGACGGCGTCGATCCAAGGGGTCCGTGCCCGTGTCCGCTCGAGCGCGGCGAGGAGTTCCTCCGTCCTGCCGAGTGCTCTGAGAATCCAGGGAAAGTCGCCGAAGAAGTTGTTCCCGGTCAGGCGAGCGAGTGGCTCCAGATCGACGAGCTCGTTGGTGATCGCCGTAGCGTCCTCGTGCCGACCGGTCGCAAGGAGTGCAACCGCTGCGAACGAGAGGGCCGGAAGCAGCGTCTGCGGGTCCTTCGCCTCGCGGGCCAGCGCGAGGCTCTTCTCCGCGTCGTCGACTGCGCCGGCGACGTCTTCACGCGCGAGTCGAATGCGGCCGCGATACTCGAATAGCCAACGCGAGAGCGCGTGGGAGTCACCCACGTCGGCACGCGTTGTCTCGGCCACCTCGAGCACCTCGTCCCAGGTGCCGTCCCAGTACGCGAGCGGAATACGCTCGAAGCGCAGCCAACGAGCGTTCGCACCTAGACCCCCGAAGCGGTCGGCGGCCTCGAGTCCGGCGTCGACGGCCGACGCGGCTTGGTCGAGCTCTCCGAGCGTTGCGAATCCTGCAAAGAGGTTGTTGTAGGAGCGCAGGCTCTCGATGGAGCCGATCCGCTCGGCGATCGTGATGCTCTCCTCCAGGTCTCGCAGACCTTCGCGGTCGCCCATGGCGGAGCGACTCGTGCCGATGTTGTTCAGGGCATGTGCCCGGATTTCGTCGAGCCCGAGCATCGTCGCCATGTCGAGGGCCTCGCGTCCGACGCGCACCGAGTCCTCACGTCTGTCCGCAAGCATGTGGTAACGCGAGATCTCGCTGAGGACCCGCGCCTTTGCCGGCGACGGTGGCGCGTCTTGCAAGAGGGCCATCGCGCGGTCGATGTACGCGTACGCGTCGTCACGGCGTCCCGCACGCCAACGGCCGTCCGCAAGCAGCGCAAGCGCCTCGGCGGCGCCTTCCTGATCGCCGACGCCGATCAGTGCGTCGGCCGCCTCCATCAACTCGGGTTCGCCCGCTTCCTGTGCGACGACGAGCGCCGTACCGTACGCCAAGAGCAACCGGGGGCGGCCGGAGTCGTCCTCGGGCCACAGCTCCAATGCGGCCGCGTAGGAGCTCGCCGCCGCGTCGAACGCGTTCAGCGACTTCGCCCGATCCCCCGCCTCGCGGAGAACGTGCCGGCCTCGCTCCGCGAGATGTTCCGTCGGCAAGCCGCTCGCGCGTGCCA
>JBASRJ010000163.1:0-4476 GCA_049273785.1 Gaiellaceae bacterium | reverse complement strand
ATGTTGATCGTGCGAGCGCCGTCGCCGCCGGTTCCGGCGGTGTCGACGAGGTCTTCGCGCTGGGGCCGCACCGCCAGCACGTGGTCGCGCATCGCCTCCGCGCAGCCGGCGATTTCGTCCGGCGTCTCGCCTTTCACGCGTAGCGCGATCAGGAAGCCGCCGATCTGTGCGGGCGTCGTCTCACCGCGCATGATCGCGCCCATCACCTCCCGCGCCTCCTCACGCGAGAGGTCGCGGCCGTCGAGCAGCTGCTGCAACGCCTTCTGGATCACCTGCGCTCCAGGAAGTTTCGCGCGATCTGCCCGCCCTGGGGCGTGAGCACGGACTCGGGATGGAACTGGACGCCGTCGACCGGTAGCTCGCGGTGGCGAACCGCCATCACTTCGCCGTCCTCCGCCCGCGCGGACACCTCGAGCTCGTCCGGCACGAGCGTCGCCGCCAGCGAGTGGTAGCGGCCGACCTCGAGCTCGTCGGGCAGTCCGGTGAACAGGCCGCGGCCGTCGTGGCGCACGCTGCAGGCCTTCCCGTGGACGAGCTCGCGGGCGGGGCCGACCGCGCCGCCGAAGACCTCGACGATCGCCTGGTGGCCGAGGCAGACGCCGAGCGTCGGCGTCGACGGTGCAAGTCGCCGGACGATCTCCTCAGTGTTACCCGCGGCTCCCGGGAGCCCGGGCCCCGGTGAGACGACGAGCTGCGACGGCGCGAGCCGCTGCGCCTCGTCCACGTCGATCGCGTCGTTGCGGCGCACGATCACCTCTGCGCCGAGCTCGCCGAACAGGTGCGCGAGGTTGTACGTGAACGAGTCGTAGTTGTCGATCAACAGGATCACGGTTGCTCGTTCTCCGCCAGCTCGATCGCGGTTTCCACGGCCGCCAGCTTGCGAAGGCATTCCTCGTGCTCGGCGGCGGGGTCGGAGTCGGCGACGATGCCCGCGCCCGCCTGCAGGTGTGCGACGCCGTCACGGAGCACGATCGTCCTGATCGCGATGCACGTGTCGAGCGTGTCGTCCGGCAGCGCGTAACCGACGGCGCCCGCGTACGCGCCGCGGCGCCGGCCTTCCAGCTCCGAGATGATCTGCATCGCCCGCACTTTCGGCGCGCCGGAGACCGTGCCCGCCGGGAAGCACGCGCGCAGGAGGTCGAAGTGCGACACGCCGTCCTGCAGGTCGCCCTCGACCTGGGAAACGAGGTGGGTGACGTGTGAGTACCGCTCCGGCTCGAGGAAGCGCTGGACGCGCACGGTCCCCGGGACGCACACGCGCGAGAGGTCGTTCCGCCCGAGGTCGACGAGCATCACGTGCTCGGCGCGATCCTTCTCGGATGTGAGCAGTCGCTCGGCGTCACCGGGCCCGCGCTCCGTTGTTCCCGCGATCGGATTCAGGCTCGCGCGCCTGCCTTCGGCCTTGACGAGCGTCTCGGGTGACGAGCCGATCAGCGCGAGGCCGTCGAGCTCGAGCAGGAACAGGTACGGCGAGGGGTTCACCCGCCGCAGCGCACGATACAGCTCGAGTGCCGATGCGGAAGTCGGGCGTTCTGCTCGTTGCGACACGACGATCTGGAACGCGTCGCCGGCGCGGATGTGTTCCTTCGCGCGCCGCACGTTCGTCTCGTAGGTCTCGCGATCCGGGAACCGGCTCGTCGCACCGCGCTGCGCGGCTGCGCGCGGGATCGGCGGTTCCGGCACGTCGAGCAGTCCCGCCACCTCGCCGGCGTCGCCTCGCAGGACCTCCGCAATTCCGAGCGCGTGGTCGAACCGGACGAGGACGTCCGCGACGACGAACCGGCTGAGCGGGAGGCCCGTGCTCTCCTCCGGTAACGGCACGGTCGGCTCCAGCTCCGCGGCGTAGTCGTACGCGAGATACCCGACGACCGGCTCGCCGCTCGACTCCGCGTCCTCGAACGAGCTCAACCGGGCGCCACAGCCGACGAGCGAGTGCCGGCCAAGACGTCCGCGCTCGACCGACTCCAGCAGGAAGGCCGCGGGTGCCTGCGAGCGCAGGCGGAGGTACGCCCCGAGGGGTGTGATCAGGTCGGTGGCGATGTCGCGTGTCGTGTGCATGCAGACGAAAAGACCTCCGAGCCGGAGGTCAGGTCGAGCGGAACGGGCTGTGCGCCAGAGTCAGTCCCGGCGCAGACTTCCGCCCCGTTCGCAGCGCCAGGACCACCAGGTGCGAGTGGCAGGAGTCATCGGTCGTCTCAGGGTAGGCGCAGCGCGCGTAGAGGTCAAACGGCCGCGGCCGAGGGCCGAAGGCGGTTGGTACGCTCGAAATCGTGACTCGCTCAGTGATCGTGTCCGCGGTGCGCACGCCGTTCGGGAAGCTCGGCGGTGGCCTTGCGCGCCACGAAGCGACCGAGCTCGGTTCGATCGCGATCCGCGCCGCGCTCGAGCGGATCGGGCTCGAGCCGGACGAGGTGGAGTACGTGATCATGGGCCAGGTGTTGCAAGGCGGCGCGGGCCAGGCGCCCGCGAGGCAGGCGTCGATCGGCGCGGGCCTTCCGATCGAGGTGGGCTCCGACACGGTCAACAAAGTCTGCGCGTCGTCGATTCGCGCGGTCGAGACGGCCGATCAGATGATCCGCGCGGGGGACCATGAGGTGATCGTCGCCGGCGGCATGGAGTCGATGACGAACGCGCCCTACGCCCTGAAGAAGGCGCGCTTCGGCTACCGGCTCGGAGACGGAACGCTGATCGACTTGATGACGCACGACGGCCTCGTCTCGACGTTCGACCAGCGGCACATGGTCGAACAGGCATCGTTCGTGTCCCGGGAACTCGGCATCGCACGCGAGGACCAGGATCGCTGGGCACTTCGCTCGCACGAACGCGCGATTCAGGCGATCGACGAGGGCAGGTTCCGGGAGGAGATCGTTCCCGTCCGTGAGCTGACGACCGACGAAGGTCCGCGGCGCGACACCTCGTACGAGCGGCTCTCGAAGCTGAAGCCGGCCTTCGATCCCGAAGGCTCGACCACCGCCGGAAATGCGCCGAGCGTGAATGACGGCGCCGGGGCACTCATCGTCACGAGCGAGGAGTTCGCGCGCAAGCGAGGGCTCGAGCCGCTCGCGACGATCGTCGGCCAGGCATACGTCGCGGGCGAGTTCGCCTATCTCGCACGAATGCCGGCCGCCGCCGGGAAGCAGGCGCTCGCGAAGGCCGGCAAGAAGATCGGCGACGTCGAGCGCGTCGAGCTGAACGAGGCGTTCGCGTCCGTCGTTCTCAACAGCGCCAAGATGCTCGACGTCGACCCCGAGCGGGTGAACGTCAATGGCGGCGCGATCGCGCTCGGCCATCCGATCGGCGCGTCCGGCGCCAGGATTCTCGGGACGATGATCTACGAGCTGCGCCGGAACGGCGGCGGCCTAGGCCTGGCGGCGATCTGCTCGGGCGGCGGCCAGGGGGACGCGCTCCTGATCGAGGTCTAGGAGGGACCTCCGGCAGGGCGGCCGGTGTAGTAGGGGCGTCGACCGAAGGAGGACGCCATGCTTCGTCGTTTGCTCTGGTGCGGGATTGCCGTGCTCGCCCTCGTTCCCGCCGCGCTGGCCAGCGGCGGGAACGCAGGAGTCAGTCAAGGATGGGACGGCGTCGCGGCGCCCGACGGGAACGTCCGCTACGTGACGCTGCCCGCCGGGAACGGCACGGCGCTCGCCGTCATCAGCACGCACAGCGGACGGGTCGTGCGCTTCACGTCGCTCCCCGGCAGCTGGGGTGTTCCGTCGGTCACGATCAGCGGGTCGACCGGGGGCGGGCTCAGCCCCGACGGGCGGACGCTCGTGCTCGGCGATGCTTCGCAGCAACAGGTGTTTCCGCGGCGAGAGAGCGCGTTCCTCATCATCGACACCAAGACGTTGCAGACGCAGACGTTTGCCAGGCTGAAGGGCGACTTCGCGTACGACGCGATGTCACCCGACGCAAGGACTCTGTATCTGATTCAGCACGTATCGACTTCGGATCTCTCGAGATACGTCGTCCGTGCGTACGACGTCCAAGCTCACGTGCTCCAGCAGGGCGCGATCGCCGACAAGACACAGCGCGGCTGGGTGATGGCCGGCTATCCCCTGACTCGCGTGACGAGCCCGGACGGCCGGATGGTGTACACGTTCTACCAGCGGAACGGCGGCTATCCGTTCATCCACGCGCTCGACACGGTCAGCGCGACCGCACATTGCCTCGGCGTCCCGTGGCGCGGGAGCCAGGACGGGCTCTGGAAGCTTCGGCTGTCCTTGCGCGACGGCGGTCAACGACTCGCACTCGGCTGGCCTCGCGGCGCGACGTTCATCTCGTTCAACACGCACACGTTCCGGCTCTCGCGCCCTGCGACCGCAGGCGCAGGTTTCCCGTGGTGGGTCGTTGCGATCGGCGCAGCCACGCTTGTGACGGCGTTGGTCGGGCGCGGTGTGCTTGCACGCCGCGTGAAGTCGAAAGGTCTCGTTCCCCGGACGGGCCCGGAGTCCGCATAGCGGCCTTGGGCCGGCGGGG
>JBASRJ010000149.1:0-10300 GCA_049273785.1 Gaiellaceae bacterium | reverse complement strand
TGTTCGATGACGGAGAAGCTCTTGTCGTGCCTGCGCCATATGCAGCACCGGTTGGCGCCGAGGTCGGCATGGCAGTACGCCTGGTTGAGTTCGTCGAACACGAGGACGCTCTGCTCATGTGGGGGCCCCAGCACTTTCCGACAAGGCCGACCGAAACGCCGGGACAGTAGGCCTTCGGCACCCACGCCGGGCGGTGAAGTGGTCTCGATTGGTGAGAGGTTGGTGAGTAAAGCAGGGAACGCCGAGGGAAAGGGGTTCTCTTCATACGCTGGAACTCCGGAGCCATGCCCCACGCCCCCTACGTCCCGCGTCCGCGCCCTCTTACCATGGAGGCGTCGACCTCTAGGCCCATAACCCGGAGGTCGCAGGTTCAAATCCTGCCCCCGCTACTGGAAAGGCCCCGCAAAGCGGGACCTTTTGTTTTCTCTCAGGATGCGCGCGACCGAACTTTCCGCGTGACACTAACTAGCGATGAATTCGTTGGACCGCCGGATTCGGGCCGCCTCATTCGAGCTGGTTCGATTCCGGCTATCTCCACTCTTCGGATATCGCGGGCCGGGTCAGCCGATGCTGTCGATGATCTTGACGAGTTCGTCGGGGCGGTAGCCCTGTCGGCGCGCGAACTCGATGAGATCCTTCGCCTTCGTGACCACCGCGCCGTGTTGTGGTGTGCCGGTGACGGTAACGCCGCGGCCGCGACGGAATTCGAGGAGGCCTTCCTCGCGGAGTTCGCGGAGTGCGCGCAGCACGGTGTTGGTGTTGACGCCAAGCACGGCGGCAAGGTCCTTGGCGGGCGGCAGTCGTTCGCCCGCTTTTGCCTCTCCTTCGCTGATCGCCCGGCGGATCTCGGCCGCGACCTGAACGTGCAGCGGGAGGGACTGGTCGCGGTTGAGCTTGACATTCCGCATGATGCTATTCATTGTAGCGTCATTCAAGCGGAAGGCGTCGCCTTGACGGTGACCGTACCTCCCAGCACGGCCGATACCGATCAAGATCGCGACCTCCCGGAGCGCGTCGCCGCGCTCGAGGCGCTGATCGAGGAAGCACGCAGACGAGCCAGACGCCGCAGGCGCCTCTACGCGGCCGCCGCGCTCGGCGCGATCGGATTCGGTCTTGCCATCGCCTTCGGCATCGGCGGCGGCGGCAGGCCCTCACTGGGCCGGCCGGCAGCCAGTGGCGGGTCGCGTGCGTTCGCTCCGCAATCCAGCGCGGGACGCGGAGTGCCGCACGGTCCCGAGGGCGGCGACGTCTTCGCGCTCGCGATCGACCGGGCTAACCCGGAGATCGTCTACGCCGGCGGCTGGGGCAACGTGTTCAAGAGCACCAACGCCGGCGGCAGCTGGCGCGACGTGACCGACAAACCGTGGACGCGCGTCACAGCGGTAGCGATCGATCCGACGAATCCGAAGGTCGTCTATGCCGGCACCGACCGCGGCGTCGCGAAAACCGCGGACGGCGGCCGACACTGGCGCATGGTCAACACCGGCCTCTTCGGCGGCGATAAGTTGCCGCCGCGCAGCCCGAGTGGCGCCGAGAGCGTCGTTGGGTCGCTGATCATCGATGCGCAGCATCCGGCGACCGTCTACGCGACGACGGGCCTCGGCCTGGACAGAACGACCAACGGCGGCGCGCGCTGGCAGATCATCGGGCCAACCTCGCTCCGAAAACCGATCTGCCACTGCGTGGTCGGCCGCCTCTACTACTCAGGCATCTCCTTCGCGATCGACCCGAACCACGCCCAGACCATCTACGCAAGCCGGACCTCCGGGGCGAATGGGCTTCGGGGTCCCTCTGACTTCTACGTGAGCAGCGACGGCGGCGACAAGTGGCGGCGGATCACGATCTCCCCCGCGCACTCGTTCTCGTTCCTCGTTCTCACCGCCTCGGGCGCGCTCCTTGGGGCCGACCAGGCGCGGCCCGGCGTGTTCCGCAGCAGCGACGGCGGCAGGACTTGGAGTCCTTCGGGCCTGCCACAAGAGACGATCGGCGCGCTCACCGCGGATCCCGGCAGCGGCGCGATCTACGCGACGACCAGCAACGGCGCGGCGGTCTTCCAGACGACCGACGGCGCAGACAGCTGGCAGACAGCCCCCGCGAACCTCGCCTGGGGCAGGACCGTCACCGATCCGAGCCATCCGGCGACGATG
The DNA here is from genome assembly GCA_049273785.1 of Gaiellaceae bacterium. Taxonomy (GTDB): domain Bacteria; phylum Actinomycetota; class Thermoleophilia; order Gaiellales; family Gaiellaceae; genus 3-1-20CM-4-69-9. The sequence continues at coordinate 8,153 of JBASRJ010000149.1, read as the reverse complement.
TACGCCACGACAGCCGACGGGCTCGACAAGAGCGTCGACCACGGACAAACCTGGGCCGCGGCCAACAAGGGTCTCGTCTCGACCCTGATCCGCTCCCTCGTCCTTGCCCCCGGAAGCTCCAAGACGCTCTACGCCGGAGCGGGGCCGGGGCTCTTCAAAAGCAGCGACGGCGGCCACACCTGGCGACTCGAGACTGTGCCGGGAACGTCCTATGCCAGCGCGTTGGCCGTCAGCCCTCAGAGCCCCGGAACCATCTACGTCGGCACGGGCGGATCCGGCCTGTTCAAGAGCACCGACGCCGGCCGCAACTGGACACCAGCCAACACCGGTCTCACTGCCAACACCGGTCTCGCTGCCGGCTACGTCGAAGCGGTCGCGGTCGACCCGCGCGACTCGGGCACGGCCTTTGCCGTCGCCAGCACGGACATCGCCTGGGGGACAGGCCACGGTGGGGCGATCTTCAGGACCACCGACGGCGGCACGTCATGGCGGCCGATCAAGGGACCGAAGAATGTGCAAACCCTCGCCGTCACCCCGAAAACCGGAAGCGCCGTGTTCGCCGGCACGAACCGGGGCCTGTACCGAAGCCGAGACGGCGGCGCCCGCTGGCAGCTGGTCGCAACCGGGCACACCCGGTATTCGCACCTCACCTATCCGGACGAGTTCGACGCGATCGTGATCGACCCGCACAACCTCAAGAACATCTACGCAGGCATCAGCGACGGCGGCATCCTAAAAAGCACCGACGGCGGCGACACCTGGGCCGCGTCCAACACCGGACTGACGGACAAACAAATCACAACCCTCGCGGTCAACCCACGAAACCCACAGACCCTCTACGTCGGCACTGGAGCCGGCGTCTATAGGAGCACGGACGGCGCCCACAGCTGGCACCGGTTCGACCGCGGCCTAACCGCGAACGGCGTCGCGGTATTCGCGATCGACCCCGCCGGCCGCACCATCTACGCCGGCACCCAGGGAGACGGCGTCGTCGCCATCGCCGTGCGACGATGATGCACGCTCTCGCGCCCGACTGTCGCTGATTCGATCCCAGCCTATGGGTCCCGAATACTGGGCTCGAGCAGGTGAAGCGAGTAACGCGACGGCGCTCGCGCGTGAGAATCGGCCCCTCTTGAGAGATGTCCGCGTTGTCAGAACTGACGCGAATCTTGTCGCGATTTTGCTACCGACTGAGCCGGTCTCAGCTGATCTCAGCTGATCGGATCTGCCTGAGCTGAGCCAAGCTGAGCTCAGCTGGCCTGGATCGGCTGTTCCCATAACCCGGAGGTCGAGCTCGGCCTTCGAGCGGTTGTGGAAACCGCTGCTCTATCCATTGAGCTACGGGGTTCGAACGATCACGATGGCCGTGCGTTTGGAAGGATGGGCCGAGCCCGAGGGAATTCTTGCCGCGGCGAGGGCTCAACGGGGTGGGTGTGCGTGTTATCTGTGGGGAATGGGGGGGCGGTCACCGGCGTCTTCTCCTATAGCGGCCGCTTCATCGCCGAGGCGCTGCTGGCGCGCGGTTGGGAGGTCGTCGCCTTGGGCAGAAGGCGGCCGTCGTTCGCCGATAGCCTCGCGGAGCGCGTCGACTTCTCTCCTCCGCTCCTTCTTGATAATGAGGAGGCGCTTGTGAGTGCCCTCTCTGGTTGTGAGGCGCTCTTCAACACGTATTGGGTGCGCTTCGAGCACGGTGGCGCGACCTTCGTCGAGGCGATCGAGCGCAGTAGCCGCCTCTTCCACGCCGCGGCCGGCGCTCGGGTGCGCCGGATCGTCCATCTCAGTGTTAGCAATGCCAGCGCAGACTCGCCGTTCCCGTATTTCCGAGGCAAGGCAGCGGTTGAAGATGTGCTTCGACGCACGGATTGCCGATATGCGATCTTGCGGCCGACGCTGATCTTCGGCGGTCGCGAGGAGGTGCTCGTGAACAACATCGCTTGGCTGCTGCGCCGGTTGCCGCTCTTCCTGTTGCCCGACGGGGGCTGCTGCCGTCTTCAGCCCGTTTCTGTCTTCGACTTGGCACGGATCGCGGCTGATCTTGGCGAGACCGACGGCAATCTGGTGCTCGATCTTGCCGGCCCGGAGATCTTCACGTTCGCCGACTTCGTGGCCCAGATCAGAGACGCGGTCGGCAGTCACGCTCGCCTCGTTGCCGCGCCAAGCGGTTTCGTCTCGAGCTGCTCGGCACTGGTCGGTTTCCTTCTTCGCGATCGGCTGCTCACGCGCGACGAGCTTGGCGCGCTCAGCGACAACCTCCTCGCCTGTGAGACGGCAACAACCGACAGTCGCTTCGGCGACTGGCTTGAGGCGAGTGCCTCCTGGCTTGGCGGCGAGTACGCGAACGAGTTGCGGCGCAACTGGTATCCCAGCCTTTCCAACTCTTGAACGCACTGCGCAACGACCCAAGTGCGACCGGCTCCGAACGGCCGAGCGTGAGGCCGCGGCAAAATGGGACGCGCAAATCACTCAACTACCAGGTGCGCGTGCTCGGTCAGTTCCCCACCAGGCCGACGACACCGATGTTGCCCTGAGAGACTGCGTCGGTGAGCGGGCGATTGCGAGCCGCTGCGGCCGGGGCGACGGCCGCGACCATCTGGGCGCTAGAGGAGCCGCTCGACCAGCGGCTTCTACGCTGCGACTACTCCGATGTCGCCGTCCTCGGCAAGGCGGTGACGCGCGGCCCAGGCTGGCGCGCCGCTGGGCTCGCGATCCACGTGCTGAACGGAGCGCTGTTCGGGCTCGCGTTTCATGACGCCCGGCGGCTCCTCACGGTCGACTCGAGGAAGCTCGCGCTCGGCATGGCCCTCGCCGAGCACGCCGGCCTCTTCCCGCTCTGCTACTTCGTCGACCGCTATCACCCAGCACGCGGTGAACCCGGCATCCCGCCGCTTCTCACGAATCGGCGCGCCTTCGCCCAGGCGACCTGGCGCCACGCCCTTTTCGGTACCGCGCTCGGCTGGCTCGCCTAATAGCCGCGGGTTGTCACGTTCTGCTCGCGTCCGCCACGTCCGCCGATTCCGCCACGGACCCAGGAGAACGCCCGCCGAAGTGCGAACGAGCGACCGTCCCTCAGGCGACCGGAAGCCGTGCAATGGCTCAGTGCTTGCGCGTTCGCCCTGCACACGTGTTTAGACCTCCGCGGCGGCGAGGCGTTCTGGTGGTGTCGGGTGTGTGAAGAGGAGGAGGTAGAGCGAGCGTGGGGGGTCGAGGTCGCTGAGGTTCGTTCGGGCGAGGCGGCGAAAGGCGGACGCGTAAGCGGCGTGGTCGCCGGTCAGCTCGAGCGAGTAGCGGTCGGCTTGGCGCTCCCAGCGCCGTGAGACCGCTGTCAATGCCGGCAGCGATGAGAGAGAGAACGCCAGCCCAAGTAGCAGCAGTAGCGGGACCCTGTGCGGATCTGCCACTCGCGTACCGAGAAGCGCCCAGAGAACGACGGTGGAGGCGATCGCGCCGGTCATCGCGAGCACCGTTCCGCGCAGCACGTGCTGTTTGCGGCGGTGGCCGAGCTCGTGGGCGACGACGAGCCGCACCTCCGCCAGTGGTGCCTGCTCGAGCAGTGTGTCGGAGACGACGACCCGGCGTGTTCGCCCAAGCCCCGACACGTATGCGTTCGCCTTGCGGGTGCGCCGGCTCGTGTCCTGAACGAGTACGTGGCGTATTGGGACGCCGGCCCGCTCGGCGAGCGCGCGCAGCTCTGTGGCGAGCGCCGCGTCTTGGAGCTGCGAGTAGCGGTTGAACAGCGGTTCGAGCACGACCGGGCCAAGATACGAGAGCGCAAGCGCGGCGAGCGCGAATCCACCCGCCGCGGGCGCGGCCCACCAGCCCGGCACCCCGCGCGCGAGCGCCACCAATCCAAGCAGCAATGCAGACGCCAACACAACGTTCACGCCGGCTGCTTTGCACCGATCGGTCGCCCACGAGCGCAGGCGCTGCGTCGAGAAGCCCCAGCGACGCTCCCGGATGAATCCGCTCCACAACGCACCCGGCGTCCGCACCGCCGCCGAAACAGCAATCACGATCGCCGCGTACGCGGGAGTCCGAACCCACCACGGCAGCGAATCGGGATCCAGCGCGTTGCCCACGCCGCTCCACACAAACGTGGCCAGCACGCCCACCTGGATCGCACCATCAACCGCCGCCGCCCAATACAACGGACGGTGATAGCTCCGTGCGCGCGCCACCTCCGCTGCCGAAAAGAACCTCGTTGCCTCAACCCGCACGATCGTCCACAGCCCCCAAGCTCGTTCACCTCTGCAGTCTCGACCATCGTTAGGGTGGCGCGCCGCCCGCAGGCCGACTATCAGTTACACACGCGGGCGCGCGAGACCACCGGGGCGGTGAGCAGGTTGAAACCCGTGGTACTAAACATTTCCCGCACACTCGCCCAACCGATTGCCACGTTGTTGCGGTGTGCTGTGTCATAACGCTTGAGGTGGGGCCGATGGGTTACGGAATCGAGCACCACTACAACCAGGTCGCCCCAACCCTTCAACTGGCGCTTCACCCGCGCCGACGTCGGCGAACTCATGGCAAAGCTTGCGAGCCCTCACTCCGGCTCGCGGCGTGAAGGCGACCGAAGTTGCAGCCGAGACGACTTTTAGTCGACGACGACATAGCCCTCGGCAAGGCGTCGTAGCTCCTCCGCTTTTGCCTCTAAGGCTCGGCTCTCGAATCGGTGGAGCTCGAAGAGCTTCGGTAGTTGCTCGTAGACGTCAGGCAGTCCGAGGTTGCTGACGATTTGCTCGCGGATCCACTTGTTGTACGCGATGGGATACGTACGGCGCGCGACGTGTAGGCCGAGGAGGAACCCTTGGAAGGCTCGCTGGAAGCGGTCGAACGCCTGGAAGTAGAGATTCCGGTCGAGGAACCAGGGGATCCGCGCCAGGTTGTTGTCGAGGATGAACCAGCGGGTCGCTTCGAGCCTCTCGCGCCGGAGCGCGTCGCCGTAATAGGGCAGCCACTCGGTGCGCAACTGCTCAAGCCGATCTCCGCGGACAAAGAGCGGCACCGAGTACACGAATAGGTTGCCGACTCCCACCTCCAGGTAGTCGATTCCCTCCTCGTCGATGAGACCCGGGACAAATATCCCGTCGATCACGTCGAGGTGCAGGTCCGAAAATCGACCGGCGCGAAGAAGGTCCGCGATCGCGTCGCTTTGGGTCTCGAAGCGGCGAAACTCCGCATCCAATCGGGTAACGGCGTCCGCGGGCGCGATCACCTGCATGTCGAGGCAGCTGTCCACGGTCGCTTTCCCGCGCGCGCACGAGCACACGAGGAGGACGGCGTTCGTCTCGTCCCGCGAGGCGAAGAACGAGGTGATCTCCTGCGCCGCCCGCTCGTGCGCGGGGGTCGGATATGCGTGGGTGATCACCTCAGGCGAAGTGAATCACGCTGCGGATGGCGTCGCGCCTCCCGAGCCAGGGCCGGATGAGCTCGGGCGGTCGTCCGGCTAGCTCGTGCGTAGGAGGCCACCAACGCCCTCCCCACATCTTGCTCTCGCACGCGCGGCAACACAGCAAGCACAAGGGGGACGCGTCGCGCGGGCGGGAAAGCAGACTCCTCGCGCCGCCGATGGGCGGTCAAATGTGGGGAGACCGGGCCCCGGGTAGAGACTGAGGGTTTACCGCAGCCCGTGGTGCGCGTTAATCCATTTGTCAGGCTGCTGCGGCGTATTCGTGGATTAGTCCGGCGACTCGGTCGCGTCGGTGGACGTTCGCAACCACTAGGGTACTCGAGTGCTCCTACGTGCTCGAGCCCTGGAGGGTGTCAAAAAGACGCCGATGCAGGTTGAACGGAGGTATGGCGCCATTCATGTTCCCGGGACCGGGCTCGGGTTTGTTTGTGCGGTCTGCTTGTTCGCGTCCACCTCTTATCGTTTCACGCGCGCGCGCGAATACCAGAAGCAGCCGGGTGGCGTCGCAAGTACCGCGTGGCCGAGAGGGATGTCGAGAGTGCGCGTTCGCTCGGCCTGGGAGCATCGGGGGCGATGTTGCTCTCTTTCGCTTACCTCGCGTTCTCTGCTGTTCTGAGGCTGGTCGTTCCGAGTCCGTGCTTGAAGTCGCCAAAAGCGCTCAACAGCCGCACGTCCACGTTTAGGGGGTCGCGGAACCGCTGAGTGTTGCGCGGCCGGAGCTGAGACTCGCAGCAGCGAAAATTGCTGAGGTGGGCGATCCCTACTTGGTGGGCCGGAACGACCGCAGGATCTGGTCGCAGCCGCTGTCGATCTCCGGCGCGAGCGGATCGTCTTGGGGATGCTGGCAGTTGATGAAGTACTCGATCTTCTGCTTGAACGCGAAAACCAGGTGGTTCTCGAGGATCGTCCCGTCGCCGCGCTGCGCTGTGATCTGGAACCCGTAGCCAGGCAGGCTCGCCAGATTGACTCGCGTCGGGCCACTTTGAAGTTGCCCGTGCAGCGACGCGGCGAGCTGGCGGACGGTCACGGCGAAGTACTTCTTGTAGCGGCCGATGTTCTTCTTCGTGATCGCAACGCTGACGTGGAAGGCGGCGAGAGTGACTAGGTTGGGGCTCGGCGATGCCGGCTGGGAACTCGGCGGCGGCGAGCCGTTGGCAGGCGGCTGCGGAGCCTGAGGCGGCGGCCCGATCGAGGCGATCCACAGCGGCTTCCCGATCTGGATCTCGTAGCTCACGGGGAACTCGAGCCAGCTTGCTGGGTAACTGAACGTGACGCCGTGCGCGTTGAACTTGTTGGACGGCTGATTGTCGGCACGCGCGCTCGCCGCGACTACGGCAACGGCGGCGGCGAGAACAACCGCGAGTGATCTGCGAAGCGACGGCAGCACGTCGATCCCATCGTCCTTCGGCATAAACCTGATGACCCTCAACTGAGTGATGTCGATCCTGGACGAGCCCGTTGGCGGGCTAGCCTGGCCAGCAGTGGATGCCTCCTTGGTTTCGGGGATCAGCGTTCTCTGCTCAGGCGAAAACTTTTGCCCGAACTTTTGCCCGTCTGAGCCGAACTGACCTGATCTCAGGTGACCTCAGATGACGGAACAAGGCCGTAGATCACGTTATCTGACCTGGCAACGCATGTCTCATAACCCGGAGGTCGCAGGTTCAAATCCTGCCCCCGCTACTAGGAAGGCCCTGGAAACAGGGCCTTTTTGGTGCCGGTGTCGAGATCGCGCCGCGAAACTTTTGCCTAACTTTTGCCATTGGCGGCTACTGGATCGAACCGAGACCGTCGGTTTCGTTCCGTTAAGCCGTGCGGTCTGCGCAAACCGGGCTCTGCGGCATCTCTTTCAATGGGGATGTGCGCCCTCGAGCCCGAGGTCCGAAGCCCCAGCGGCCATCACATGGCGATGACCAGCCAGGGGACGGCGCAAGGACGATTCGCACGGGCAATCCGCAACGGCGACGTCCGGCAGGGTGAGATGGCCGCGCGGGAGATGGGGCACGGTCAGCTTGGACGACGCGCTGTCCCTATGCGAGCTGTTCGCCCGCTCCGACCAGCAACGCTTCGAGCGGGCGGGGCTGCGGTGGTTTCAGCGGTTCATTGACGAATCGTTGCCGTCCATCGCGGACGTCGCATTGGCCGTAGCCGCGATGAACGAGCTGCCGCAAGCGAATTCGGCGCAGGGATCGAGGCACTGCGTCAGCCTGGTGCGGACGCCCGACTCTCGACGACCGCCTTGATTATCGTCGTCCTTGCGCCGTGGACACAAATGTCGAGATTCGCCGTGAACTTGTGACGCTTGTCGGCATCGGTGGTCTTGATCCGGTCGAGTTCCTCGACCTCCGGACACGTAACTACGAGTTCTGGAAGCCGTACTCACCACCGATGGAGGCATCGCTGCACCCGGAAGCACAACCGCGAGTGCTTGAACAGCTCAATCGCATGTGGGCGGACAACCACAGTTTGTTTTTCGGAATCCGCAGCAATGATTCCGCTTCGCTCGTAGGGATAATCGCGTTGGAGAACATCGCCCGTGCGGACGGACGGATGTCCGCCGATCTGGGCTATGCCATCGACAGAGACAATCTTCGGAAAGGCTACGCACTTGATGCCGTTTCTGGCTCATTAGCGATTGCATTCGAAGGCCTGTTGCTTCGTCGCGTGGTGGCCGGTGTGCAGCCCGACAACCACCGATCGATCAAGCTCTTGGAGAAGATCGGCTTCCAGTTTGAGGGAGTCGCCCGCG
>JBASRJ010000124.1:0-2964 GCA_049273785.1 Gaiellaceae bacterium | reverse complement strand
ACTCGCCGCCGACGAAGAGGCCCTTCGGGACGCGCGCGACGACGTCCTGCTCCAGCGTGGGGGAGATCGTGCTCATGCCTCCAAGCTACCGCGCCGCGAGGGTCGCGAACCCTCGCGGCGCGGGTGCTGCTCAGAATCTGATCACCGGCCACTCGATTTCGGCGATCGTGTGCTGGCCTCTCTGGCTCGGGTGGAAGTAGTCCCGCGTCGTGACCTCGGCCGCTTCGAATCTGTAGTTGTAGCCCGTGTTTCTGTCCCACTGGCAGTTCGCGTACGTGGCGCAGACCGTTTCGAGGGCTCTGTTGAATTCGACCTCGCGTCTCTGCACGCGCAGGCGGCGTTCCTCGTCTTCTCTCGAGAGCGAGGTCGCGTTTCTCAGCATCGACTGGCAGATGCCGAGTCTTCTCCACGTGTCGGTGGCCGATCTGTTCGTGTGGAGTATTTCCCACAGCGTGTAGACGTTCGGGATCGAGCCGACCGCGACTCTCGCGCCGGGCAGTCTTTCTCTCAGTTCTCTGATCGCTCTTTCGAAGTCTCTTTCGTAGCTGGCGACCGACGTCATCGTTTCCTCGCTGCTCGTGCAGACGTCGTTGGCGCCCATCTCGATCGCGACGAACTCGACTCTCTGTTCGATCGCTCTTCTGACCTGTTCGGGCAGGTTGCTCATTCTCGCGCCCGATCTGGCGTCGTTGAATAGGTTGCCCGTGATCCCTGCGTTCACGGCTCTGATGCGCAGATAGAAGCTGTTCACGGCCGCTTCGGTGCCGGTCGCCCACGAGTTCTGCGGGCAGTCGACGAACGGGAACGCGCACGTGTTGAACGCGCGCGTGATCGAGTCGCCGGTGGCGGCCATCGAGTTGGGATAGACGGCGAGCGCCGCGGGCGCGGCGCAGGCGAGCGCGCCAACGCTGAGCGCGAGCGCGACGAAGGTCCGGCGGATGCCGGGCATGGTGCTTCCCCCTTGGTCGTTTCGCCGGAGGCCTCGTGCCCCCGGCTCGACGCTCAGGATGCCGGAGCGTCGAGCCGCGCGTCAACCGGCTTGGCGCCTCCCCCTTGGTCGCTGGCCGCCCCGCAGTCCTGCGGGGCGGCGTGCTCCAGCGATCCTATGAAGCTCGAGCGGGCGCGCGCACCGGCTCGAGCGCGACCGCAAGCACCTCGTCGACGGTCATCGCGAGATGGAACGTCATCTGCTCGCGCACGTCGGCGGGGACGTCGTCGAGGTCGCCCCTGTTGCGCTCGGGCAGGATCACGTCCGTGAGGCCGGCCGCGTGCGCGGCGAGCACCTTCTGCTTGACGCCGCCGATCGGCAGGACGCGGCCCTGCAGCGTGACCTCGCCGGTCATGCCGATGGTGTGCTTGACGGGCCGCCCCGACAGCAGCGACGCGAGCGCCGTCACCATCGTCACGCCCGCGCTCGGGCCGTCCTTCGGGATCGCCCCCGCGGGCACGTGGACGTGGTACTCGCCGCCGTCGAGGACGCCCGGCTCGATCCCCAGCTCCTCGGCGTGGCCGCGCACGTAGGAGAGCGCGATCCGCGCCGACTCCTTCATCACGTCGCCGAGCTGGCCGGTGAGGATCAGCTCGCTCTTGCTGCCGACGGGCATCCGCGTCGCCTCGACGAACAGCACGTCGCCACCGGCGCCCGTGACGGCCAGGCCCGTCGCGACGCCCGGCACCGCCGTGCGGATCGCCGCCTCCTGGAAGTGCTTCTGGCGCCCGAGCGCCTCGCGCACGGCGGCCAGGTCGACGACGACCGGCGCCTGCGCGGCGCCCGAGGCGATCCGTGTCGCCGTCTTGCGCAGCACCGTGCCGAGCTCGCGCTCGAGCTGGCGCACGCCCGCCTCGCGCGTGTACTCGGTGACGATCGTCTCCAGCAGCTCGTCGGCGATCTCGACCTCCTCCGGGCGCAGGCCGTTGCGCTCCAGCTGGCGCGGCCACAGGTAGCCGCGCGCGATCGCGACCTTCTCGGCCGTCGTGTAGCCGTCGAAGCGGATGACCTCCATGCGGTCGAGCAGCGGCCCCGGGATCGAGTCCGCCACGTTCGCGGTCGCCAGGAACAGCACGCCCGAGAGGTCCAGCTCGACGTCGAGGTAGTGGTCGCGGAACGAGTGGTTCTGCGCCGGGTCGAGCACCTCCAGCAGCGCCGCCGACGGATCTCCCCGCCAGTCGGCGCCGACCTTGTCGACCTCGTCGAGCATGATCACCGGGTTCATCGTGCCGGCGTCGCGCAGGGCCCGCACGAGCCGCCCCGGGAGCGCGCCGATGTACGTGCGCCGGTGCCCGCGGATCTCCGCCTCGTCGCGCACGCCGCCGAGCGACATGCGCACGAACTTCCGTCCGGTGGCGCGGGCGATGGACTCGCCGATCGAGGTCTTGCCGGTTCCCGGCGGGCCGACGAAGACGAGGATCGCCCCCGATTTGTGGTCGTCGGCGATGCCGCGCTCCGCGCGCAGCTTGCGCACCGAGAGATACTCGGTGATCCGCCGCTTGACGTCGTCGAGACCCGCGTGGTCCGCGTCGAGGACCTCTCGCGCATGAGTGGGATCGAGCATCTCCTCCGAGCGGTTGGCCCACGGCACCGCGAGCAGCCAGTCGAGGTAGGTGCGGATCATCGACGATTCGGGGCTCTGCTCGCCCATCCGCTCGAGGCGCGCGAGCTCGCGCTCGGCCTGTAGGCGGACCGCTTCGGGCATGCCCGCGGCCGCGATCTTCGCGGGGTAGGCGGATGCGACCGACGAATCGGCTTCGCCGAGCTCCTTGCGGATCGAGTCCATCTGCTTGCGCAGGAAGAACTCACGCTGCTGCTTCTGCGCGCCGGACTCGACGTCCTCGCGGATGCGCTTGCGCACCTGCAGCTCGGCCAGGCGGCTGCGCTGCAGCTCGAGAGCGAGCTTCAGACGCTGAGCGACGTCGAGTGTCTCGAGCAGCGATACCTTCTGCTCGAAGGAGAGCTCGGGCGCATAC
>JBASRJ010000112.1:0-13676 GCA_049273785.1 Gaiellaceae bacterium | reverse complement strand
GTCCGGTCGCCTCGCAGGGATCCTGCTCTACGCGGACGACCCGCTCGTCTCGACGGACATCATCCACTCCCAGTACTCGTGCATCGTCGACAGCGACCTGACGATGGCGAACGGAAGCCTCGTCAAGGTCTTCGGCTGGTACGACAACGAGTGGGGCTACAGCTGCCGCCTGGTGGACGTCGTGTCGAAGGTGGCTGCGGACATTCCGGCCACCGTCTCGGCGTAGGTTGCGCAGTCCCCGCTCCGTGCGCGACGCGGACGTGGGAGGGAGCCGCGTGCTCCTGCGCGCCGACCTGAACGTGCCGCTCGAGGACGGGAGAATCGCCGACGACACACGCATCCGCGCTGCGCTGCCGACGCTGCAGTGGCTGCTCCAGCACGACGCCCGGGACGTGACGGTCTGCTCGCACCTCGGCCGCCCGAAGGGGCCGGATCCCGCGTTCTCGATCGCGCCGGTGCGCAAGGCGCTGACGGCCGCGGTCGGCGACGATCGCCTCACGGTGCTCGAGAACACGCGCTTCAATCCCGGCGAGACGAAGAACGATCCCGCCTTCGCGCGTGAACTGGCCGATGCGAACGATCTCTTCGTCGAGGACGCGTTCGGCTCCGTTCACCGCGCGCACGCCTCGACCGTCGGCGTCGCGGAGCTGCTCCCTGCGTACGCCGGCCTCCTGCTCGAGCGGGAGCTGGCAGAGCTCGGCAAGCTGCTCGGCGACGTCGAGCGTCCGTTCGTGCTGATCTCCGGCGGCGCGAAGGTCGAGGACAAGCTCGGCGTTCTGCGGAACCTCGGCGGTAAGGCGGACGTCGTGCTCGTCGGCGGCAAGATGGCGGAGGAGCTGCGCGGGGAGAATCCGCTGGCCTTCGACGTCGTCCTGCCGTCGGACGTGGTCGCCGCGAGCGAGTTCGCCAAGGACGCCGACACGCAGGTCGTGCCGTACGACGATCTGCCCCCCGGCTGGCTCGGTCTCGACATCGGCCCCGAGACGCGCGAAACGTTCGCGCAGCACGTGCGGGACGCGCGCACGGTCTTCTGGAACGGCCCGATGGGCGTCTTCGAGTGGCCTCGCTTCGCCGAGGGAACGAAGGCGGTCGCGGAAGCCGTCGCCGGCGCGGATGCGTTCTCGGTCGTCGGGGGCGCCGACTCGGCCCGGGCGCTGCAAGAGCTCGGCCTCGCCGATCGTGTGTCGTGGGTCTCGACCGGCGGCGGCGCGGCGCTGGAGCTGCTCGAAGGGAAGGACCTCCCCGGCGTGGCGGTCATTCCGGAGGCTTGACGATGCTGATCGCGGCGAACTGGAAGATGTACAAGGGACCGCGCGAAGCCCGCGAGTTCCTCGAGCGGTTCGTGCCGCCCGACGGCGTCGACGTCGTCCTCTGCCCGGCCTACACGTCGCTGCACGCCGCGGTCGAGAGCGGCCGCACCGTCTACGCGCAGAACGTCCACTGGGCCGCGGAAGGCGCATTCACCGGGGAGGTGTCCGCGGCGATGCTCGGGGAACTCGGCGTGCAAGGCTCGATCGTCGGCCACTCCGAGCGGCGCCAGTACTTCGCCGACACCGACGAGACGACTGCGAAGCGCGCCGAGGCTGCGCTCGCGGCCGGCCTCGGCGTGATCGCGTGCGTCGGCGAGACCGAGCAGGAGCGCGAAGCGGGGGAGACCGAGGAGGTCCTGCGACGCCAGGTGAGCGTCCTCCCGCGAGACGACGGTCTCGTGATCGCCTACGAGCCCGTGTGGGCGATCGGCACGGGCAAGACCGCAACGCCCGGGCTCGCGCAGGAGGCGCATGCGTTCATCAAGTCCTTGCTCGACGTGCCGGTCCTGTACGGGGGCTCGGTGAAGCCCGACAACGCCGCCGAGCTCCTCTCCCAACCCGACGTCGATGGTGCGCTCGTCGGCGGCGCGTCACTCGACGTCGACTCCCTCACTGCGATTTGTCGCGCCGCTACCCCCTCGTAGCGCTCGTCATCCTCGACGGCTGGGGCTGCGCGCCGCCGGGCTCGGGCAACGCAGTCGAGCTCGCGAACACGCCGAACTTCGACCGGCTCTGGCGCGAATACCCGCACACGACGATCGCGGCCTCCGGCGAGGCGGTCGGTCTGCCGCCGGGTCAGATGGGAAACTCGGAGGTCGGCCACCTGACGATCGGCTCGGGCCGCGTGCTCTTTCAGGACCTGATGCGCGTCAACCGCGCGATCGAGGACGGATCCTTCTTCACGAATCCCGCGCTCGTGTCGGCGTTCGAACGCGGCGAGCGCGTGCATCTGCTCGGGCTCGTCTCCTACGGCGGTGTCCATTCGCACATCGACCACGTGCGCGCGCTGCTGCGCTTTGCGCCCGAGAAGACATGGATCCACGCGTTCACCGACGGCCGTGACGTGTCGCCGACGTCTGCGGTCCACGACCTGGCCGAGCTCCCGCAGGACCGCATCGCCTCGATCTCCGGTCGCTACTACGCAATGGATCGCGACCAGCATTGGGACCGGGTCGAGCGTGCGCTGCAGGCCCTGACGAACGGGTCGGACCCGGAAGGGTCTGACCCCGTGAAGGTTGTCCGCGCGAGCTACGAACGCGGCGTCACCGATGAGTTCATCGAACCGGTCTCGATCCAAGGACGCCCCCGGATCGATCCCGACCGCGACTCCGCGATCTTCTTCAACTTCCGCCCCGACAGAGCACGCCAATTGAGCATGAAGCTGCTCGAACTCGGTGTCGATATCACGACCATGACGCGGTACCGGGCCGACTTCGACTGCCCAGTCGCCTTCGCCGAACAGGAGGTGCAGGAGACACTGGCCGAGGTCCTCTCCGACCGCGGTGTCCGCCAGCTGCACGCGGCCGAGACCGAGAAGTACGCGCACGTCACGTACTTCTTCAACGGCGGCCGTGAGAACGAGTGGGGAGGAGAGACCCGCATCCTCGTCCCCTCGCCCCGCGACGTGCCGTCCTACGACAAGAAACCGGAGATGTCGGCCCACGAGGTCGCGCGCCGTTTCGTCGAGGAGCTCGACGCCGGCGACTATGCCTTCGCCGTTGTCAACTTCGCCAACCCGGACATGGTCGGCCACACGGGCTCGATCCCCGCGGTCGTGAAAGCGGTGGAAACCGCCGACGAGTGTCTCGGCGTAGTGGTGGATGCGGTGGCGCGAAAGGGCGGCATCTCACTGATCACGGCCGACCACGGGAACGCGGAGCAGATGCTCGAAGAGGACGGCAGAAGCCCGCATACTGCGCATACATCGAACCCGGTTCCACTCATCGTGACCGACCCCGAAGTCACGCTCAGAGACACCGGTGAGCTGTCTGATCTCGTGCCTTCTGTGCTGGACTTTCTCGGTTTCAAACAACCTTTACAGATGACCGGCAAACCCCTAACGACGTCCGCTTCTTAGCGGTTATACTCCGGCACCTTGTCACTTCAGCAACCTGATTTTGGCGTTCTGCGGAAGGCACAAAAAGGTGACGAGCGGGCTTTCAACCTCATCGTCCGCGCGTACCAGGTCCCCGTCTTCAACTACGTCCTTCGCCTCGTCGGCGACCGGTCGCTCGCGGAGGACCTGACACAGGAGGTCTTCCTCCGCGTCTACCAGGGGCTGCCGAAGTTCTCACTCCGGTCGAAGTTCACCACGTGGCTGTTCCAGGTGACGAAGAACCGGGTGCTCGACGAGCTACGCGCCTCTGAGCGCCGGCCGCGTGCGATCGTCGCCCTGGAGGACATTCCGCCGCTCGAGGTCGTCGACGCGCCGTTCGAGCGGCTGGAAGCGATCGACGCGGTCTGGCGCGCGGTCGGGGGCCTGAACGTCGACCTGAAGATGGCGCTGCTGCTTCGCGACATCGTCGGCCTCTCGTACACGGAGATCGCTGACTCGCTTGAGATCACGCTCGCCACGGTCAAGTGGCGGATCTACAAGGCGCGCGAGGACGTTCAGCTCGCGCTCGCCCGCGAGGGCATCACGCTCGGCTCCGAGGCCGAGGCGGAGACCGTTTCGCGCTAGCGCGAATGCGCGTGTAGCCAGCGGGAGAGATTGCGCGCTTCGGCGGCGGGTGTCGCGCCGGGCGCGATTGGTTGCACGCGCAGCACGGTCCCCGTCCGCGACGACGAGCCGCTGCCGCCGCCGCCAATTCCCACGAGGCCGAGCGCGAGCACGACCGCCCCGAACGCGGCCGCGAGGGAGATCCACAGCCAGGTGCTCTGTCCGGGACTGCTGCGCGAGACGCGTGCCGGCAACGGCATCGTCGGCGCGGCGGGCAAGGGGAGTTCCGTCGTGGCCCGCTTTTCTTCGGCGAGCTCGTCCGCGAGCTCTGCTGCCGACGAAGAACGGAAGCGCGGATCCCGGGCGAGGCAGCGCATGACGATCGCCTCGAGCCGGTCGGGCACGGCAGGCTCCACGTCGCGCACGGGGACGATCGTCCCCGCCCGCTGCTTGTCCGCGAGCTCGGCCAGCGACGAGAACTCGTAAGGAGGCCGTCCCGTCAGCAGCTCGTAGAGCACGGCGCCGAGCGAGTAGATGTCTGCCTGCGGGCCGACATCCTCGCCGAGCGCCTGCTCGGGCGACAGATACGCGGCGGTCCCGAGCACGGTGCCGAGCTGGGTCAAACGAGAAATCTCGGCTGCACGGGCGATCCCGAAGTCGGCGATCTTGAGGACGCCGTCCTCGCGCAACAGCAGGTTCTGCGGCTTGATGTCCCGGTGCACGAGCCCGGCGTCGTGGGCGCGTTGCAACCCGAGCGCCGCCTGGCGTGCGAGCGCGGTGGCCTCGCCGGGCGGGAGCTTGCGCCGGTGCACGATTAGCTCCGCGAGCGTCTCACCCGGGACGTGCTCCATGACGATGAACGGACGGCCGTCGTCCTCGCCGGCGTCGTACACCTGCACGACGTTGGGATGCGACAGCCGCGCGGCGAGCCGCGCCTCGCGTACGAAGCGCTTGCGGAAGTCGCCGTCGCCGGCGAGGTTTTCCGCGAGGAGCTTGAGCGCAACCGGGCGCTCGAGCTCGCGGTCTTGCGCGAGGTAGACGACGGCCATTCCCCCGTGGCCGAGCGTGTCCTCGATCCGGTACCGCCCATCCGCGACCGTCTGGACGCTCAATCGCCCTCCCCGCCGTGCTTGCCGTTGTCCTTGCCTTTCCCTTTCCCTTTGCCGTGTTTCTCCGGTGGAGCTGTGCACTGGATCCGGCGGACGAGGTCGTTCGCGGCGCCCGAGAGCGGCTCCTGGAGCGCCGGCGGCACGCGGCGCTCGTTGATCGCTGCGATCGTGTCCTGCTGCAGCTGCTGCGCGGCCGAGAGTGCGCCGCAGTCGTCACGGGCGTCGAGCTTGCGCGCGATGTCGTCGCTTCGCGCAGCGAGTTGCTGCACGAGCGCGCGCGGAAGCTTGGGCTGCGGCGGCGCGGCACCGCGCGAATGTGCGCCGCAGCCGGCGAGGACGGCTGCGGTCCCGAGTACAACGGCGATGGGAGCTCTCGCTCGGGTCATTCGCCACGCGCGAGCCGATCCGCGAGAACGGGCGGGAGGCCAGCCTCGCGCATCTCGGCCTGCGTCTCCTGGATCGGATATGGGACGCGACGGAAGGTTGCAAACCTGCGCTCCAGATCGAGCAGGAGCCAGGCGGCCCGGGGGTCGCCGTCGCGCGGTTGGCCGACGGAGCCGGGATTCAGCAGCCAGCGGCCTCCGAGCTCGACCTCGGTGTCCGCGTGCGCGAGCCCACCGGCGACCTCGCCTCCGTCGGAGGTGAGTGCCAGCGCAACATGACTGTGGCCGACGAGGACGAGCGGTGCCGACGTCAGCTCGAAGGTCGCCCGCGCAGCCTCCTCGGTGAGAACGTACTCCCAGACCGGGTCACGTGCGCTCGCGTGGAAGAGCTCCGCGCCGCTGACCTCTGCCTGCGGACGCAAACCGCGGAGAAAGGATTCGGAGCTCTCGGTCAGCTGCCCGGTCGTCCACACCGCCGCCGCGGCCGCCTCGTCGTTGAAGTCCGTCACCGTCAGCTCGCCGAGCGCAACCAGGTCGTGGTTCCCGATCAGGCAGAGATCGGCCCGCTTGCGGACGAGATCGCAGCACTCGTTCGGCTGCGGGCCGTAGCCGACGAGGTCGCCCAGGCACCAGACCGCGTCGATGTCCTCCTCGTCGATCGCGGACAGGACCGCGTCCAGCGCGTGCCGGTTAGCGTGCACGTCCGAGATGACTCCGACTCGCATCGTTCGAGGCGCGACCATAGCCGCCGGAGCCGCGGTCTGGGCTGTCCTCGCAATGCTGCTCTGGCGGACGACCGTGCCGTCGAACCTGCATCTGCCTCACCTCGACGAGCGGGCGATCTTCGGCGCCGGTCTCGTCCGAAGGGCGCAGCACTACGAGCGGTTTCTCGACTGGGACTGGGTGCTCGGAACGCTGGCCGCGCTCGTCGCGTACGTCGTGATGGTGCGACGCGGTCGTGCGCTCGCGCCGCGGCTCGGGCTCGGGAACGTCAACGCGGGAATCGTCCTCGGCGTCTTGACCTTCACCGTCGTATGGGCCGCGACGCTGCCGTTCACGCTCGCCGACGTCTGGTGGGAACGACGTCACGGCATTTCGCGCGAGAGCTACGCGCAGGCCCTCGGGAGCACGTGGGGAGGATTGATCGGGACGACCGTCGTGGCGGTGATCGTGCTCTCGATCGTGCTCGCGTTGGCACGCCGCTTCGGTCGGAGGTGGTGGCTGGCGGCCGTGCCTGTCCTCACGGCGGTCCTCCTCGTCCTGCAGCTGATCGTGCCGTACCTCTTGACGGCGGGAACGCATCCGGTTCGCTCCGCTCAGCTCCGGACGGAGATCCGTGCGCTCGAACGGCGGGAGCACGCCGGCAATCCGCCGGTTCGCATCGACGACGTCAGCGGCCGGACGACGGCTGCGAATGCCTTCTCCGTGGGCATCGGGCCGACCGAGCGGGTCGTGATCTGGAACACGTTGCTCGACGGCCGCTTCACGGCGAACGAGATCCGATTCGTGATCGGGCACGAGCTCGGACACCTCGTCCGGAACCACCCGCTGCGCGCGGTCGGCTGGTTCGGGCTGCTCGTCCTGCCCGTGCTGCTGGCCGCGGCCTTTACCGCGGACATTCGGCGGCCCGGCGCCGTGCCACTGGCGCTCCTCGTGGTCGCGGTCGCGCAACTGGCGATCCTCCCGCTCAGGAACACGATCTCCCGGCGTTACGAGCGCGAGGCGGACTGGATCGGCCTCAACGGCACGCGCGATCCTGGCGCGGCGCGAGGGCTCTTCACGGGCTTCGTGGCGACGAGCCTCTTGGACCCGAGCCCGCCCGGCTGGGTGCACGCCCTGCTGGACGACCACCCGACGGCGCTCCAGCGGGTGGAGATGGCGCGCGCCTGGCGCGACCGAAACAGATAGCTACGAGTCGTCGGGTGTTTCCGGCAGGTTCCGGATTCCCTCGCGGTACGACCACTTGGAGTGGGCGTCCTGCATGGCAGCGAGCAGCTCCTCGTAGAACTGCCTCGCCATGTTGATGCGGGCAACCACGACCCCGGGTACCTCGCCCTCCTCGACCTCGTGGTCGACGCGGGCGAACGTGACCGTGAACTCGTACGGCGAGTAGGTGATGTTCGCGAAGTTTGCGTAGACCCCGGCCATCTGCTCCGGGTCGAGATGGATGTTGAGCTGCCGCTCCTGGCCGTCGGCGTCCATGCGCCTACGATACATCCCCCATGGAGGACTTCAGTTTCCGCCGCCTCGGCTACGCGCTTGCCGCGCTCGTGGTCGTCCTCATCGGCGGAATGGTCGGGTTCCACCATCTGCTCGGCGAGGGCTGGATCGAGTCGATGTACCGAGCCGTCGTCACGATTTCGCTGACCGGAATCGATACCAAGCCGAAGGGCACGAACGCCCAGCTGTTCACGATCCTGATCCTCCTCGCGGGCGTGGCAATCTTCACCTACATTGCCGGCGCGATCGTCGAGGTGATCGCGCGCGGCGTCCTGACCGGTGCGTGGGCCGAACGAAGGAGACGACGAGCAATCGACCGCATGCGTGACCACTACATCATCTGCGGCTACGGCCGGGTCGGCCGCCGGATCGCCGACGAGTTCCGCGAGGCCGGCGTTCCCTATGTCGTGCTCGACTTCAGCGAGGACGCAGTCGAGGCTGCGCGGGAGCACGGCGACCACTTCATCGAGGGAAACGGGACCGAGGACGAGGACCTGCAGGCAGCGGGCCTGGACCGCGCGCGCGGGCTCGTCGCCTCGTCCGACTCCGACTCGGACAACCTCTACATCTCGCTGTCCGCCCGCACGGCACGGCCCGATCTGCTGATCGTGGCGCGGGCCTCCGACGAGGACGCGGCGAAGAAGCTCCAGCTCGCGGGCGCCGACCGCGTCGTCCAACCGTATTCGGCCGCCGGGCGCGTCATGGCGCACCTCGTCCTGAAGCCGCAGGTGGCGGCGTTCCTCGATTCGGTCACCGGCGCCAGCGCTCCCGATCTCCGCTTCGAGGAGATCGAAGTCACGCCGACGTGCGGCGCGGCAGGGAAGACGATCCGTGACCTGAACGTCCGCAAGGAGACGGGTGCGTTGATCATCGCGCTTCGCAAACGCGACGGGACGTTCGACACGACGCCGACGCCGGACGTGTCACTCGACGTGGGAGACGTGATGATCGCCGCTGGAACACCCGACGAGCTGCGCGCACTCGAGGACCTGTTCGCGCCGCAGGAGGCCTTTGCGAGGTAACGCGGTCGACCGGCTGGCGGCCAAGATCTCGGAAATCGCCGGCGCCGACGTCGAGCTCGAGCGGCCGAACGATTCCGCACACGGCGACTACGCGACGAACGTCGCGCTGCGCACTGCGCCGGCCCATAAGCGTTCCCCGCGCGAGCTCGCGGGAGAGCTCGCGCAGCGCGTCGTCGATCTGGCCGAGGTCGACCGGGCCGACATCGCGGGCCCGGGCTTCCTCAACCTCTGGCTCACGGGCGACTGGTTCGTCGAGGCGCTCGAGGAGATCGACGCGGGCTACGGCGGGAGGTTCGCACAGTCGCACCAGCGGATTCAGGTCGAGCTCGTGTCCGCGAACCCGACGGGCCCGGTCACGGTCGGCTCCGCCCGGAACGGCGCGTACGGCGACTCGGTCGCACGGTTGCTGCGCTTCGCGGGCCATGCCGTCGAGGAGGAGTACTACTTCAACGACACGGGCCGGCAGGTCGACCTCTTCCGGGAGTCGGTCGAGGCGCGCAGGCGAGGCGAGGCGCCCCCCGAAGGCGGGTACGTCGGCGAATACCTCGAGGAGATCGCCGCGCTCGATCGCGATCCCGTGGAAGCGATGCTGGAGGAGATCCGTCGCGAGATCGCGGAGTTTCGGATCTCGATCGACTCGTGGCGTCGGCAGGCGGAGATCGAAGCGGAGGTGGCGGAGTTGCTCCCGCGCCTCGACACGTACGAGGCAGAGGGAACGATCTGGGCTCGAACGAGCACATACGGCGACGACAAGGACCGCCCGCTCGTCCGCTCGGCCGACGGCTCGTATCTCTATTTCGCAGCAGACATCGCGTACGTGCGCGACAAGCTCGAGCGCGGATTCGATCGCGCGATCTACGTCCTCGGCGCCGACCACCACGGTTACGTGGCGCGGCTCAAGGCCGCGGCCGCGATGCTGGGCTACGACCCGGATCGGATCGAGGTGCTGATCTACCAGCTCGTACACATCGTCGAGCGCGGCGAGGCGCGAAAGGGGTCGAAGCGGCGCGGTGACGTCGTCTTCCTCCGCGAGCTCCTCGAGAAGATCGGCATCGACGCCGCGCGCTGGTACCTGGTTTCGCGCAGCGCGGATCAGCCGATCGACATCGATGTGGATCTGGCACGCGAGCAGACCCAGAAGAATCCCGTGTACTACGTGCAGTACGCACACGCGCGGATCGCCGGGATCATTCGCAACGCGGACAAGCAACCGGACGCGTCGGCGGCCCCGGCCGCGCTCGACCCGCTGGAGCGCGAGCTCCTCAAGCGCCTCACGGACTTCCCGACGATCATCGCCGAGGCGACGGAGCGGCGCGCCCCGCACGCGCTCCCGATCTATGCGATCCGCGTCGCCGACGACTTTCACCGCTTCTACCACGATCTGCGTGTCGTCGGCTCGGACGAGGAGGCTTTCCGCCTCGCGCTCTGCCGGGCGACGCAAAGCGTGATCGCCCGCTGCCTCGACCTGATCGGGGTCGAGGCGCCGGACCGGATGTAGGTCTCGAAGCCGAAGGGTTGTAGGCTTTCGGGCCGTGGCGCAGGTGGCGACCAAACCAGGCGAGGGCGCGAGCGGGCAGCGGCCCGACCGGAACCTCGCCCTCGAGCTCGTGCGCGTCACGGAGATGGGTGCGATCGGGGCCGGCCGGTGGGTCGGACGCGGCGACAAGATCTCCGCCGACGCGGCCGCCGTCGACGGGATGCGGCTCATGCTCGACACGGTCTCGATGAACGGCCGCGTCGTGATCGGCGAGGGGGAGAAGGACGAGGCGCCGATGCTCTACAACGGCGAGGAGGTCGGCGACGGCACCGGCCCCGAGGTGGACGTCGCCGTCGATCCGCTCGAAGGGACGCGCCTCTGCGCGCTGGCGCAGCCGAACGCGATCGCCGTGATGGCCGTCGCCGAACGCGGCACGATGTTCTTCCCGGGCGCGGCGTTCTACATGAGCAAGATCGCGGTCGCCGCCGACGCGATCGACGTGATCGACATCAACGCGAGCCCGACGGAGAACGTGAAGGCGGTTGCGAAGGCGAAGGGGATCTCGCCTCGGGATCTCACAGTCGTCGTGCTCGAGCGCGACCGCCACGAGGCGCTCATCGGCGAGCTGCGCCAGGCGGGAGCGAAGGTCGCGCTGATCCGGGACGGCGACGTCGCCCCGTCGATCGCGTCCGCTCAGCCCGGCACCGGCGTCGACATGCTCTACGGAATCGGCGGCACGCCGGAGGGCGTGATCGCCGCGGCGGCGCTGAAGTGCGTCGGAGGTGGCATCCAGGGGAAGCTCTGGCCGCGCGACGACGCAGATCGCAAGACGCTCGTCGAGCAGGGAATCGATCCCGACCGCGTGCTCCACACGGACGACCTCGTCGCGGGCGAGTACGTGTTCGTCGCGGCGACGGGCGTGACGACCGGCTCGCTGCTGCGCGGTGTCCGCTACCTCCCGAACGGCGTGATCACGGACTCGATCGTGATGCGCTCACGCTCGGGCACGGTGCGCCGGATCGAGGCGACGCACCAGCTCGACAAGCTCGAGCAGCTGACCGGCCAGGCGCTCCGCTAGACGGGAACTGCCTCGCGCTCCATCTCCGGGGCGTACATCCCCGTCCGTGCCGCACTGTTCATCTTCGCGCGGTGGTAGAAGGCGCGCTGCGCCGCCTCGACGTTCTCCGGCTTGCCGCCCCACGCCTTGAGCGTCGGAGCCTGCAGCGCGCGACCGTAGGAGAACGACAGCTCCCACGGATGGGGCCCGCGTGCGTTCATCGCGTTGAGGTGCGCCGTCGCATCCTCGTCCGACTGGCCGCCGGAGAGGAACACGAGCCCCGGGACCGCGGCCGGCACGTGGCGGTAATAGACGTCGAGCGAAGCGTCGGCGACCTCGTCGATGCCCGCACGGTTCGAAGTCCCGTAGCCGGACAGGACCATGTTCGGTTTCAGCAGCGTCCCGTACAGGTCGACGCGCTGGTCGTGCAGCTCGACGTACACCGCGTTCTGGACGCGTCCGGTGACCCTTGCGCTGGCCTTGATGTCGTGATCCCCGTCCATCAGGACCTCGGGCTCGACGATCGGAACGAGCCCGGCCTCCTGGCACAGCGCGGCGTAGCGTGCGAGCGCGTGCGCGTTCGTCCACACGCAGTACTCGCTCGGCTTGTGCTCGTCGATCGAGTACGTCGCGCGCCACTTCGCGAAGCGCGCACCGAGCTCCCGGTACTCCGCCAGCCGGTCGCGCAGCCCGTCGAGGCCTTCGGTGATCGTCTCGCCCTCGGCGAGCGGGAGCGGCTTCGCGCCCGTGTCGACCTTGATCCCCGGGATGATCCCCTTCGAGGCGAGCAGCTTCGCGAACGGTGTGCCGTCCGACGCGCTCTGGCGGATCGTCTCGTCGTAGAGGATGACGCCGCTGATGAACTCCTCGACGCCCTCGGTCGTGAAGAGCAGCTCCCGGTAGGCGCGGCGGTTCTCCTCGGTCGACTCCAGGCCGATCGAGTCGAAGCGCTTCTTGATGGTGCCCGTCGACTCGTCCGCGGCGAGGATTCCTTTGCCCTCGGCGACGAGCGCCTTGGCCGTCTCGTGTAGCTCGTGTGCAGCCATTGTCCCTTCCTCCGTGTACTCGTTTCCGGAGGCAGTATCCCCGTTCGGCGGGGCCTTCTGCACCCGGCTCCCGGGTTTAAGATTCGGGCCGACGGAGGGGCCTCGCTGCGGCGGCGGCCCCTCCGTTTCTTGCGTACCGTCCTCGGGAAGGCTTAGCGGCCATTCGCGCGAATTGGACCTTGGTGGCCTCCGCACTCCTAAGTAGCATCTGTCGTCCGTGATCCGCCGTCTCCTCCTGATGATCGTCGTCATCGCCGGGACTGCGCCGGTGCTCGGCGGCGGCGCGGCTCCGCCGGTCCTGATCGCCCAGGCGGTCACGATCGCCGGGGTTCCGGTCGGCGGCATGTCCTACGAGCAGGCTCAGGCGGCGGTCGGCCCTGCGTTCGCCCAGCCGCTTCGCCTCTCCCTGGGAGGCAGCCGCTGGGAGGTGCCGGCGTCGCATTTCGGCATGCCCGTGACCGTCGCGGACGGCGTCTCGCGCGCGTTCCAGGCCTCACCGGGCGACGCGGTCGACCTCGTCCCCGAGATCGACGTCGACGCTGTCCGGGGATACGTGCGCGGGCTAGAGACACGTTTCTCGTACCCCGGCAAGAACGCAGAGCTCGTCGGCCTGAACGGACTGAGGCCGAAGTTCAAGTGGGCACGCCTCGGGCGGCAGGTCCAGTTCGACGCGACGACGAAGCGCCTCGTGCACGCGCTCAAGTTCCCGCAGACGCGCCAGGTGCGCGTTGCGGTCCGCGTGGTCGCGCCCAAGGTCACGGCCGTGAAGTTCGGGCCTGTGATCGTGATCCGCCGCCGCGTGAACGAGCTGCGCTACTACGTCGGGCGGCGACTCGTCCGGAAGTTCGGTGTCGCGACCGGGCAGTCGGTCTACCCGACCCCGACGGGGCAGTTCACGATCGTCGACATGCAGCTGTGGCCGTGGTGGCGGCCACCGAACTCGCCGTGGGCGCGCGGCAAGAAGCCGATTCCGCCAGGCCCGGGCAACCCGCTCGGAACTCGATGGATGGGCCTGTCCGCGCCGGGTGTCGGCATTCACGGCACGCCGGACGACGCCTCGATCGGGTACTCGGCCTCCCACGGCTGCATCCGGATGCACATTCCCGACGCGGAGTGGCTCTTCCAGCACGTGCATATCGGCACGCCGGTGGTTATTACCGACTCGTAGTTCGCACGGGTCGGCGTGCGTCCAAGATCAAAGGCAGACGGCCGCGCGAGCCAAGCTCGCACGGCCTCTGATGCGGCATCGCAAGCGACGCCGCAGGGGCGCTCCGGTCGTCATCACCGACGCGTAGAAGGCGGCGGTACAATCCGCCTCGCGCGGACGTAGCTCAGTTGGTAGAGCATCAGCTTCCCAAGCTGAGGGTCGCGGGTTCGAACCCCGTCGTCCGCT
>JBASRJ010000111.1:0-2185 GCA_049273785.1 Gaiellaceae bacterium | reverse complement strand
GGGGTAGGTCGAGCAGCTGCGCCCGCAGGGCCTCGGGGAGCGGCTGCCAGACGGGGCGCGACGGCACCGCCGCGAGGTGTTCGGCGACACCGTCAACCAGCGCGTGCGCCCCGCGGCGGAACGCCTGCAGCTCGCCTTCGCGCGCCACGCCCATGTCCGGTTCGCTCTCACTCATTTCGGACCGAACTTGCAGACCGCTGTGCTAGTCCTCGCCTTCCCAGTAGTCGAGCTCCGGTCCCGGCCGGCTGAGCAGGATCCGCTCGCCCTTCACACTCCGCGCGCCGATCTTGCCGCTGTCGAGGTACTCAACGATGTCCGGCGCGATCAAGGTCGAGAGCATCAGGACACGAATGGCCGAGTCGGTGCGGTTGCTGACCTGATGGGCCCCTTCCTTGCCTCGGGGAAAGCAGGCGACGTCGCCTTCCCTCAGCGCCTGCTCGCCCTCAGGCGTGCGAATCGTGGGCTCACCGCGCAGGACGATGAGCCACTCCTCATTCGCGTGGTGGGTGTGGTACGGCCACAGCCGGTCGCCCGGCTCGAGCTCGTACATGCTCCCTCCGATCAGCTCGGCGCCGATGTGCGCGCCGACCCACGCGTCCCTGCTCCGCCACCCCGGACGGTCCTCCGACCGATCCCACTCGTCGCCGCCCAGGTTGAAGACCTTCACGTCGCGGAGACTAGCCTCTAACCGGTGTTGCGCAGCCCGGCTGCGATGCCCGCGATCGTTCGGAGCAACGGCCGCCGAACCAGCTTGCGCTCGCTCTCATCCGTCGCATGCCGGTAGCGCCGGAGCAACTCCACCTGCAGCGCGTTCAGCGGGTCGACGTACGGATTGCGAAGCGCTATCGACCGTTGCACGACGGGCTGGCGGTCCAGGAGTTGCTGCGACTCGACAATCTCCAGCACCGCTGCGGTCGTCCGCTCGTGTTCCTCGCGAATCGGTGCCCAGAGCCGAGCGTCGCCCACGAGCTCGAGGTAGCCGTCCGCGATCTCGAGACTCGACTTCGCCAGCGTCATCTCGAGGTTCTCTACGAGCGAACGGAAGAACGCCCACTCGCGGGCAAGCCGCCGAAGCTCGCCCAGATCGGCGTCGGCCAAGGCGGCACCACAGCCGTACCACGCCGGGAGCAGGCAGCGGTTCTGCGTCCAGGAGAACACCCATGGAATCGCGCGCAACGAGCCGAGGTCCGCTGCGCCACCGGGACGGCGCACGGGGCGCGAGCCGATCTCGAGCAGCGACAGCTCCTCGATCGGCGTGAAGTCGCGGAAGAACGTCGGGAAGCCCTCGTCCTCCCACACGAGCGCGCGGTACGCCCGGTGAGCGCGGGCGGACAGCGCCTCGACTGTCTCCCGTGCGCCCGGCGGCGGCTCCGCCTGTGCCTCGTCCGGAAACGCCGACAGCAGCGTCGCGGCGAGGGCGGCCTCGAGATTCGTGTACGCGAGACCGGGGAGGCCGTACTTGAACGAGATCGTCTCGCCCTGCTCGGTGAGCTTCAGCCGGCCCGGCGGCTGCCCCGGCGGCGTCGCGAGGATCGCCGCGTAGGTTGGCCCGCCGCCGCGGCCCGCACTCCCGCCGCGCCCGTGGAAGAGCGTCAGCTCGATCCCGAGTCGCGAGGCGACCGCGGCGAGCGCTTCCTGCGCGCGGTAGATCTCCCACTGCGCCGTCAGGTAGCCACCGTCCTTGCCCGAGTCCGAGTAGCCGACCATCACCTCGAGCCGGCCACGACGGGCGACGCGCGGGTCGTCGAGCAGCTCCTCGACGATCGCCGGCGCCGAGCGCAGATCCTCGATCGTCTCGAACAGCGGCACGGGTGACAGCGGCTCGTCGGTCCCGTCGAGCACGGCGAGGACGTCGCGCGCGTTGGTCGTTCCCGAGACGATCACGGTGTCGATCGCACGCGGCCCATGGTGATGGCAAGCGGCGGCGACCGCGGCCAACGCAGCACGGGCGCGATCGCTCCGAATCTCGGACGCGTGCAGCCGGACGTCGAGCTTCGCGAGGTGGAATCCGAAGATCTCGACGCGCCGACGGAGATCCGCAAGCGCGCCGTCCGCGATCCGTGCGCCGCGGTTCGTGCGCAGACTGCGGTCGACCACTTCCAGATCGGCTGCGAGCTCCTCCGGGGAGTCGTACCCGTCGTTTCCGAGCCGCCACCAGACGAACGAGAGCTTGCGCCGGTAGGGC
>JBASRJ010000106.1:0-9835 GCA_049273785.1 Gaiellaceae bacterium | reverse complement strand
GTACAGTACCGGTAATGTCGACTCGAACCGGGGCCCAGGAGGAGATCGTCCAGCGGCTCATGGACCTGTTCGCGCGCACGCTCGACCACCAGGGAACCTGCCTAGAGACGCTCGAGCTGACCTACGCGCAGGCGAAGTTGATGTGGCGGCTGGAGGCAGGGGATACGCCCTCTCTGAAGGAGCTCGCGAAGCGTTGCGGCGTCGATCCGTCCAATCTCGCCGGGGTCGTCGACCAGCTCACCGAGCGCCGGCTCGTTGTGAGCCGGCCTGCGGTCCACGACAAGCGCGTGCGGATCGTCCGGCTCACAGCAGACGGTGTGCGTCTCCGGCGCCGGCTCGTCGCCTGCCTGGCGCAGAATCCGTCGATCGAGGCGCTCTCGCCGGAGCAGCAGGACGAGCTCCTCCAGATCCTGCGCGAGGTCGCATGACCGACTCCGGCAAGCTCAGCCTCGACTTCTGGAAGTTCTGGGCCGGCCAGACGATCTCGAACCTCGGCAGCTCCTTCACGCAGTGGGCCGTCCCGCTCCTCGTCTACAAGCTCACGCACTCCGCCCTGAGCCTCGGCGTTGCGACGGCCGCGACGTTCCTTCCGTACCTGCTCTTCGGCCTCCTGCTCGGCGCGTGGATGGACCGCGTGGACCGGAAGCGGGCGATGATCGCGCTCGACCTCCTGAACGCCGCCGTGATCTTCTCGATCCCGCTCGTCGCGTCGTTCGGACATCTGAGCGTCTGGCTGATCTATGTGGTCGCGTTCGTCCAGACGACGATCTTCATCGCCTTTCAGGCAGGGGAATTCGCTGCGATCCCGAGCCTGGTCTCGACGGACGACCTCGTCACGGCGAACGGCCGGATCCAGGCGACGTACTCCGCAGCGCAGGTCGCGGGACCGCTGCTCGCCGGCCTCCTGGTCGCCTTCATGTCGATCCAGTGGGTGATGGCGTTCGACTCGGCGTCGTTCGTGATCTCGGCACTCTCCCTGTCGCTCATCGGCCGCAGCTTCAACGTCGTCAGAGACGAGCCGAAAGAGGCCACCACGATCCTGCACGACGTGCGCGAGGGGCTTCGCTACGTCCTGGGCCATCCCGTGCTTCGCAACATCTCGTTGATGATGGCGCTGATCAACTTCGTCGGCGCGACGACCTTCACGCAGCTCGTGCTGTTCGCACACGATCGGCTCCACGTCGGGCCGCGCGGAGTCGGCGCGCTCTTCGCTGCAGGCGCCGGCGGTGTCGTCGTCACGGGTCTGCTCGCCGGGCGCCTGAGAAAGCGCTTCAGCTTCACGGCGCTCGCGATGACGTCGCTGATGCTGATGGGTGCGACGGAGATCGTCTTCGCCGGGATGCGCTGGTTCTGGGCCGCGCTCCCGCTTTGGGCGGCTGCCGGGGGCCTCGGCATCCTGTTCAACATCAACACGGGGAGTCTGCGGCAGGCGATCGTCCCGAATCACATGCTCTCGCGGATCCTCTCGATCGCGGCCGTTCTCGCCTGGTCGGCGATCCCGGCCGGCGCGCTCATCGGCGGCCTCGTGGTCAAGGCGACCGGAAACGTCGCCCTCGTCTACGGCGTGATCGGGATCCTGAACATCTGCATCGCCGCGTTCTTCCGGTTCTTCACGGCGCTCGGCGACGCGCAGCGCTACGTCGACGAACGATTGGCGCAGGAAGAGCGGGTCGGCGAGGCCGAAGTCGCCGTCGCGTAATCGGCGGGGCCTGAGCTCCAGGATCAGAACCCCAATTCGAGTGATGGACGAAGTCCCTCGAACGGGTCACGCTGAGCGCAAGGGAGGTTTCATCTGCGGTGATGATGGTTCAGGAGCACGGTGCGGTCGCGGCGGCCGCGATCGAGGAGAACCCACAGGGCGGTCCGCGGCACAACGTCCCGCTCGGGACGCTGGTCTTGCGCGCGGGTCTGCTGCCACTGGAGGCGATCGAGCAAAGCCTCCGGGAGGCGATCAAGACGGGCCGGCGGCTGGGGCAGGTGCTCGCGGAGCGGGGGCTGGAGGAGCGCGACCTCGTTCGACTGCTCGCGGCCCAGAACGCGCAACCGTTCGTCGACCTGACGGCGTTCCCGATCGACTACGAAGCCGTGCGCCTGCTCCCGCAGGCGGTCGCGCGGACGTACTGCGCCATCCCGATCGCGCGCGATGAAACGGGTGTGACCGTCGCCGTCCCCAATGCGGAGGACGAGCGGCAGGGCGACCGGCTGCGCGACGCGCTCAAGTATCCGGTCCGTCTCGTCACGGCGTCCCGGACCGACATCAAGGATGTGATCGAGAGCGTGTCGCCGGCCGATCCACCGCCGGTCGCGCCGCCGCCTCCGGAGACCTACGACGTCTCGGTGCGGCTGGTCAACGGCGCGATCGTTCCCGTCGACTCGATGCCCTCACTAGAGGCCGCGCAGGCACTGGCCGAGCGTGTCGCCAGCGAGGCCCGGGTCGGGGCGATGATCAAGATGCGCGAGGGGACGATCGACGGCTCGGACGTCGTCTCCGTCGAGGTCTTTCTCGGCGAGCACGCGTCGTGAGTCTCGCCGCGGACCAGCTCGGGCCGGCGGGTCTGATCAGCGGCCTCGTGTCGCAGGTGCGGAAGGACGGCCGGCCCGTCGTGCGCATGCAGTGCTCGGACTACGGCTCGCAGTGGATCGTCGAGTGCGAGGTCTACCCGGTCGACGAGCTCACGGTCGAGCCGAAGAAGGCCGGACCGTACGTCTTCGAAAACGGCGCCGAGGCACGACGTTTCATCGACGAGTCGCTCCTCGCGCTGCAGATCTTCGGCTGCGAAGTCGACTAACGCCTAGTCACCACCGCGGCTTTCGGATCGCGCGGGCGTGCTGCTTCCAGCGCCGTTTCCGTTCCGCGTGCAGGCGCCGGTCCGTTCGGGCCGCCACCGCCGCGAGCTCGCGCTCGAGCTTCCGCCAGGCGCGGAGGCGGTCGAGCTCGAGCGTCCCGTCTTCCACGGCCCCGAGGACGGCGCAATCCGGCTCGTGGACGTGCGCGCAGTCGGCGAAGCGGCACTCGGCGGCGAGTCCTTCGATGTCCGCGAACGCCGCGCCGCCGTCGCCGTCCCAGAGCTGCAGCTCACGCAGGCCCGGCGTATCGATCACGAGCGCGCCGCCGGGCAGGCGAATCAGCTCCCGGTGCGTGGTCGTGTGCCGGCCCGTTCCATCGGCTGCGAGCGCGGACGTCCGCATGACCTCTGCGCCGGCGATGCGGTTGATCAGCGTCGACTTGCCGACGCCGGATGAGCCGAGCACGACGGACGACGTCGCCGGCCGCAGGTGGCCCTGCACGGCGTCGACCCCTTGGCCCGTGACGTTCGAGACCGGGTAGACCGGAACGCCGATCGCGACCGCCTCGACCTCGAGCACCTTGTCGGCGAGGTCGGGACAGAGGTCGGTCTTCGTCAGCACGATCACCGGTTCCGCACCGCTCTCCCACGCG
Source organism: Gaiellaceae bacterium (assembly GCA_049273785.1). Lineage (GTDB taxonomy): Bacteria > Actinomycetota > Thermoleophilia > Gaiellales > Gaiellaceae > 3-1-20CM-4-69-9. The sequence goes on along the minus strand of JBASRJ010000106.1, from coordinate 6,396 downwards.
AGCACGAGGTACCGCTCGAGGCGTCGCACGCTGAAGTCGGCGTCGAGCCCGTTCAGCAGGAACGTCGTGTCGACGTTGGCGGCGAGCACCTGGGCGTGCGATCCGCCGAGCGCCTCCTTCCGAGCGATCGACGTTCGCCGCGGTAGGACGTTGCAGATGGTCGCCCGCCCTTCGAGCGCGCGCACGCGGGCCGCGATCCAATCGCCGACGGCCGGCAGCACGCCGGTGACGGCGGCGTCGTAGCGGATGCGCCCCGGCAGCTCGGCCCGGAGCTCGCCGATCCCGGTCCACAGTACGTACTCGCCGCGGTGCTGCGCGGCGATCCGTCCCGCAACGAGATTGTCTTCGTCGAGCTGCTCGAGCTCGGACGCCCATTGGTCGTCCCAGCCGAGGTCCTGCAAGGTTGCGTCGAGCAACGTGAGTCTCCTTTCAACGGACGCACGGGCAAAGCCCGCACGTCCTTGTAAGCGGCATCGCAAGCGACGCCTTGGTGAGAGGGAACGCCTGATCCGCCGCGCAGGGCACGGCGAGCTCACGGGACTCGACGAGGGTGGTTCCGGCTGGCTAGCCGTCGAGCCGCGTGGCTCTACGGGCGGAGGCGCATGCAGTTTTCATGTCGGTCGACCTCCTTTTGCCGGGAACGCATCGCACCGTAGCAGGACTCTACGGACAGCACCAGCCTGCGACCGCGAACCGGGACTCAGGGCCCGTGCCGAACGTCTGGCTGATGTTCGAAACCGTGCGCACCCGCGGAGTAGGGATCACGCGGATGAACACCCATTGGTCGGCAGTTGTCCAGTCGACGAGCAGCCATCGCCGGTCCGGCGACCACGCAAGCCCGGCGAAGACGCCGATGCCGGAGAAGACCACCCGGCGCCGCGCGTATTGCGGTCCGCTGTACACGGATACAGTGCTGCGCCCGTTGACCGAAGTGACGAGCGTCAGGCTCCGGCTGTGCGGCACGAACGCGGCCGGTGTCACGCCACGGCGGGGGAGCGTCGCAATCGTCCGGCCGTGCGCGTCGAGCACGACGGGCGGGCCGGCCGCGACGAGCAGCCGCTCCCCGTCATCGGACCAGAGGAGCCGCCCCACGCCGGTCGTCGGACGGTGCCAGAGCACGCGGCTCCGGTCGGCGTCCACGAGGACGAGCTCGTTGCGGCCATTCTTGTACGCGAGCTCGTGCGTTCCCGGCCGCCACGCGAACGCGGGCAGGCCGGTTCCGACCGCATTCGGTGCGACCAGCCTGTCTCCCGTCCCGTCGCCGTTGACCACGCGGAGCGCGTGTCCTGCGAGATACGCGATCCGGTATCCCTCGTACGACCACACCGGGCCGCCGACTGGGGCCGCGCGTGCGAGTGTCCAGTGAACCCGGCCGTTCGGCTCCAGCGCCACGAGCGTGTTCCTGCGCGCGGCGGCGAGGTACAGCCCGTGCGGAGACCACGCCGCATCGGCGTAGTTGGAGAGGAATCGCTTCGAGCCGTCGTGCTGGACGACCCAGGCGCCCGCGGGCGCGTTGACGAGGATCCGGCCGGCGGCGGGAAGCGACACCAGGTTGTCGCGGCCGCGCACGGCGTCCTTGAGCGAGCCGAGCACGGCCATGCCGGGCGGGCTCAGGGCCGCGGCGATGACGGCGAGCGCCGTCGCGAACGCGATCAACGGCCACTGACGGCGAACCAGGCTCGGCCGCGCCGGCGCGACGCGCTCGTCCCACGCGGCGCGGACGACCTGCCAGGACCGCTCCTCCGCGTCGTGCTCCCGCGGCGCCGGCTCGTCCCACCTCATTCGAGCTCCTCTCCGAGCATCCGCTCGAGCGTGTCGAGACCGCGTCGCAGGCGTGAGTTGACCGTGCCCCGCGGCAGGCCGAGCAGCTCGGCGATCTCGCCGGGCGTGTACTCCAGGAGATGGCGGAGGACGATCACCGCGCGGTGTTCCGGGGACAGCGACGCCAGCGCGCCTGCGAGTGAGCGCGCATGCGGATTGTCGGGCGCGTCAACCGCGGCGACCGAGGCAAGCGGCGCGTCGCCGACCTCGCGGCGAAGGGCGCGGGCGCGCGTCCAGTCGATCGCGCGGTTGACGACGATGCGATGCAGCCACGGTCCGAAGGGACGGCGCCGGTCGAACCGCTCGAGCGAGCGAACGGCGGCGAGGAACGACTCCTGCGCGATGTCCTCTGCGGCGGCCGCGTCGTGGACGACGAGGTACGCAGCGCGGTAGGCGCGCGGCCAGTGATGGCGGAACAGCGCCTCGAGGTCGGCGACCGATCCGTCTTGCGCGCGCCGGATCCAGGCGCGCTCGTCGCGTGCGGAGCCCGCCATCGGGTGCCGACTCTACGGCCCAGGCGGCGCCAGAGGTCCCTGGGGGATCTCACACCGTCTCTTACGAGGCGGCGGCGCGGGCAGGTCCGGGCGGGCGAAGAACGGCGAACTGGTCCGTGATCTCCAGGCGGCGCTCCCGAAACCGGAAGAGGGCGCCGGGTCGCCCTCCGGTTGGGCCTGGGGAGCGGCGGGCGCCGGTCGCATCGAGCACGTCGCGGCGAACGAGCACGCGCTGGAGGTTGGTCGCCGACACCTCGTGGCCGAGGGCGGCGGCGTATAGGTCGCGAAGCTCCGAGATCGTGAACAGCGCCGGCGCGAGGGCAAAGCCGATGTTCGTGTACGACAGCTTCGCGCGGAGCCGGTCGCGCCCCGCGTGCGTGATCTCTCGATGATCGAACGCGACCGCCGGCAGTCGGTCGACCGGATGCCACGCGGTGTCGCCGGGAAGTTCGGGATCGAGGTCGCTCGGCACCAGGCCGAGGTAGCCCGTTGCGAGTTGCCACTCGTGCGGCACGCGTGCCGGCTCGCTCAGCGTCTCCAGCTGCTCGAGGTGCGCGAGCTCGCGGACGTCCACCTTCGCGGCGAGGTGGCGGCGGATCGACTCCTCGAGCGTTTCGTTCGGCTGGAGGTAGCCGCCGGGCAGCGACCAGCGGCCGGCGAACGGCTGCTGCGCGCGCTGCCAGAGCAGCACCTGCAACCGCCCTCCGCGAACCTGGAGGACGACTGCCAGCGTGACGTGGGACGGGGTGGGATGGCCCGTGTTAGACTCCGCTTCAGGTTTTCGCCCCATAGTCGCAAACCATAGACGAAAGGTCGGAATGAACAGGTCGCTCGCACTCCTCGCCGTCCTTCTCATCGTCGTTCTCGCCGCCGGCTGTGGCGGCAGCAAGAAGAGCGCACCCGGCGGGACGAGCACCTCGGCCGCGGGGTCGAAGAAGATCGGGCTCGTCACGGACGTCGGCGGCCTCAACGACAAGGGCTTCAACCACCTGTCGTACGTCGGGCTGCAGGAGGCGAAGACGAGGCTCGGCGTGCAGACGCACGTGAACCTGTCGGCTGCAAGCGGCGAGTACGTCCCAAACCTGACCGCGTTTGCTCGGCAGAGCTACGACCTGATCATTGGGGTCGGCTTCACGGAAGCGAACGCGATCGACACCGCAGCGACCCAGTTTCCGAAGAACAAGTTCGCGATCGTCGACGTCGACCAGGCGACGGAACCGCACAAGCCGCCGAACCTGCTCGGCCTCCTCTTCCGCGAGCAGGAGGTCGGCTACCTGGTCGGCTATCTCGCCGGGCTCGAAGAGAAGCGGCGGCCCGGGCCCGACGTGGTCGGCTCGGTAGGCGGGCAGAAACAGCCGCCGGTCGACCGCTTCATCGCGGGGTACCAGGCGGGTGCCAAGGCCGCCGACCCGGGGATCAAGGTGATCAACTCGTATTCGCAGGACTTCACGAGGCAGGACCTCTGCAAGACGATCGCGCTGAACCAGATCGCTGAGGGTGCCGGCGTCGTGTTCCAGGTTGCTGGGGGTTGCGGGATCGGCGTAATCCGGGCCGCCGCCGAGAAGAACGTCTGGGCGATCGGCGTCGACGCCGACCAGTCGTTCCTCGATCCGAAGCACGTGCTGACGAGCGCCACCAAGCGCGTCGACGTGGCGGTCTTCAAGGCGATCCAGGCCGTCCTCAACGGCACCTTCAAGGGCGGGAACGTGACCTACGGGTTGAAGGACAACGGCGTCGGCCTCGGGAAGATCAACGCACGCGTCCCGAAGTCGGAGATCGCGCAGGTCGACAAGATCCGCGCGCAGATCATCGCCGGGAAGATCAAGAACATCCCGACGATCGTCAAATAGCCGCTACGGCCAAGCAGGGGTCTGCGGACTGAGGTCCAGCGGACCGCCCGCGTAGCAGCCGGCGGCGTGATAGTCGAGCGGCTCGTTCGGATACCCCTTCGCGAACAGCCAGCGCTGCAGCTCGTCGGCGCGGTGCCGCGGGAGGCCGAGCCGCTGCGCGACGAATGACGTGTTCTGCAGCGCGTAGCACTCCGTCACGCCCTCGTCGCTGAAACCGCGCAGATGGAACGCTTCGTGTGCCAGCGTGTGTGCCGCCCAGCCGGCCTGGAACTGGGTGTAGCCGCACGTCCCGCGACCGAGGCAGGAGAAGTCGACGTGCGCGAGCTTGCGGAGCTGCGCGCAGGTCTCCGGCGAGAGATCGGTGTGGTTCTCGGGGCGTCCGCCCGCGTCGAACTGCACGCGGCCCGCCTCGCCGTGCGTGTCGACGAGGCCGCCGAAGAAGCCCGGGCAGCGAACGCCGACCTTCCGCCCGGCGATCTCCGAGGCAATCTTCGCCAGCCTGTCCTGCTCGTGGATCCGGTTCTCGTGCTTCGCGAAGCCGACTCCGCCCAGCGCGGCGGCGACGGCGAGCACGGCGGCCTTCCCAGCGGTGAGGCGCATGGAATGAGGATCGGCCGCCGGCCTCCGCCGCTTGAAGCCAGTTCACCAGGGGAAGACGCTACGGGCTCGACTCGTTACGAGTCGCGGGGGAAGCGCGAAGGAGGACTGCATGGCCAAGCTGGGAGAAAGGGAACTGAAGTTCATCGACGAGAATCCCTTTGTCGGGGTTGTGACCGAGCTTCGCGAGGACGGGTCGCCGCACTCGACGGTCGTCTGGGTCGACGTGAGGAACGGCACCGTCGGCTTCAACACGGCTCGGGGACGCGCGAAGCCGCGCCATCTCGAGCACGACCCACGGGTCTCCCTGCTCGTCCTCGACCCGAACAATCAGTACAGGTGGGTGGCTGTCAGCGGGCGTGGTGAGCTGACGGAGGAAGGCGCCGACGCGCAGATCGACAAGCTCGCGAAGAAGTACCTCGGAAGAGACGAGTACCCCTTCCGGAACCCCGACGAAACGCGCGTGTCCGTGTGGATTACGCCCGAGCACGTCGACGCGAGCGGGTTCGACGACCAGTAGGCCTGTAGGATCGAGCGCCCGTGAGCGGCAACACGCCGGCGGACACCGAAGCGCGGCTATTGGCGCTCGAGCGTGAGGAGAGAGTTTCCGGGCTCCTCGCGGCGGCGGCGCGCCTGCTCGTCGAGGTTTTGCCGGCGAGCGCGTGCGCGATTTCGCGCGCGATCGGGGATCTCCTCGTGGTGCTTGCCGAGTACACCGAGTCCCAGTCGGTGCAGACGGGCCACGGGTACCTGATCTCGGATTATCCGGCAACGCTAGAGGTGCTCGAGTTGCGGCGGTCGATGACGATTGCTGTCAACGATCCCGAGGCGGATGAGCAGGAGGCCGCGCTGCTGCGCGAGCTCGGATTCGGCTCGCTCCTGATGCTGCCGCTCGAAGCCGGTGGCGAGATATGGGGACTCGTCGAGGTGTACGACAAGGGCCGCGAAGGATTCGCTGCCGAAGACGTCGAGACGGCGGAGCGGGTGATCGAGCGAATCGCGCCCGTCCTGGCGCGCCTGACGGGCGGGGGCTGACCCCTGAGCGTGACCATCAGCGACGTTGGCCCGAGGGACGGGCTGCAGAACGAGCCGGAGACGCTTCAGCCGGCGACTCGGGCCGAGCTCGTCAACCGGCTCGCCGCGGCGGGAGTTCCGCGCGTCGAGGCAGCGAGCTTCGTGCGGCCCGAGAGCGTCCCGCAGATGGCCGGCGCGGAGGAGGTCGTCGCGGGGATCGAACGGCGTGACGGCACGGAGTACTCAGGGCTGGCGCTGAACGAGCAAGGCTATGAGCGGCTCGTCGCATCCGGCCTCGACCGCGTCAACTTCACCCTCGCAGCGACCGAGTCGTTCAACCAGCGCAACGGAAACCGCAGTCTGGAAGAAGCGCAGGCCGGAGCGGAGCACGTCATCGAACGGAGCGAGCTTCCCGTGACCGTCACGATCAGCGTCGCGTTCGGGTGTCCGTTCGAAGGACGTGTTGATCCCGGGGTCGTTGCTGCGATCGCCGGGCGGTTCGCCTCTCGCGCGGAGATCGTCCTCGCCGACACGATCGGCGTCGCGACGCCGTCCCAGGTACGTGCGCTCGTCGACCGCACGCAGGCTCGCGGCGCGCACCTGCACAACACGCGCAACAC
>JBASRJ010000103.1:0-6013 GCA_049273785.1 Gaiellaceae bacterium | reverse complement strand
AGCGGGTCTCGGCCCAGCGGTGTGCGGCGGCCCTAGACCTGCGGCGGCGCGTGGCCGACGAGCTCGGCGACGCTTCCCGCTCCGACGATGACCGCATCGACTCCCGCCCGCTCGAGCTCGTCGACCTGCTCGCGTCCCGACACGGGCACGTCGGCCACCGCGAGCTTTCCGGCCGGAACGTCGGGCAGCAGCTCGAGCGCGCGGTCGAGCGGGCTCTCGTCGTCGTCGTCCCCGCCGGAGAGGAGGAAGATCTCGGGATCGAGCCGCTCGAGGGCGAGCTCGAGCTCTTCATCGTTCCGTACCTCCACGACGCAGTCCAGCCCGAGGCTCAGGGCCTCGGCGTGCAGGCGCTCGAGCCGGTCGCCGTCCTCGTACAGCTCGTCGACAACGACCAGAAAGGCGTCGGCACCGACACGTGCGGCCTCGGCAACGGGGCCCGACGCGCGCCACAGAATCGGCAGCTCCGTCGCCTCGCGCACGCCCTGGACATCCCTGCGCACGACGAGTGCCTCGGCTCCCTCGCCCTCCGCCGCCCGCGCGGACTCGGCGTCGTGGACCTCGACGACGACGGAGATCCCGTCCCCCTCGGAGATTGCTTGGCTGAAACGGCCCGCTGCCATCGGCGCCAGAGAAGCTTAGTGAGGAACGGTCGAGGTGGTGTGCAGCGCGCCTACTGCCCGACCGGATGCCAGACGGTCTTCAGCTCGAGGAAGGCCGCGACCTCCCACGGGCTCTGCGCGTCGGCCTGGCCGTGGACGACGCGCTTGACGTTGGCGGCGGCCGCGCGCTCCAGCTCCGGCGCGTCGCCGTCCGCGCTGCCGAGGTCGATCGCGTTGACGTCCATGTGCGACGCCAGCCACGGGGCGAGCTCGGAGCGGTGGCCCGTGAGGATGTTGACGACGCCCCCCGGGACGTCTGACGTCGCCAGCGCCTCCGCAAGCTCGATCGCGGCCAGCGGGTGCGTTTCCGACGCAACGGCGACGACGGCGTTGCCGCCGGTGACCGCGGGAACGACGCGCGAGACGATCCCGAGCAGCGGCGGTTCGTCGGGCGCGAGGGTCGCGACGACCCCTGTCGGCTCCGGAACCGTGAAGTTGAAGTACGGGCCCGCAACGGGGTTCGACGAGCCGAGCACCTGTGCGAGCTTGTCCGCCCAGCCCGCGTACCAGACGACGCGGTCGATCGTCTGCTCGACCTCCTCCCTGCCGCTCGACAGGTCCGCGAACTCGGCCGCCCGGGCTTCGATCATCTCGGCGAGGCGGTAGAGCACCTGGCCGCGGTTGTACGCGGTCATCCCGGCCCACTTCGGAAACGCGGAGCGGGCGACGCGAACCGCGTCCCGGACGTCCTTTCGCGATGCGCGCGCGACGTTCTGACCCTCCGCCTCGTACGTGCGGCCGGATTCGGAGCGCGGGAACGCCCCGCCGATGAACAGCTTGTACGTCTTCTTGACCGGCAGGCGGGTCACGGCATCAGTCGAATCGCAGGTACGGCTCGAGGCCGTGGCGGCCGCCCTCGCGGCCGAAGCCGGACTCCTTGTAGCCGCCGAACGGCGACGCCGGGTCGAATCGGTTGTACGTGTTCGCCCAGATGACGCCCGCGCGCAGGCGCTCGGCCATCCAGAGAATCCGCGAGCCCTTCTCCGTCCAGACGCCGGCGCTGAGCCCGTACGGCGTGTTGTTCGCCTTCTCGAGCGCTTCCTCGGGCGTGCGGAACGTCAGGATCGAGAGCACCGGGCCGAAGATCTCCTCCTGCGCGATCCGGTAGCTCTGCGCGACGTTCGTGAACACGGTCGGGACGAACCAGTAGCCCTTCTCCGGCAGCCGGCAGGGCGGCTGGTAGATCTCCGCGCCCTCCTCCTTGCCGGCCGCGACCAGCTCCTCGATCTTCTCGAGCTGCTGCTTGGAGTTGATCGCGCCGACGTCGGTGTTCTTGTCCAGCGGATCTCCGACTCGCAACGTGGCGAGCCGGCGCTTGAGCTTCTCGACCACCGGCTCGTAGATCGACTCCTGCACGAGCAGGCGCGAGCCCGCGCAGCACACGTGGCCCTGATTGAAGTAGATGCCGTTGATGATCCCCTCGACCGCCTGGTCGAGAGCTGCATCGTCGAAGATGATGTTCGCGGCCTTGCCGCCGAGCTCCAGCGTCAGCTTCTTTCCCGTGCCCGCGAGCTCGCGCTGGATCGCCTTGCCGACCTCCGTCGAACCGGTGAACGCGATCTTGTCGACGCCCTCCGCTTTCACGATCGCGCCGCCGGTGCGGCCGTCGCCGGTGACGATGTTGACGACCCCCGGGGGAAGCTCCGCCTGGCGCAGCACGTCGCAGAACAGGAGCGCGCTCAGCGGCGTCGTTTCCGCGGGCTTCAGCACGACGGTGTTCCCCGCGGCCAGCGCAGGCGCGATCTTCCAGGCCAGCATCAGCAGCGGGAAGTTCCACGGGATGATCTGGCCGGCGACCCCGATCGGGCGCGGGGTCCGGTGCGGGAACGCGTACTCGAGCTTGTCCGCCCAGCCCGCGTAGTAGAAGAAGTGCGCCGCCGCCAGCGGGAGGTCGACGTCGCGCGATTCCTTGATCGGCTTGCCGCCGTTCAGGGACTCGAGGACGGCGAACTCGCGCGAGCGTTCCTGGAGGATGCGCGCGATCCGGAACAGATACTTCGCGCGCTCGGACGGCGAGATGTCCGACCAACCGTTCTCGAACGCGTCGCGCGCGGCGGCGACGGCGCGCTCGACTTCCTCGGGCGTGGCCTGGCCGACCTCCGCGAGCGGCTCTTCGGACGCGGGGCTGATCGTCGTGTACGTCTCGGCCGGCTCGAGCCACTCGCCGCCGACGAAGTGCCCGTAGCGCTGTTCGAGGCGGACGATGTCGCGCGCCTCCGGAGCAGGCGCATACGTCCAGTCCTTCGGGACCGGCGCGCGCTCCTGCTTGCGTTCGAGCTCAGAGCTCATTTCGGGATGACCCCGCCCGTGCTTCAGCTCGAAATGGGCTCCTAGTCAAGCGTGAAGTAATCCGGGCTCTGGTACGTGCCCGTGCGCTCCTTGCGCAGTTGCATCAGGACGTCGTTGAGGAGCGACGACGCGCCGAGGCGGTAGAGGTCGGGCGTCAGCCAGTCCACGCCGAGCGTCTCGTGCAGCTGGACGAGGTACTGCACGGCCTGTTTCGCCTGGCGGATCCCACCTGCCGGCTTCATTCCGACCATGCGGCCTGTCTCCTCGTACACGTCGCGGATCGCCTCGAGCATGCAGAGCGTGACCGGGAGCGTGGCCGCGCCCGGGAGCTTGCCGGTCGACGTCTTGATGAAGTCCGCGCCGCCGGCGATCGAGAGCAGCGAGGCGCGGCGGACGTTGTCGTAGGTGCCGAGCTCGGCGACCTCGAGGATCACCTTCAGGTGCGCGTCGCCACACGCTTCCTTGACGCGCACGATCTCGTCGTACACCTTCGCGTAACGCCCGGACAGGAACGCGCCGCGGTCGATCACCATGTCGACCTCGTCGGCGCCGTGCTCGACGACCCAGCGGACCTCGTCGAGCTTTGCCTCGAGCGGCGACTGTCCCGACGGAAATGCCGTTGCGACCGATGCGACCTTGACGCCGGTCCCCTCCACGCGTGCGACCGCGGTCGGCACGAGGTTCGGGTAGACGCAGACGGCGGCGACCGACGGGATGTTGGCGTCCGACGGATCGGGGCGGATCGCCTTCGACGCGAGCGCGGCGACCTTTCCCGGCGTGTCCTGGCCCTCGAGCGTCGTCAGGTCCATCATCCGGATCGCGAGCTCGAGCGCGAACACCTTCGACTCGCGCTTGATCGACCGCTTGGCGAGGCTCGCGGCTCGCTCTTCGAGCGCAACGGCGTCCACCGAGCCGATCCGGGGCAGCCGCGGCTCGAGCGGGAGCTCGAAACCGCGTGGAAGAGCAGGCGCCTGCGCCATGTGGTGAGTGTAGCTCCGAGGCCTCTGCCGAAAACCGGCGCGGGGCAGAGGCCCGGCCGACAACTGGGAGCCCCTGACCCCGCCCACCAAGCCGTCAGGCTACCGAGGAGATTCGCACCCGTGGGTGACGATTTCGTCGCGAAAGTGCAACGCGCGGCGGCGGCGGGGAATCAGAGGCCGAGCCGCTCGAGCAGCGTCTCGTCCCGGCGCCAGCGCGGCTTCACCTTCACGTGCAGCTCGAGGTACACCTGCTTGCCTAGCAGCGACTCGATCTCGGGCCGCGCGCCCCGCCCGATCTCGCGGACCATCGCGCCGCCCTTGCCGATCAGGATCTGCTTCTGCGAGTCGGTCTCGACGAGCACGTCCGCGCGCACCACCTTGCCCTCGATCTCCTGCACCTCGACCGTGATCGCGTGCGGCACCTCGTCCTTCGTCAGCCGCAGCGCCTGCTCGCGAACGACCTCGGCGATCTGAACCTCGAGCGGGAGGTCCGTGCGCTGTTCCTGCGGGAAGTAGAGCGGCCCCTCGGGCAGCAGCGCCTCGAGCTCCTCGCGGAGCTCCGGCACGCCGTCACCCGTCTTGGCGCTCACCGGATGGAGCGCGTGGAAGTCCCCCAGCCGGGACGCGGCTTCCATCTGCGTCGCGATGTGTCCGCCTTTCAGACGATCAACCTTGTTCAGCGCGATCACGACGGGAACCCCGAGCTCGAACATCCGGCGAGCGACGAACCTGTCGCCGGCGCCGATCCGTTCGCGCGCGGACAGGACGAACAGCACTCCGTCGACGTCCTCGAACGCGGCATCGACCGTCCGCTGCATGTGCTCCGTCAAGGGATCGAGCGGCCGCTGAAAGCCGGGCAGGTCGGCGAGAATCAGCTGGTGGTCATCCCCGTTCGCGATCCCGAAGATGCGCCGCCGCGTTGTCTGGGGCTTGTCGGAGACGATTGCGACCTTCCCGCCGCAGAGGGCGTTCACGAGAGTCGACTTCCCGACGTTCGGCCGTCCCGCGACGGCCACGAAGCCCGATCTCAAGCCGGCAGATCCCAGGTGTCCGGCAGGAGCTCGGCGGCGGAGTAGGTCACGAGCTCGCCGGCCGCGTTTCGGAACGTGACCTCCTCGATCCGGAACTCGTAGAGCCACTGCCGGCATCCGCCACAGGGTGACGCGGTGATCCCGATCGCATCGATGTCGCCGGGCCGGTACCCCTCGCTGACCGCCTTGACGAGTGCAGACTTCTCCGCGCAGACGCCCAATGGGTACGCGGCGTTCTCGACGTTGACGCCCTCGAAGACCTTGCCGTCCCGCGTCCGGACGGCGGCGCCGACGAGGTAGTTCGAATACGGCGCATACGCCCGCTCGGCGATCGCGACCGCCCGCTCGTAGAGGTCGCGACTCATAACAGCTGGAAGACGGCGAGCGTGACGAGTGCGCCGAGAGCGCCGCCGTATGCGACCTCGAGCGCCGAGTGAATGCCGGACTCGACGCGTGTTTGCGCGACCAGAAGCGCCATGATGAACGTCAGGCCGGAGATCACGAAGCGGTGCGAGTCTCCCACGATGTACGTCGCTGCGATCCAGCACGCAAAGCCGACAGCCGCATGGCCAGACGGCAGTCCACCGCGCAGCGGCGTCCCGCGTCCGGTCCACGCCTTCGTCGCGATCACGACGATCACGGTCAGCATCAGCGCAATCAGCGTGATCTGCGCGGGCGCGTCACGCACCTTGTCGAGCACGCTGGCGCTCTTGTCCGCCGCCTTGCCTGCGAAGACGAGGTAGCCGATCGCGACGGCGTTGATCGACGCGATCAGCACCGCGCCCGCGGCCATGTCCTTCGCCAGCTTCGCCATCGGGTCGAAGGACGTCGTCGTGGCGTCGATCGCTCCCTCGATCGCGGTGTTGATCATCTCCGCGATCAGGACGAATGCGATCGCGAGCAGCAGTGCGATCAGCTCGATCTTGCTGACCCGGACGGCGGCGGCGGCCGCGATCACGCCGGCGGCGACGGCGAAGTGGATCCGCATGTTGCGCTGGGTCCGGAGGACGTGGAGCACGCCTTCGATCGCGTAGTTGAAGCTTTCGATGACCGA
>JBASRJ010000096.1:0-12932 GCA_049273785.1 Gaiellaceae bacterium | reverse complement strand
GCGGGGCGGGGCGGGTGATGTGGCCTTCTGCCGCGAGAGGTCTTGCGCCGTAGACGCGACCTCTCGCGGTTGACCGCCGATGACAACGAGCACCGTGCCGACCGGGACGACCTTGCCTTCCTCGACCAGGATGCGCGTCACGGTCCCCGCGGCCGGTGACGGAATCTCGACCGTCGTCTTGTCAGTCTGGATCTCGACGAGCGGGTCGTCCTCGCCGATCTCCTGGCCCTCCGAGACGAGCCAGCGGGCGATCTCGCCTTCGGTCAGCCCTTCGCCGAGGTCAGGCAGCTTGAACTCGTACGCCACGCGCGGATTCCTACCTGATCGCGTCGTCGCGGAGAATCGCGTGGACGCCTTTCGCCTCGTTGACCAGCTGCGTCACCGCGAGGTCGACCGCGACGCTCGCGAGCGCTAGCGCATGCTTGCGGTCGGTCTCGAGCTCGCGCTCGATGAGGTCGAGCATCGTCTCGACGGCGAGCTGGGCGGCAACGTCGAGATCGTTGTCGAATCCAAAGGCGAGCCATGCGTTCGGGGTCCGTGCGATCGGCATGCGCAGGTCGAGGTCGTCGCGGATGTCGACCGTGATCTGCGCCGCGTCGAGCGGACACTCGATCGCCGTGCCGGAAACCTCGCCGTCGCCCTGGGCGGCGTGTCCATCGCCGGCCGACAGAAGCGCACCGTCATTCGGAACCGGCAGGAAGAGCGTCGTTCCCGCGACGAGCAGCTTGCAGTCGATGTTGCCACCGCAGGGACGAGGTGGGATCGTCGACCACACGCCCGGCTCGTCCGGTGGCATGCCGATGACGCCGAGGAACGGAGCGATCGCCACGGTCCTGCCGCGGTCGTTCGTCGCAGTCCCGCCGTCGACGTCGATCTGCCACTGGAACAGGTCCCCTTCGCCGAAGGTCACACCCCACGAGCGAGGCCGCACCTCGTCTACTCGTACCGCGAGCGTCTGTCCCGGGCTCGCACCTCGCACGTGCACGGGGCCGTTCAGGGCGTGTCCCGAGTCGAGCTCCGCCGCGTCACGCTCCTCCAGGTACTCCCCCTCGAACTCCCAGTGCCAGCCGGCGTCGAGCGACTGGAAGCGGACCGAGTCGCCCGGACCGATGCTCAGCACCGGCTCGAGCTCGCGGGAGAAGTGTCCGTGCAGCGTGCGCCGCTCGAGCGGGATCTCGTGGATCACGCGCGCGGGATCCCGATCCACGCTTCGCGAGGGGCGAGCAGCACGCGCAGGCCGCCGCGGCGGCCGTCCTCGACGTATTCCCACACCGAGACCGCTTGCCAGTCGCGAGCGTCGAGCCCACGGGCAATCTCCGCCGGCACGTAGCCCGCCTGCACGCCGCGCTGCTCGTCCCAGATCCCGATCGCGTTCGGGTCGTGCTCGTTCTCGGGCTCGGGCACGAGCGCGAGCCGGCGGCCGGGCGCGAAGGCGTCGTCCTGCAGCGCGTCGAGCCGGTACGACACGCCCGCGACCTTCACGACGCGAACGCGCGGGTCGTCGTCGCGAACTGGCTCCTCCGTCGCAGCGTCGCGTAACCGAAAGCCGCTGCCGCTGCGTTCGAGCCAGATCCGCAGACGTGTCTCAGAATTCAAGGAGCTTGCCGACCGCGTCGACGACGCGCGCGACGGACGGCATGTACGCGTCCTCGATCTGCCAGTACGGGTACGGCACGTCATAGCCGGTCACACGCAGCACCGGCCCGTGCAGGTCGAGGATCGCCTTCTCGGCGAGGATCGCCGCCAGCTCGGCCGCGAAGCCGCACGTGCGCGGCGCTTCCTGCACGATCACGACGCGTCCGGTCTTCGCCGCGGAGACCAGCAATGCGTCCTCGTCGAGCGGCTTCAGCGAGCGGATGTCCAGTACCTCGACCGACGCGTCGAGCTCGTCCGCCGCGGCCTCGCACACCGGCACCATCGAGCCGTATGCGACGAGCGTCACGTCGTCTCCCTCGCGGACGAGACGCGCCTTCCCGAGCGGGACGACGTGCTCGCCTTCCGGCACCTCGCCCTTCAGCGTGCGGTAGTGGAGCTTCGGCTCAAGCACGACGACCGGATCGGGGTCGCGGATCGCGGCCGCCAGGATGCCCTTCGCGTCCGCGGGCGTCGACGGGATCGCAACCTTGACACCGGGCGTGTGCACGTAGTACGTCTCCGGCGAGTCGTCATGCAGCTCCGGCGCCCGCACGCCGCCGCCGTACGGCATGCGCACGACGAGCGGGAACTGCATCTTGCCACCGGTCCGCCACCGGTAGCGGCCGACGTGCGTGATCAGCTGGTCGAGGCACGGATAGGAAAACGCGTCGTACTGCATCTCGCAGACGGGGCGCCAGCCCGCCATGCACAGTCCGACCGCGGTGCCGAGGATTCCCGCCTCCGCGAGCGGCGAGTCGAAGCATCGATCCGGCCCGAACCGGTCGCGGAGCCCCGCCGTCGCGCGGAAGACGCCGCCGGCCCGCCCGACGTCCTCGCCGACCACCATCACGGACGCATCGCGCTCGAGCTCGACATGAAGCGCGTCGTTGACCGCCTCGACGATCGACAGCTCAGCCACCGAGGATTCTCCGCAGCTCGTCGAGGTCCGAGCCGAACGACGCAGGCGGGTCGACGTACGTGTGCTCGAACAGCAGCCCGGGATCGGCCGGCGGCTCCGCCTCCGCCGCTCCGATCCCTGAACGCATCGCCTCTACCGCCTCGCTGCGAATCGAGGCCGCCAGCTCGTCGTGCAGGATCCCGGCGCGCCGCAGGTACCCCTCGTAGCGGCCGACGCATTCGCGCTTCTTCTCCTCCTCCACGCGCTCCTGGTCGATGTACGCGCGCGGATCGTCCGCGGTCGCGTGTGGCGCCGTCCGATACGTAACCGCCTCGACGAACGTCGGCCCCTCGTCGCCGCGCGCCCGTTCGACCGCCTCGCGCGTCGCCTCGTACACGGCGAGCACGTCGGTGCCGTCGACGCGCACGCCCGGCATCCCGTAGCCGACAGCCTTGTCGGCGAGCGTCTCGGCGCGCGTCTGCGCCTCGAGCGGTGTCGAGATCGCCCACTGGTTGTTGTTGCAGAACAGGATCAGGGGTGCGCCCGTCACCGCCGCAAAGTTCGCACCCTCGTGGAACGAGCCCTCGGAGGTCGCGCCGTCGCCGAAGAACACGATCGCGCACGCGCGCTCGCCTTTCAGCTTCTTCCCCCATGCGAGCCCCGCAGCGTGGGGGACGTGCGTCGCGATGGGAACGCAGATCGACGCGACGTTGTAGTCCTCCGGGTTCCACCAGCCCGCCGGGTGGCCGCGCCACCACGACAGCACGGTCGCCGGCGGCATCCCGCGCAGGAGACCGATCGCCGACTCGCGGTAGGACGGGAAGATCCAGTCGCCGTCCTCGAGCGCGTGCGCGGCGCCGGCCTGCATCGCCTCGTGGTTCCAGAAGATGGCGTACGTCCCGATCCGCCCCTGGCTGTGGTAGACGACCGAACGCTCGTCGTACGTGCGGAGGAGGACCATCGAGCGGAAGAGGTCGAGCAGCACCTGTTCGCCGAGGCCTTCGACCTCGCGGTCGCCCACGCCGTCCGCGTCGCCGATCACGCGCCGAAGGTCGCGCTCGGCAGGGAGAACCTGCGCCATTCCAGGCCGACTTTAGCTTTTCGGTGCGAGCGCGGCCGCAACCGCAGCGGCGAGCACAGGGTCGCGTCCCGCGAAGAAGTCGCCGGACGACAACGGCATCGGAACCTGCGGGTCGGTGGTGATCCGCGGGTCGTCCGGCGTCGACTTTTGCTCGTACGCCGTCGCGACGTTCACCGTGACCCCGGACGCGGGCAGGGAAGTCGGCGTCACGGTGGCGTAGAGATTCGGGCTACCGCCGCTGGGCTCTCCGACGAAGACCGGGTGTGCACGGCGCTCGAGCTCGGTGACGAAGTTCTCGGCCGCCGAGAACGTCGTGCGCGAGAGGATCACGACGACAGGTTTCGACTTAGAGATGCGCCCGAGGGCGTCCAGGAGATAGCCGTACGTGGAATTTTCTCCGCCCGCGTTGTTTCGGAGATCGACGATCGCGGCGCGCACTCGTTTTTTCCGCGTCGCCTTGAGCGTCTGCCGCGAGAGGGTCCACGTCCCTCGCTCCATCAGGTTGTAGCCGATGTAGAACACACGGCCGCCCGCGAGCGTCGTCGTCCACTGCTCCCGGTCGCGCCGGACGACGTACGCAGGCGCGCGCCCGTTCACCGCTTGCGGGATCAGCGGGGGGATCGGGCGGCCGAGCGCCTGGTTGTACGCCGAAGTGGCGATCGGTGCGAGCACCATGTCGAACGACTGCCCGTCTCGCTCGAACGTGAACGGCAGAGCACCTGCGTTCGGAGCGATCCCAAGGCCGTGCAGTACCTCGGCTGTGGTGAGGTACTGGGTGAGCTGCTGCCGGAGCGACGAGTCGTTGTCGTGGGGGACGAGCGGGCGCACCATCCGTTCGACGCCCCCAAGCGGCCGGCCGTTGACTGCGAGCAGCCGCGCGCGCAGGAGGTCGGTCCCGCCGACCTGCCCGATCACGTACATGCCGTCCGAGAAGTCGTAGAGGCGGATCGGATACTCGTGCAGGACGCGCGAGTTCGATGGGTCGAGCGGAAAGATTCCCGTGTGCCCGTCGCGCACGCCCGGGAGCGCTGCGATGTGCATCAACCCGACGAGGAGCTCGTCGGCGCCGATCGAGTCCGCCCGAGCGGCGAGATCGTTCACTGCCGCGTCGAACACTGACGGCGAGAGATCGTGAAAGAGGTTCGGATGGTCATGACGGAGGTGCTGAGCGAGAAGCTGCACGTCACCTGCGCCCGTGTCTCTTGTCGCCCCGCGAGCCGCGGCCGGCGAGACGACCAGCACCAGGAGCAGCGCGATGCGTGCGAGTGTCCTCAGCGCTTCCTCCGCAGCTTCGCGAGCACCTCGTCGGCCCACGCCAGCGACGCGCGGGCCTGCGCGTAGCCGAAGTCGAGCATCAACCGGTGGTAGTAGTCGTGGCCACGGTTCGTGTTCTGCTCGCCGACCGCGTCGTACAGCTCGAGCCGTTCGTGCAAGCCGTCGCGGTATGCCTCCACGTGCTCGATCAGCTTCCGCCGCGGGAGCAAGCCCCCGTAGAACACCTTCAGGTGGAACGCGTCGACGTCCTCGCCGTCCACGTGCTCGAGCCATGCCTCGAGCGCGCGCTTGCCTGCCGCCGTGACCTCGTACAGCTGCTTGTCGGGCCGGTCGCTCTGCGCGACCCTGCGCGTGTCGGCCAGGCCGTCGCGCGCGAGGCGGGCGAGCACCGCGTACAGGTTGCTGCGGGCCGGCGCCCAGATGTGGCCGACGCTCTTGGCCGCCGACTTCGTCAGCTCGTAGCCGGACCGCTCCCCCTCGACCGTGAGCAGGGCGAGGACGGCAGCCTCGGTCAGGGTCAGCGTCTTCGCCGTCCGAGCCGGAATAGTCCGCATCGGACTATGAGACGTACGACCGGTGGATCGGTTAGGCGAGAACTGTCAGGGCGCCGCGCTCGGCCTCGAAGACCGCGCTCTCGACGTCGCCCAGGTCCTCCCCGTCCACCTGCAGCGGCAGCGGCCGGTCGCAGCGGACCTCGAGCCGGTCCACGTCCTGAACGGCGAGGGTCGACCGCGGCCGCCGTCGGCCGGTCACGACGTAGCGGCACAACTGAGGGATGTGACGCGGCCGAACGCGGGTCGGCGCAATCGCGTAAAGCCCGGCTTCATGCGTCGCCTCCGGTGCCACGTGCACGGCGATCGAGCCGAGATACGTGTACGGGTCGGCATTGGCCACAAGCACGAATGCGGCGCGGCCGACGCCGTCGATCTCCAGCACCGGATCGAACCGCCCACGCTGTTCCGCGATGAACTTGACGAGCGTGGCGGCGAATGCGAGGTCTCCGGGACGTCCCGCGTGTGAGCGTTGCGCCTCGATCCGGCGCACGAGCTCGGCGTCGAACAGGAGGCCTGCGTTGAAGAGGAAGCGCCGTCCGTTCACGCGGCCGACCGAGATGCGGCGCGTGCGCCGCTGTTCGAACGCCTCGACGAGCTGCTCGGTCGCGGTGACCGGATCGCGCGAGATCCCGAGCCCGCGCGGGAACACGCTCGTGCCGCCGCCGGGAATGCAGCCGAGCGGCGGCGCGTCGGGGCCCAATCCGTTCACGACCTCGTTGAATCCCCCGTCGCCCGAATAGACGAAGATCGCGTCCGCGTCGTCGGCGACGAGTTGGGCGATCTCGGTCGCGTGACCGCGCCGCTCCGTCAGGTGTGTCGCGACGTCCGCGACCCGGGCGAGCGCCCCTGCGACGAGCTTGATCCGATGCTCGTCGACGGCACTGGCGAACGGATTGACGATCAGCGCGACGCGGGGCATGAACGGCAACCATGCCACGCACCGTGGTGGCTAGCGAAGCGCGACTTCGAGCTTCAGCGCCCCGTCGCACCCGCTGATGTCGTGGAGCTTGAAGTGCGCGTCTGCACCTCGACCGGAAAAGTCGGCCTCCGCCTCGTGCTCCTCGGAGTCCCCCCGGCCGAGCTTGTAGCCGCGTCGCGGCAGCTCGGCCTTGTAGAAGTCGCGCGTCGCGCCGATGTCGCCGGGGACGACTCCCTCGTAGATCGTGTTCCCGGCGGCGTCCTTGCGCGTCTTGTCCACGACCCCGCCTTCGGGCAGCGGGAACTTGGCGAGCTCCGGCGGGAGCTGGACCGGCGCGCCCGCCGTCGCACAACTCGGAAGCGTGCCGCCCACCGATCCTTTCGACCCGCCGCCGCCGCAGGCCGCGAGTGCGACGACGGCGACGAGGACGAATGGGGCCGGCGTTCGCATCGGCCCCATTCTCCCGTTGATCAGTGGACCTTGCCGCCCTGGACGGTGACCGTCCGGGTGCCGGTGTTGTTCCCCTCGTTCGATTCGGGGATCGCGTTCGCCGGGTCTGCCACGGCGGAGATCGAGTGCGTGCCGTTCTGGCCGTGCGTGTCCCACACGACGGACGCTCGACCGGAGCCGCCGACCGGGATGCTGCCGATCGTCTGAATCGCGCCGATCTGGGTCCCGTCCACTGCGATCCGGACCTTCACGTTCGCTGCGGGCCCGGTGCCGATGTTGTGGACGACGGCGACGATCACCTGATCGTGGCCGGCACCCTGGAGCCCCGACACCACGATGTCGTTGCCCGTCATGGCCAGGTCGGCCTGCGGTGTCGAGCAGTTCTCGTTGCCCTTCACGGTGTAGGAACCGGTCCGGCCCAGGCTGTCGGGCGCGTTGTCCGGCGTGAGGGCCGGGCCGGCGCCAGACTCGACACGCACACGGATCAGGAACTGGGTCAGGTTGCTCCCGACCGCGGCACCGAACACGCTGCGGGCGACCACGATGCGAATCGTGCCGTCCCCGGTGTACCTGCTGGCCGTGTCGGCGGGGGTTGCGTCACCGGCGACCGTCGTGCCGTTCCCGTAGCCGAAGGTGACGTTCCCGAGCACGTCCGTCTTCATCCGAACGAAGTGGTCGGCACCATCGGCCGTCTGGAAGATGACCGGCCAGGTCGTGTTCGCCGGGACGCTCGCCAGTGAGGCGACCTTGACGATGAACTCGAGCTTGCCGCTGCCGGCCGACGAAGGCTCGGCGACGGACACCCACTGCACGTCGTGCCCGTCGTTGCCGTCGAGCGCGTCACCTGTGCCGTCCGAGATCACGCGGACGCCCGGCTCCACGCATGGATCGGCCGGAGGCGGCGGCGGCGTCGGCGTCACCTCGTTGCTTGCGGCCCCTTCGCCGTTCGCGTTCACCGCCGACACCTTGTACGTGTAGGTCTCGCCCGCAGTGAGCTGCGTGTCGGAGTAGTTCGTCGCCGAACCTCGGACCGTTGCGAGCACCGAGTAGCCGGAGCTCGCGGTCTTGCGGTAGATCTTGTAACCGGTGATCGCCGAGCCGCCGTTGTACGGCGCCTCCCAGGTCAGCAGGTTCGACGGCGGACTGCCGGCGAGCGCCTTTCCATTCAGGTTCGGCGCCGCCGGAACCGTGTTCTGGTCGAACCGGGCGAACAGCCGCTTCCCGTTCACCTGTCGCGCGATCGACGTCAGGGCCGTGTAGCTGTTCGGACCGCCGGTGACGCACGTGTCGATGCACCCGTCGGCGTATCCGACGAGCACGCGCCCGTCCTTGTCAATCGTCGCGTCCATGAAGTCGAGCAGGTTGCGCGTGCCGTTGCCGCACCCGTTGAACCCGCCACCGCAGATCGTCGATTTCTGGACGGGATCGGTCGGCGTCGCATCGACGGTCGTCCACGTATTGCCGCCGTCGTAGGTCGTCGCGACGTAGAGGTGCCAGACGCCGGGCCAGCTCGGGGTGTCGCCGAAGGCGCCCGAGCCCGTGTACGTCGTACCGAGGAACGCGAACGCGGCCCGGTCCGGGTCACCGGCGACGACTGCGGGGAACGCGGACGTCGCCACGTTCAAGCCGACACCGACGTCGCGGATGTTCGTCCACGTCGAGCCGTGGTCGTGCGAGACGGCGACGCGCGGATGGCCGTCGCCGTCGTCGTAGCCGAAGTAGACGGTGCCGTCACTGGCGATGCCGACCGACGGATCCCAGGCACCGTTCGTGCTCCCGGGAACGGTGTGCACCGACCAGGTGAGGCCGTTGTCGCGCGATACGACGACGCCCTGCGCGCCGCCGCAGCCCCTGTTCGGAACGTAGACGGTGCCGTCGGGCGCCACCTTGACATGGCCGTGCAGACCGCCGCACTCGCTCGTGTAGATCGGGACGGCCGGCGAGAATGTGACGCCGCCGTTGTCGCTGCGCGCGCACAACGCCGCAACGAGATCCTGCGAGCAGTAGTAGAACGCGTGCGGGTACACCGTTCCGGTCAGTGGCGGCGCGTACGGACCGGCGCCGATCGTCTGGTGGTCGACGCCGCCGTTCAACGGTCCGCCCTCGCTCGGCAGCCAGCTGCCGCCGTCGTTGTCGGTGAACGCAGCCAGGCTCGTCGTGCCGGAGAGCTGGGAGCTGAACCACCGACCCGTCGTCTGGTCCATGAACCCGATCGGGTCGAGCGACGCGAGTGAGGTGTTCGGGGCGCTGACGTCGGTCCACGACGCGGTCGCCGGCGAGCGCGTGTCGTCGAAGCTAACGCGCAAGGTCTGGAGGCCCGCCTGGTACATGACGTTGCCGGGACCCGTCCAGTTCGCTCCGATCGACGGCTCGCCCGCACTCCCGCCGAGCCCGCCGGGCGGCGAGTAGTTCGAGTAGGTGATCGGCTCCGTCCCGGGCGGCGGCTGGCTGCCGCTGCTGATCGGAACGATCGTCGCACTCGCCGTGTAGCTGTTGCCGTCCGTCCCGATCAGCGGCGCGAAGGGCGCCGCAGCGATCGTGTACGTCCCGGCCGGCGGATTCGTCAACGTGACGATCTCCAGCTGGTTCGGGCCGTTCCCCGAGCTGCCCGCGAGCCCCCCGTCCGGCGCATACACGTAGAGATCCCAGTCGCCTGCCGGAAGCAGCTCGATCCGGACCTGGAACGGATAGCCGGGCGGCTGGACCGTCAGGTGATACTTGTCGCAGGTCGGATCGGTCGCGCCTGTACAGCCGGCCGCGGTGGCGATCGCGATCGCGCCGGTCCACGAAACGGACAGGTTGGACGCCGACACCGTTCCCGAGTCGGGCGTCGCTGCATTCGAGCTTGCGAGCGGCAGCGAGACTGCGGCAACGGCAAGCGTGACGAAGAGAAAGACGTTCCGAACGCGCCGCGAAGCGCGCAGCCTCAACCAGTGCATTGTTCCCCTCCGGCAGTTGGGCGAGCGGAAAAGTGTCGGCAGTCGAACGACGAAGTTTCTGTTTGCAACTTCGTTTTGTAGACGTGCGACGAACGCCAAACCTGCGCGCAATTGACTACCGAATCAATCGCGCAGATTCTTGGCTGAGAATCTTCCTAAACTTGCTCTACGGGGTCGCGTAGCCGCGCATGCCGTCCAGCAATGCGCCGAAGAAGCGGTCCGCCAACGCGTCGGTGTCCTCACCGGGCCGAAGCCACGTGTAGGCCCAGTTGGCGGCGGAAAGCGCGAGCAGCGTGGCCGTCGCGTCGTCGAGGTCGGTCCGCAGTTCACCCAGCTCGCGTCCTTCGCGGAAGAGCGCGCGGAACCGCTCCTCGTAGCGTCGCCGTTCTGCGACGAACGCCTCGCGCCGCTCGCCTTCGAGGTAGCGCCACTCGCGGATGAAGACGGTTGCGACGTCGAGCTGCTCTGCGACGACGCACAGGTGCGCGCGGAGCGCGAGCCGGATCTTCTCGGTGGCGGGCAGCTCGTCCGGGACGCCGTCCAGGGCGGCGTGAAATGCCTCCGCGCCGTCCCGGGCCACCTCCCAGAGCAGATCGGCCTTCGACTTGATGTGCGCGTACAGCGATCCCTTCTGGACACCCATGGCCTCTGCCAGGTCGCCCGTCGACGTCCCGTGGTAGCCCTTCTCCGCGAACAGCCGGGCCGCCTGGCGCACGAGCTCGTTTCGGCGCGTCGTCACGTCCGGTACCCTAACGATCGTTAGGGTGATGAACGAGCAGGAATTCCTCGCATACGTCCAGTCCGGCGGCCAGGTCGAGACGACCGACTGGATGCCCGACGACTACCGGGCGAAGCTCGTCAAGTTCATCGAGATGCACGGCAACTCGGAGCTGATGGGCGTCCTACCCGAGCGCGAGTGGATCCTGCGCGCGCCGACGTTGCAGCGGAAGCTCGCGCTCACCGCGAAGGTCCAGGACGAGGTCGGCCATTCGCAGCTGATCTACCGCGTCGTCGAGGACCTCGGAAAACCACGGGAGCAGTGCCTCGCAGACCTCATCTCCGGGAAGTCGAAGTTCCACAACGTCTTCCATTACCCGACGAAGACGTGGGGCGACGTCGGCGTGATCGCGTGGCTCGTCGACGCGGCGGCGATCATCTCCCAGAAAGCGCTCCTCAAGTGCTCGTACGCGCCGTACGCGCGAATCATGAAGAAGATCTGCTGGGAGGAGTCGTTCCACATCCTCCACGGGCGCGACGTCGTGCTGACGATGATGAACGGCACCGACGAGCAGCGCGAGCTGGTGCAGGAAGCCGTCACGCGCTGGTGGGGACCGCTGATGCAGTTCCACGGCAATCCGATCGCGAAGGACGAGGATCCGATGTACGTCTGGCGCATCAAGTCGCAGGGGAACGAGGAGGCGCGCCAGCAGTTCCTCGACGGGTACGTGCCGCAGATCTGGGAGCTCGGCCTGACCGTTCCGGACCCGAGGCTGCGAAAGAACGACGACGGGGTCTGGGAGTACGGCGAGCCCGACTGGGACGAGCTGAAGCGCGTCGTCACGGGCCACGGGCCGAAGACGCAGGAGCGGCTCGAGTTCCGCCGGAAGTTCCTGGAGCAGGAAGCATGGGTGCGCTCCGTCGTTCTCGCCCAAGCGGCGTGATCTTCGAGGTCTTCCGTCAGGAGAAGAAGGGCGCGGCCTTTGCGCACGCGGGGTCGGTCGATGCACCGGACATCACGTTCGCGCAGGCGTTCGCGCACGAGCAGTACGGGCGGCGGCAGGAGTCGGAGGCGCTGTGGGTTGTTCCGCGCGATGCCGTCCACGAGGTGCACGACTTCTACGACGAGCTGCACAAGACGTACCATCGGGTCGACGGCTATCCCCTCAAGGAGAAGCTGCGTGCCGCACGTGAACGCGCAGGCACTGCTCGAGCTAGCTGACGACGAGCTGATCCTCGGCTGGCGCGACTCCGAGTGGACCGGGATCGCCCCGTCGCTCGAGGAGGACGTCGCGT
This sequence comes from Gaiellaceae bacterium, assembly GCA_049273785.1. Taxonomy (GTDB): domain Bacteria; phylum Actinomycetota; class Thermoleophilia; order Gaiellales; family Gaiellaceae; genus 3-1-20CM-4-69-9. The sequence continues at coordinate 1,168 of JBASRJ010000096.1, read as the reverse complement.
TCTCGTCGATCGCCCAGAACGAGATCGGCCACGCACGGGCGCTGTACGAGCTCGCCGCGGCCGAGCTCGGCACGAACGCCGACGCGCTCGCGTTCGACCGCGATCCCGGCGAGTACCGCAGCGCACCGCTCGTCGAGCGGCGGCGGCTGGACTGGGCGCACACGATCGCGCGCCACTTCCTCTACGAGACTGCCGACGAGATCAGGCTTGCGGCCCTGAAGGAGTCCGACAACGCAGAGGTCGCAGGGCTGGCCGCGAAGATGGACCGCGAGGAGCAGTACCACCGGCTGCACGCGCGCATGTGGGAGGAGCGGCTGCGTGACGAGCCGCGCTTCCGGGACGCCGTCCACGAGCTCTGGCCCTTCGCGCTGGGAGTCCTGCCGACGGAGCAGCGGGCGACCCTTGCGCAGCGCATCGGCCTCGACGAGGTCGACGCGGTCGAGCGCGGTGAGCATTCCGGCGAGCTGCGCGAGCTCTGGGAGGAGATGACGATGGTGCGGCGCAGCGTCCCGGGCGCGACATGGTGAGCGAGGCCCAGGTCTGGGAAGCGCTCGCGGAGATCCCCGATCCGGAGATTCCCGTCATCTCGCTCGTCGACCTGGGCGTCATCCGCGATGTCGCAGTCGAGAACGGCAGTGTGCGGATCGAGTTCACGCCGACGTTCCTCGGCTGCCCGGCGCTCGAGGTGATGCGCGACGCGATGGCCGACAGTGTGCGGGCCCTCGGCGCCGAGCCGGACGTGCGCGTCGTCCTCGACGACTCCTGGTCGACGGACAAGATCACACCCGCCGGTCGCGAGAAGCTCCGTGCGTCGGGCTTCGCGCCACCGGCGCCGCGGTCGGCGGGAACGGCAACGACGCTCGTCGAGCTGAACAGCATGGTGTTCCGGTGTCCGTACTGCGGCTCGACGGACACCACGCTCGAGAACCTCTTCGGCCCGACTCCCTGTCGAAGCGTGCGCTACTGCAACGCGTGCCGGCAGCCGTTCGAGCAGTTCAAGACGATCTGACCGTCCGTCTGCCGGGTGCGGGATACTGGTGTTCGTGTCGGTGAGGCAGGCGGCCTTCGCGATCGTGGTTCTCGTGCTGCTCGCGGGCTGCGGAGGCGGCGGCGGCTCCTCACGACTCTCGAAGTCCGAGTTCGACGCGAAGGCGAACGCGATCTGCGA
>JBASRJ010000076.1:0-6216 GCA_049273785.1 Gaiellaceae bacterium | reverse complement strand
GTCCGTGACCGAGGCGGTAGAGCCGCGTCACCTCGGCATCCCACTCCGAGTTGAGGCGCGCCGCTTGCTCGCGGTACGTCGGATCGACGGCGTAGCCGTCGAGAAGCTTGGCCAGATGCTCGAGCGTCGCCCGCGCATCGCCGACGAGCGCCAGCGCGCCGAGCTTCGTCGCGTCGAAGTCGGCGACGTTGACGTTGACGAAGCGGACGTCCGGGTTGGCGAAGACGGTCTTCGAAGCCGTCGTGAAGTCGGTCCAGCGCGTGCCGACGCCCAGCACGAGATCGGCCTCCGCGGCGACCCGGTTGGCCGCGAAGGTTCCCGTGACGCCGATCGCGCCGAGCGCAGACGGGTGGTCGTACGGCAGCGATCCCTTTCCCGCCTGGGTCTCGCCAACCGGAATCCCTGTCTGGTCCACGAGCACACGCAACACGTCCGTCGCCTCCGAGTAGATGACGCCGCCGCCCGCGACGATCAGCGGGCGCCGGGCGGCCCGGATCAACTCGGCCGCCTTCGTCAGTCCTTCCGCCTCGGGCAGCGGGCGGGGAATGTGCCATACACGCCGCCGCAGGAACTCGTCCGGGAAGTCGTACGCCTCCGCCTGCACGTCCTGCGGAAACGCGAGCGTCACAGCTCCCGTCTCCGCCTGGTTGACGAGCACGCGCACCGCCGACAGCGCTGCGGGGACGAGCTGCTCTGGGCGCTCGATCCGGTCGAAATAGCGCGACACCGGTTGGAGCGAGTCGTTGACGGAGACGTCGCCGCGCCACGGCACCTCGAGCTGCTGCAGCACGGGATCCGGGCGGCGGGACGCGAAGACGTCCCCCGGCAGCAGCAGCACGGGCAGCCGGTTCACCGTCGCGAGCGCAGCGCCGGTGACAAGGTTCGTCGCGCCCGGGCCGATCGACGTCGTGCACGCGAGCGTTTCAAGCCGGTTCTTCATCCGGGCATAGCCGGCGGCGGCGTGCACCATCGCCTGCTCGTTCCGCGCCTGGTAGTAGGTGAGCAGCTCCGGGCTCTCGTAGAGCGCCTCGCCGATCCCGGCGACGTTGCCGTGGCCGAAGATCCCGAAGCAGCCGCCAAAGAAGCGGTGCTCCACTCCGTCGCGTTCGACGTGTTGCTGCGCGAGGAACCGGACGAGCGCCTGTGCCGCCGTGAGCCGAGCTGTCGCCACTAGACCTCGGCCTTGATCGCCTCGAGCTCGTGCTCGAGCTCCGCGAGCTCGCGGCCGCCTGCCATCAGGCGCACGAGCTCCTGCTGGTCGATCTCGCTCTTGGCGAAGTTGCCGAGACTCTGCCCGCGGTTGAGAATCACGAAGCGGTCGCCGACCGGATAGGCGTGGTGCGGGTTGTGCGTGATGAAGATGACTGCGACGCCGCGGTCGCGCGCCTGCAGGACGTACTTGAGCACGACGCCGGCCTGCTTGACGCCGAGTGCAGACGTGGGCTCGTCGAGGATCAACACGCGCGCACCGAAGTAGACAGCCCGCGCGATCGCGACCGACTGGCGCTCGCCGCCGGACAGCGTCCCGACCGGCTGATCGGGATCGCGGATGTCGATTCCCATCTCGTTCAGCTCCGTCTTCACGATGCGCTTCGCGGTCGCGGAGTCGAGCCAGTGCAGCGGCCCGATGCCCTTCAGTGGCTCGGCGCCGAGGAAGAAGTTCCGCCAGATCGACATCAGCGGCACCATCGCGAGATCCTGGTAGACGGTTGCGATGCCCTTCGCGCGCGCGTCGCGCGGCGACGTGAAGTGCACCTCCTCACCTTCGACGAGCAGCCGTCCCTCGTCCGGCTGGTGAACGCCCGAAAGGATCTTGATGAAGCTCGACTTGCCGGCGCCGTTGTCCCCGAGCAGGCACGTCACCTCACTGCCGTTCACGTGAGCCGAGACGTCCTTGAGCGCCGTCACGTTCCCGTAGTACTTCGAGAGCCGGTCGGCTTCGAGCAGATTCGGCGCGCCGTTGGTTGCAGCCTCGGCCATCCTCATCTCGCTTTCTGCGCGCGGCTGCGGACCAGCGTGTTCAGCAGCACCGCGGCGAAGAGGATCCCGCCCTGGAAGGTGAAGGTCCAGTTGCTGTCCCACTGCGAGTCGACGATCCCGAGCTGGACCATCCCGAGCATCGCCGCGCCGAAGAACGTTCCGATCACGGACCCGAAGCCGCCCGTGAGCAGGCAGCCGCCGACGACCGCGCAGATGATGAAGATGAACTCGAGCCCGATGCCCTCTCCGGACTGCATGGAGCGCAGCTCGAGGGCCTCGATGATCCCCATCAGCGCAGCGGTGAAGGAGGTCATCATGAAGAGCGTGATCTTCGTGCGCGCGACCGGGACGCCGATGTTCCGCGCGGCGAGCGGATCACCGCCGGAGCTGTAGATCCAGTTGCCGAAACGCGTCTTCGCGAGCAGCCACACGCCCACGAGCGTGATGCCGATCCACCAGAGCACCTTGACCTTGAAGCCGTAATGGGTCAGGTCCGAGGCGAAGAACCTGTGCGCGGCGTTGAAGCCGCTTGCGGAATCGATGTTCTGGATCGCAGTTGACCCGGTGAGCTTGAGCGTTCCGGCCGCGTTCACGCCCTGCAGGATGAAGAACGTGGCCAGCGTAACGATGAAGCTCGGCAACTTTGTCCTGACGACCGTGATCCCGTTGATGAAGCCGACCACGAGGCCGAACAGCAGGACCAGCACCATTGCGGGCCACACATTCATGTCCTGATACGTCGTGAGGTAGCCGAGCAGGAGGCCGGAGCTGCCGATCATCACGCCGGCGGAGAGGTCGAACTCTCCGCCGATCATCAGCAATGCGACGGGCACGGCGACGATCCCGTACTGCACAGCCTGATCGGTCCACCCGGCCGCGATCGCTGGGTCGCCGATCCAGTTCACGCCACGGGCGAAGTACGCGAAGGCGAAGAACACCGCGATCGCGCCCAGCAGCGCGCCGATGTCCGGGCGGGTCAGCAGCCGCGTGAGCGGGCCGACCCGGACGAGGCGCTCGTCCAGCCGGACCTTCGGGGCTGCGGTCTGAGCCATGTATCGCCTCCACTCCTGAGGGGTGGGTGGGCGACCGCGCGGCCGCCCACCCCCATGCTCTGCTAGCGAGTGCCTTTCGCTGCCAGTGCGGCCACCTTCGCCGCGTTGGCCTTGTTGATGATGCCGGGGCCCGTCAGCACCGGCGCGCCGTTGCCGACCGTGTTCAGGTTCGTCCGGTAGAGGACTGCGAAGACGACTGGGAGGTACCCCTGGAGGTACTGCTGCTGGTCGATCGCGAACAGCATCCTGCCCGCCCGGATCTCCTTGATCGCCCCGCCGACGTCGAACGTCCCGATCTTCGTGCCCTTCGGCACCGAAGAGATGCACGGAATCGTGACGTCCGGATCGAGGCCGAGGAAGGCGTCGAGCTTCTTGTCGGCGTTAAACGCAGCCTTCACCTTCGCCTTCGTCCCTGGGATGTCGGACTTCGCGTTCGGGATCGTCAGGACCTTGACGTTGCTTCCTCCAAGGACGGCCTTGACGCCCGAAGCACGCTGCTGCAGGCCCGAGTTGCTCGCCTCGTGGATCACGACCAGGACCTTCTTGGCGCCGGCCTTCTTGAACTGCTTCCCCGCGCCCTTGCCTGCGACGTCCTCCGTCTGGCCGACATGGACCTCGTACGTCGGCAGCGTGTCGAATGCACCGAGGCCGGAGTTGACCGTGATGATCTCGATCCCCTTCTTCGATGCCTTCGCAAGCGGATCGCGAAGCGCGCTCGCGTCCGGCACGGACGTCGCGATCACCTGGGCACCCGCGCCGATGGCTGCATTGATCCCCGCCACCTGCTTCGCGACGTCGTTGTTCGCGTACACCTGCGTGACGCTGACGCCGCGTGACTTCAGGTCTTTCTTGGCCTGGTCGACGCCTTTCTTGAAGACGGACCAGAACGAGCCGGTGTCGCCGTGCGTGACGACCGCGACCTTGATGCTGGACGCCTCGGCCGCGCCGAACGCGTCAGCCGCGCGCGTGCCGAGGAAGGTCGTTCCCGCGGCAAGCACTCCGCCCTTGATGAACAGGTCGCGCCGGCTGAGGCCATCCTCCTCCAGCTCGACGAGTTCATGCTCACTCATGTGCCTCTCCTTTCCTCGCCCCGTTGCCCGCTTGGATCTCTGCCATCCAGCTCAGAACCATGAACCTCCTTTCGCTCCTGCTCAAGCGGCCTCGTAGATCACGTGTCCGACTCGCTCTTCGCGGCGGAGCCGGACAGTTCGTTGCTCGCGATACGAGCGCTCGCACGCCTGCCCGAGGACGAACGCTGCCAGGCCGTCCTCCCCCGTGACCGCGGGAGCTCTCTGCTCGCGGATCGCGGCCGCGAACTCCTCCAGTTCGAGCACGTACGCACGCGGAAAACGCTCCGTGAAGTCCTCGACCCAGTCGACGGCGGCGCTGCCCGGCGTGAGCCAGGCGTTGCCGACCCGGCGGTGATCGCCGATCCGGACAGTCGCGCGTGATCCGAGCACCTCCGTCGAGCATTCGTAGCCGTAGCCGGCGACGCGACTCTCGTCGATCACGCCGAGCGCACCGTTCGCGAAGCGCAGGACCACGACGGCGTTGTCGACGTCGCCGGCGGCCTGGAACGCCGGATCCGACAGCGCCGCCCCGTGGGCCGTCACCTCCTCGATCTCGCCCACGAGCCAGCGCGCCGCGTCGAGATCGTGGATCGTAACGTCGACGAAGAAGCCGCCCGAGCCCTTGATGTACTCCATCGGCGGCGGCTGCTTGTCCCGCAGCGTCGTGCGGAAGAAGTAGACGTCGCCCAGCTCTCCCGCATGGATGCGGTCGGCCGCCGCCGCGAAGTCCGGGTCGAAGCGCCGGTGGAAGCCGATCTGGAACGCGCTCCCCGCTTCGCGCGCCACGTCGATCGCCGCACGCGTGGAGGACAGGTCGAGCGAGATCGGCTTCTCGCAGAAGATGTGCTTGCCTGCGGCCGCCGCGCGCTCGACCATCTCGACGTGGAGCGCCGTCGGCGTCGCGATGACGACGCCGTGGACGTCTGGATCGGCGAGGAGATCCTCGTAGCTAGTCGACCAGGCGACGCCCAGCTGCTCACCGGTTGTGCGGGCACGTCCCTCGTCGGCGTCGACGACGCGCACCAGCTCGGCCGCCGGGACTCGGCCCGCGAGGTTCTCGGCATGCATGAGGCCGATGCGTCCGAGGCCGGCAACGCCCAGGCCGACCCGGCGGAGTCCCCCGTCTTTCCCCTCACGCGCGGCTTCGGTGCCCTGCCGTTCCACCAAGCCCGATTCTGTCAGGAGCGTGGCTGTTGACAGTAAACTCGCCCGTGGGGAGGGTGCGACGCAGTGGCTGAGCTACCGAGCGGGACACTCACCTTCCTCTTCAGCGACATCGAGGGGTCGACGCGGCTGCTTCGGCGGCTGCGGGACAAGTACGCGCAGGCTCTGTCCGAGCACCGTCAGCTCATGCGTGCTGCGTTCGCCAAGTACGGCGGGGAGGAGATGGGCACCGAGGGCGACGCCTTCTTCGTCGTCTTCCGCCGTGCCGGCGACGGGGTGGCCGCGGCGGCGGAGGCGCAGCTGGCGCTCGCCGCCCACGAGTGGCCCGACGGCACCGAGCTCCGCGTGCGCATGGGTCTCAACACCGGCGAGCCCGGGGTGGAGGAGGAGGGCTACTTCGGCCTCGGGCTCCATCTGACTGCGCGCATCTGCTCGGCCGCGCACGGCGGGCAGGTGCTGGTCTCGCAGTCGACGCGCTCGGTCTGCCAGTCGGAGGAGCTCGAAGGGATCGACCTCCGCGACATGGGCGAGCATCTCCTCAAGGACTTCGACCGGGCGGAACGGCTGTTCCAGCTCGTCATCGCCGGCCTCCCGGACGACTTCGAGCCGCCGCGCACGCTCGACAAGCAGACGGTCGACGACGCGGCCTTCCGCGGAGAGGTCGGCACGCCGTACAAGGGGCTCGAGGCGTTCCAGCCACAGGACGCGGAGTTCTTCTTCGGTCGCGAAGAGCTCGTGGAAAGCCTCGCCGAGCGGCTCGCCAAGTCGGCCTTCCTCGCCGTCGTCGGGCCCTCGGGCAGCGGCAAGTCGTCCGTCGTCCGCGCGGGTCTCGTGCCGGCGATCTGGAGCGGCGCACACGGGCTCGCGAAGAATCGCGACTGGAAGGTCCTGATCATGACGCCGGGCGCGCATCCGCTCGAGGAGCTCGCCGTCCGCATCGCGACCGAACG
>JBASRJ010000073.1:0-7119 GCA_049273785.1 Gaiellaceae bacterium | reverse complement strand
CCGCCAGCAGGTGATAGAGCGCGAATGTCAGGTACGACTTGCCGGAACCGAAGTCGACGATCCGCAGCGACCGGCGCGGCATGACGTCGTCGACCAGCTCGAGGAACCGGTTGACCTGGCGGAACTTGTCGTACCGTTGCGCGCGCACCTTGCCGGCGGGAGTCATCACGCCGAGCTCGACGAGGAACGGAACGGGCTTTCCCTCTTCGAGCATGTGGCGCTTGCGGCGATCGTGCGCGAGCTCGGCCGGCTTGCCGGTGGGCGGGCGGCGCAGGACCTTCTCGCCGTCGAGCACCTGGTAGTCGTGTGCCGGCGTCTGGAGCAGCGCCTGCCGGAAGTCGCGCCGGATCAGCTCCGCCAGTGCCGTCTCCGCCTCGAGCGGGAGGAGGTTGGCGTGCGTCGCCTTCTCGCCCTGGCGATACTCGAACTGGTAGCGGAGCTCCTCGTCGACGATCACCGGCCGGACGGTGACCTTCGAGTACGGACTGTCGCGGCGCGGCTTGGACAGCACGGCGCGTGACAACCCTTCCTCAAGCAGCGGCTTCAGCTCCACGGCTCCCATAGCATCGCATCGCCATGAAGGGAGTCATCCTCGCGGGCGGCACCGGGTCACGGCTCGACCCGCTGACGAAGATCACGAACAAGCACCTCCTGCCCATCGGCGACAAGCCCATGGTGCAGTGGGCCGTCGACGCGCTCACCGGTGCCGGTCTGACCGAGCTGATGCTCGTGACGGGCGCCGACCACGCGGATGACTTCCAGCGGCTGCTGGGGGACGATCTCGGCTACGGACGGCAGGAGCGTCCGGGCGGCATCGCCGAGGCTCTGGGTCTGGCTCGTGAGTTCGTGGGCGTCGAGCGGGTCGTGGTCATGCTGGCAGACAACATCTACGCCGGCTCGATCGACGAGACGATTCGCAACTTCGAACGGCAGGAGCGTGGCGCGCGTGTCCTCCTCGCACACGTGCGCGAGATCGAGCACCTTCGTCATCTCGGCGTGCCGCTCATGCAGGACGGCCGGATCGCCGACATCGTCGAGAAGCCGCTCGAGCCGCCCGGCCAGCTCGCAGTGACGGGGCTGTACTGCTACGGACCCGACGTCTTCGACGTGATCTCCGAGCTCGAGCCGTCGGGTCGGGGCGAGCTCGAGATCACGGACGTGAACAATCACTACGTCCGCTCAGGAACACTCGAGTACGACATCTTCCACGGGTACTGGGGCGACGCCGGGGAGTCGATCGACGCGTACTACGAGGTGATCGACCGCGCGCGCCGTCCGTATTTCGCCGGTGACCGCATCCAGGTCGTCCCGCTGCAGCAGTTCGAAGACGGACGTGGCTGGTTCGTCGAGCTCGCGCGGCTCAGCCTGATGCCGAAGCAGCCGCGGCAGACGAACGTGTCGTTCTCGCGCGCAGGCACGATCCGCGGCCTCCATTACCACGAGCGCGGCCAGGACGATCTCTTCGTCTGCTTGCAGGGACGCGCTCGTGTCGTCGCGCTCGACCGCGACACCGGTGAGACGTTCAGCGCCGACATCGGCGAGGGAAACCTCGCCGCCGTCTACGTCCCGGGTCACCTCGCGCACGGCTTCGAGGCGCTGACCGACGTCCTGATGCTGTATCACGTCACCGAGGAGTACGACCCCGCGGATCCCGACGAGCACGGCATCCCATGGGATGACCCGCGCGTCGTCGACGTCTGGAGCACGCGATCGCCGATCTTGTCGGAACGGGACAGCGGTACCTGATCACCGGCGCCGGCGGCCAGCTCGGCCGCGCGCTGCAGGAGGCGCTCGCCGGTGAGGAGGTCGCCGCGCTCACGCACGCGGACTGGGACGTGACCCTTCCCCCGCCGCCGCTCGTGGTCCCAGACGTGGTGCTGCATCCGGCCGCCTGGACCGACGTCGACGGCGCGGAGGAGGACCCGCAGGGAGCGGCCGCGGTGAACGTCGGGGGGACAGCGCACGTCGCCGGGCTCGGCGTGCCGCTCGTCTACTTCTCCACCGACTACGTCTTCGACGGAGACAAGCGCGAGCCGTACCTCGAATCGGATCCGCCGAATCCGCAGTCCGCGTACGCACGCTCCAAGCTCCACGGCGAGGCTGCAGCGGGTGAGCGGGCGTGGATCGTCCGCAGTTCCGGACTGTTCGCGCCGGCAGGGACGAACTTCGTGCGGACGATGCTCGAGCTCGGAGCGGAACGGGGCGAGGTGGCCGTCGTCGACGACCAGCGCACTGCGCCGACGTATGCACTCCACCTCGCACAGGCCACGCGCGAGCTGCTCGACCGGCCGTTCGGCGTCTACCACCTTGCCGCTGACGGCGATTGCACGTGGGCGGAGTTCGCGGCAGCGATCTTCGAGGAGGCGGGCATCGGCTGCCGCGTTCGACCGATCACGACGGAGGAGCTGGGCCGGCCGGCTGCACGGCCGGCGTACTCGGTCCTTCGAAGTGAGAAGGACGTGTCGCGCCTCCCGCACTGGCGCGAGGGCCTACGCGCCTGCCTCGACGGCCTGCGGTAGCTGCACCCGCAACGGGCTAGCCACTGCGCTTCAGCTTTCCGTGTTTCTTGGCGTGCAGCTCGCCGCGCCGGAAGACCCAGATTCCGAGCGGCACGGAGATGACGCCGATGATGATCATCGGCCAGATGTCTCCCCACACCGCGCCGACCCCGGCGCCGTCGAGGATCGCCGACCGCTCACCGCGCAGCGCATACGTCGCCGGCGACACCGTCGCGATCCACTGCATGAACTGCGGCAGCACCGACACCGGGTAGTAGACGCCCGAGACGACGAGCATCAGCCCCTGCGCGACGTACCCGAACTGCGTGCCCTTCTCCGGCGAGATCAGCGGCAGGACTGCGGTCATCATCCCGATCCCGACGAACGACACGGACGCGACGCCGATCAGGACCAGCGCGGAGAGGAAGTTCGCATTCGGCATGTGCAGGCCGAAGAAGGCGGCGATCGCGCCGAACACGATCGACGCACGGACGATGCCGTAGCCGACGGCGAAGATCCCGGTGCCGAGAAGGTGGACGGCCCGCGTCAGCGGCGCCATGAATGTGTACTCGATCGTTCCCTCCCAGCGCTCCCACGCGACCGTCTCGATCAGGAGCTCGAACACGATTCCGAGGTACGACCAGATCACCGCGCCGATCAGCAGGATCGTCGTCAGCCGGTCGATGTTGACCTTGCCGCCTTCCGCGACGACGCCCTTGGCGATGAAGACGATCGTGAGCGTGTTCGCCGCGGTCCAGAAGAAGAACGCGATCTCCCACCAGGCGTAGCGCTTGATCAGATACCAGTTGCGCTCGACCATCCCGTAGAGGCCGATGAACTCGTGTCGAAGTGCGCCTGCGGCTTCGCCTCTCATGCGAACACCCCCCGCTCTGCGTCTTCGTCTTCCTCTGCTTCGAACGCCCGCCCCGTGGCCGCAAAGAACGCCTCCTCGAGCGTCTCCGTCTCGTAGCGCTCCTTGAGCGTGTCGACCGGCTCGAGGCAGAGCAGCTTGCCGCGGTCGAGGATGCCGACGCGGTCGGCGAGGATCTCCGCCTCGCGGAGGTCGTGGGTGCAGAGGAGGATCGTCGCGTCGTGCGATGTCCAGACCTCCCGGACGAAGTTCTGCACCTCGAGCTTGGAGCGGGGGTCGAGCCCCGTCGTCGGCTCGTCGAGCAGGAGCAGCACGGGCGAGGTCAGCAGCGCACGCGCGAGCGCAACCTTCTGCTGCATTCCGCGCGACAAGTGCTCCATCCCCTCGTGGCGGCGATTCACCGGGAAGCCGACGCGCGCGAGGATCTCCGGGATCGCCGTGCGGGTCTTGCTCGGTGGGATGCCGTAGAACCGCGCTGCGTACGCGAGGTTCTCCTCCGAGGACATCTTCTTGAAGAAAGAGGCCTCGACCGACACGCGGTTGACGAGCCGCTGCACGGCGCGCGGCTCCTTGAGGACGTCGTGACCGAAGATCGTGGCGCGCCCACCGTCCGGCAGGAGCAGCGTCGACAAGACGCGGACTAGGGTCGACTTGCCCGAGCCGTTCTGGCCCAGGATCGCGACGCATTCGCCGCGCTCGATCGTGAACGTGATGTTCTCGAGCGCCGCTACGCGCCGGCGGCGTTTCCGCAGGCCGGTGCGCGCCGCGTCGCGGCGGAAGAACTCCTTGCGCAAGTCTTGGACTTCAACGGCGAACATGTATTGCTCCTACCAGGCACTCGACGGGACACGAAGACAGCGCACCCCCCGGCGAACCGCCGGGCGGCGCGCGCAAGAGTCGGAGTCAGCCGAAGAGCAACATCGCCGCGAAAAACCGTACCAGCCGTGTCAAGTGCGTCCACGAACGTCGCTGTCGCGCGGGAAGACAGCCACGAGGCCTTCGTCCTCTCCTTCTCCCACGGGCTTGAACGGATGGCGTGTCGCCACGGCGACCGTTCCCAACTCCGGGTACACGACCACGTCGGGGAACTCCAACGTCGAGATCGCCAGGATCCGGACAGGCTCCTCGGTCGGATTCGAGAACGTGTGCATTCCGTCCCGCCCCTTCGGGCAGGAGACCACGTCCCCCGTCTCCAGCGGCCGTTCGCCTTCGGGCGTTCGCAGCGTGGGACGTCCCGAGAGCACGACGAAGAGCTCTTCGAAGCCGTAATGCGTGTGCAGGTTGAATCCGGACGCGCCGGGCTCATACTCGTAGATCATCGCCCCGAGCTCCTTCGCGCCGGCAGGCTCTCCCACCTGACGTCCGCGGACGCCCATCTTCTCGGCCGTGAGCTCCCAGGTCTCGTCGGCGAAGACGTTCGGCCTTTGGCTCATCCCTTCGGCTCCTCTCCGTCGAAGTAGTCGACTGAATCGTCGAACCGATGGACCGTCCACAACGGCTTTCCTTCGGTCCTCGACATGGCCAGGACGTTGCCGCTGTCCACGTGCTCGACGACCTCCGGCGTGACGTGCACCGCGGCGACGATGTACCGCACCGGCTCATCGGTGCGATTGACCATTTGATGGGCACCGGCCGGGCCCGTCGGGAACTGCGCGACGTCTCCAGCTTCGAGCTCGCGCTCGCCCTCGGGGGTCCGGAGCGTTGGTCGACCGCGCAGGACGACGAGCGCTTCGTCGTTGCCGTGATGGAAGTGGTACGGGCACTGTGTCTGCCCGGGCAGCAGTTCGTACAGTCCGAGGCCGAGCTTGCCGACGCCCAGCCGCTTGTAGTTCGAGTGCCAGCCGTCGATCTGCGGATACGCGTCGTCCCAGTCCTCTGCGAAGACGTTCATGCCGCCTCTTGCGGGTCGGGATCGAAATCGACGGTCTCCTGGACCGCGGGACCCTTGCGCGACTCCTCGGTCACGACCCGAAGACGCCGAAGTCGCTCGAGTCGCCGCGCTTCCCGTACGAGATCGCGCGGCAGGGGTGTCGGGGCGTGGTCGTTCGTCGGGGTCTTCCTCATGTCTCGACCTCCGGCTTGGGTTCGACGTCGTGGATGAGCCAGAGCCGGTCGCCCGTTTGCGAGGGCGTCCGAGCCTGGGCCGTGATCTGTCCGAGGTCGGGGTACTCGGCCACCTCAGGTGACGAGAGCGTCGAAGCCATGAGAATGCGCACCGGCTCGTCGGTCTCGTTCTTCAGCCCGTGGGCGCCGTCGGCGCCGACCGGGAAGTAGACGGCCTCGCCTTCGTCCAGCTGCCGCTCTCCGGCCGGCGTGCGGAGAGTCGGCCGGCCCTTCAGGACGACGAGCAGCTCCTCCCACGCGTGGTGGTAGTGGTAGACGACGAAATTCCCGGGGTCGAGCTCGTAGACCGTGACGCCGAGACCGGGTCGCTCCTCGGCGCGTGGCAGTCGCTTCTCGCGGGCGCCGCCTCCCGACCAGTCCTCTCCCTGCTCGCCCCACTCGTCGGACCAGATGTTGTTGTCGCTCATGCGGCGACCCTACAGGATAATCCCGCCATCTTTTGTCGTGTATATTCGGGAGATGCGTGCGAGCCGGCTGGTCTCGCTCCTCCTGCTCCTGCAGACACGGGGGCAGCTCACCGCCGCAGAGCTCGCCGACCGGCTCGAGGTGTCGGAGCGGACGATCCAGCGCGACGCGGAGGCCCTCGCTTCTGCAGGCGTGCCGATCGAGGCGCTGCGCGGCCCAGCGGGCGGGTACCGGCTCGCGGGCGGCTACCGCACCCGGCTCACCGGTCTGACGAGCGACGAGGCGGAAGCCCTGTTCGTGGGCCCGGCGGCCGAGCTCGGGCTCGGACGGGTGTTCGCGGACGCGCGGTTGAAGGTCCTCGCCGCACTGCCGCCCGAGCTCCAGGAGCGAGCCGAGCGGTCCGTGCGGCTCTTTCACCTCGACACGCGCGGCTGGTTCCGCGGGGAGGACAAGACCCCGCACCTGCCGACGCTCGCTGCGGCGGTCTGGCGCGGCCGCCGTCTCTCTGCCCGGTACCGCGAAGGGTCGAAGACCGTTCGCCGCACGCTCGATCCGCTCGGCCTCGTGCTCAAGGCCGGTGCGTGGTACCTCGTTGCCCACCGAAGTGTCGGCATGCGCGTGTACCGCGTGTCGCGATTCGTGTCCGCGCGTCTGCGCGAAGACGGCTTCGAGCGCCCGCCGGGCTTCGACCTGGCAACCTTCTGGGAGGGGTGGTCGACGGCGTTCGAGCGCAACCGGCCGCAGTTCGACGTCCGGCTTCGCACGACCCGCGTTGCGCTGCCGTTCCTGCGTCCACTCGTTCATCCGGACGGTAGGCCGGCGATCGACGCCGCCCGGGACGGTCCGCCCCGCGACCTCGTCGAGCTGACGGTGCCGTTCGAGCAGCTGGAAACCGCGTACCGCGAGCTGCTGACGTTCGGATCGGACGTCGAGGTGATCGATCCGCCGGCGCTGCGGGACCGCATGCTGCGCGCGGCCGAGGAGGTGGTCGAGCTCTATCGTTGAGCGAGGGGCGAAATGATTCGCAATCCGGCGAAAGAGTTGACCGAAGCCGCGTAGAACCCCCATAACGGAAGCGTGCTGCGAGCCTGCGGGATCATCTGCGTTCTCGTCGTGCTCGGGCTGCCGGCCGCCGCCCGGGCCGAAGGCCCCGTCCTCACCGCTCTGACGGGACCCGGCCCCATGGGCATGACCTTCACGGGGCCCGACGGGAAGCCGTTC
>JBASRJ010000062.1:0-3577 GCA_049273785.1 Gaiellaceae bacterium | reverse complement strand
TAGGCGGCAAGCGCCGGCTGCCGGTTGGCCGAGGTCGGCACGAGGCGGATCTCGTTTAGTCGTCCGGCTTGCGGCACGGAGCCGAAGAAGTCGCCGATCGCGCGTGCGCCTGCGACGCGCATGCGCTCCGGGGGCATTGTCATCAGCGCGTCCTCGGTCAGCAGCGCCACGAGGCTCTCGACGTCGACCGCGTCCCAGGCCGTCATGAACCGTTTTACGAGCGCACGCTCCCGCGCGCCCGGCGGAGGGACGTGCCCGCGCGTCCCTTCCAGGCTGACGCGTGCGCGTTGCAGGGCGCTGGTCACCGCGGCGACCGAGTCGTCGAGTGCCTCGGCGGCTTCTTTCGCTGACCAGCCGAGGACGTCGCGCAGGATCAGTACGGCCCGCTGCTTCGGGGGCAGGAGCTGGATCGCGATGATGAATGCGAGCTCGACGGTCTCGCGCGCGACGAGGTCTTCGAGCAGCCGGTCGGGATAAGGCTGCAGATGTTCGAGGTCCTCGACCACCTCGGCCGGTCGCGCGCGTCTGCGCGCGATGGCGGTGAGGCAGACGTTCGTGGCGATGGTGTGAAGCCAGGTGGTGAGCTGCGCGCGCGGCTCGTAGCGGTCGGAGCTTTTCCACGCGCGCAGCAGCGTTTCCTGGACCGCGTCGTCCGCGTCGTGGAGCGAACCGAGCATCCGATAGCAGTGCAGATGGAGCGCTCGGCGGTGTGGCTCGATCAGGAGCGCGAACGCCTGCTCGTCCATCGCCTGCGAGACGCTACCCGGCCGGCGGGCTGGGCGGATCTGCGCCGAGCTCCGTCCACGCGCCGGGCGTGAACGCGCCCGGTGAGCCGCCGATCGCTACGAAACGGATCCCGTCCGGGCCGGGGAGGATCTGGCGCAGCTGATCGGGCCCGACCCGGACCATCGTGCCCGGGCGTAGCTCGAACTCGCTGCCGTCCGCGACGAGCGTCGCGGCGCCGCTGAGCGCGATGTAGACCTCCTCCTGATTCGGGTCGAACGCGTCGGAGCTGTGGTTGTGGTTCGGGTAGCCGTCCCAGTCGGGTGGCAGCGTGAAGACCTGCATCCCCCACCCGGTCACACCGAGCTCAGCGCGAGCGCGGCGGGCAAGGCCGCCATAGATCGCCTCCATGTCGTCGATCGACCTGACCGTCACGTCCGGCATCGTGCACCTCCATCATCGAGAGTGAGTTCTCGGGAGGTTCAACTCGGCCGCCCGGCGAAACTAATCGGTGGACATCTCAGAGCGGCCCGATCGGGCGCCAAACGGCACGAAGCGAGGACTACCTCTGAACACGCGCATACTCGCTAGAGCGCTGCGGCGAGTCGAGTCACCTGACGGCGCAACCTCCGGCTTGCAGGCGTGAGGCGATAGCTGGTTGAGGGAGGGAAGCCGTCGTGGACCCGGCGTTCGACAAGGCCGGCGCCGATGAGTTCCTTGAGCGCGAGCGTGAATGCCCGGGGCGTCGCGCCGACCGTTCCTCGCAGCTCGCCATAGCGACGTTCCGCGTTCAAAGCGGCGACGATCGGTATCGACCACTTCTTCAAGACGACATTCTCGATCCCGCGTTGGCGCAACTCGTGCAACACGCTGGCGCAAGCCGGCGCGACGCGCCGTCCCTTGTCGGTGAGCATGTACTCGGGACGCATCGGATGGCCGTAGCCGGGATTCCGCATGACCAGCCCTACTCCGATCAATCCGTCGAGCGTCTGCCTCAGAGCGTCCTTGCTCAGCCCGAGATCGTTCGCCAATGGCACGAACCGACTGCCACCAGTGGCCGCCAGCTGAGCCACGATCGGCAGCGCCCAGCGGTAGCGCGATAAGACCAGCGTTGACGACAAAGTCTATCTAGTATACAAACCAGGTCATACGAACCTGTCGGAAGGAGTGTCCATGGATGCGCAGGTGCGAGATACGAGCCAGCGGGCGCAATCGCTCGGCTACGACGGCGGGTTGCATTGCGACCTACGCGTGACGAACCTCGAGCGGGCGATCGACTGGTACACGGACGTCCTCGTTTTCTCGATCATCCATCACGTGCCGGAGAATGGCTGGGCCGAGTTGCAGACCCCCGTCGCCCAGGTGCGTGTTGGCCTGACCGAGGTCGAGAGGATGCCGCCCGCGGGTGGCGGCGCCGTCCTCACTTTCAACGTGCGTGACATCGACGCGGCGCGGGCGAACCTAGAGACGCGCAACGACGTGCGGTTCGACGGCGAAACGTGCACGATCGAAGGCTGGGTACGGCTCGCAACCATCTACGATCCAGACGGCAACGTGCTGATGCTGGCCCAGAGCTTGTCGCCGCCTGTGGCCTAGCACTGGGCTAGATAGACAGTGCGCCCCGGACTCGAACCGGAGACCCTCCTTACCACTCCGATCGGCAGTCGGTCGCTGCTCTCGTCGTGTATGTGCGGCGCGCGTACGCGAACGGCCGGCTCAAGCGCACGAAGACGCGGCTGAACTGCCGCGCGCGTTCGGAAGGAGCAGTGAGTCCCGGGATGGCGGAAGACAATCAAGGGGCCTCGAGCGCGATCGCCTGCAGCGGCACGGCGCGGGTGCTAGACCTACGTGGCGACAACCGGGAGGGGCGATGAGTGAGCGCACCAAGGCTCAGCTACTGGCGGAGAACAAGCGGCTCCGCGCGGAGGTCGAACGGCTCGATCGGATCGTCAATCCGCCGCCGCCGGAGCCGCCGGGGGAGGCGGCGCCGAAGCCGCGGCTGTACGTGCTCGCGCTCGGTGAGCTCGAGAGGCGGATCGTGCCCAACGGGTTCCAGATTCCCGAGGCGATCAAGGGCATTGCACCCGACGCCGAGTGGGTACCCGTCTACCGCCTGAGCGACCTGCCTCGCGACGGCTACGCGGTGAGGGTGGTCGACTACGTCAGCGCCGGCTTCGGCCGGGGGCCGCGTGAAATCAAGTGGTACCGACGCAAGGGGCGCCGGCTCGCGTTCGCGCCGACGCAGAAGCAGGTCGAACGCTTCCGGGAGGTGAGCGAACCCCTGATCGCAGCGATGGGCGAGGAACTCGACGATGCGACGGAATACGGCAACGCGCGCCGCGGGTACGCAGCGTGCGCGCTGACCGACGTACTGCATGCGCAGTTCGAGCTTGCACTAGCACGCTTCAAGGCTGCCGAGCTTGACTACGCCAACGAGGTGAAGGACGTTCTCCGCAAGGTGCCGGAGCAGCGCAGACAGATCTCCGAGCTAGAGGACCGTTCGCACGCAACGCGCTCGAAGGCTGACGAAGTGACGACAGAGGCTCGAACGAGACTGATCTCGCGTGCGCCAGTCGTTCCGGAATGACGCCATAGGATTACGCCGTGCCGTTCACGCTCAGCAACATCAAGGAGGATCTGGAGGACATCGGCCCTAGGTTCGACGGCGCGCCGGACCTGGAGTTTCGCGCGGCGACGAAGGCGCTCGAGCTCGAGAGATCCGCCCTGAGCTACCAGCGCGTCCCGCCCGGCTATCGGTTTCCGTACGGCCACACGCACGAGAAGCAAGAGGAGGTGTACGTGGTCCTGCGCGGGAGCGGGCGGATGAAAGTCGACGACAAGATCGTCGAGCTCA
>JBASRJ010000043.1:0-30883 GCA_049273785.1 Gaiellaceae bacterium | reverse complement strand
AGGCAGCTGAGAGAGTACGAACGCCGTGAAGTCCACGACCGTGAGCCTCGCACAGGCCCGCCGCATCGCGGTGCACGGACAGCTGCTCGACGGCAACGCGACGACGATCCTCGACACCGTGCGGAGGATCGGGTTCCTGCAGATCGATCCGATCGCGTCGGTGGCGACGCCCCAGCACCTCATCCTCTGGAGCCGGCTCGGACCGTTCGACACAGGTGAGCTCGACCGCCTTCTCTGGAAGGACAAGAAGCTCTTCGAATGGGGCGCCTTCATCCGGCCGATCGAGGACTACCCGCTGATCCTTGCGCGCGTGCGACGCAAGCGCACCGGGAAGTACGCCTGGGAACGTCGCGGCACCGAGTTCCTGCAGAAGAACGTGCCCTTTCGCAGGCACGTGCTTCGCGAGCTCGAGCGTCGCGGGCCCCTTCTTTCGCGCGAGCTCGTCGACACATCGGTCCGGACGTGGAGGTCCCACGGCTGGTACGGGAATCGCAACGTCACGGTCATGCTCGAGCTCCTCGAAGGCCGCGGCGTCGTCGCGATCGTCGGTCGGCGCGGCGGACACCGCCTCTGGGATCTCGCCGAGCGCTGGTTCCCACCGGTCGATCCGCCGCCGCTCGACGAAGCGGAGCGTGTGCTGGCCGAGAAGCGCTGGCGGGCACTCGGGGTACAGCTCGCGCGCGACGGAAGCTGGAAGGTGCACCCCGAGGCAGACGACGGTCCGGTCGCGGTGCGAACGACCTTCCTGTCGCCTTTCGACCGGCTCGTCCACGACCGCGACCGCGCGGAGTCCCTGTGGGGCTTCCGCTATCGCCTGGAGATGTACGTGCCGAAGGCGAAACGGGAGTACGGCTACTACGTGTTGCCGATCCTGCGAGGCGACCGGTTGGTGGGAAGGATCGAGCCGGTCTTCGACCGCAAGGCGGGCGTCCTCCGCGTCAACGGCACGTGGTGGGAGCCAGGCGCGAAACCCGTGTCGCTCGACCGCCCGCTCCGCAGCCTCGCACGGTTCCTCGGCGCCGGTAGCATCGACACGTAATGGACTTCGAGACGCGCGCCATCCACGAAGGCCAGGAGCCGGATCCCGCCACCGGCGCGGTCACGGTGCCGATCTACCAGACGTCGACGTACGTCCAGGAAGCGGTCGGAGAACACAAAGGCTACGACTACTCCCGCGTCGCGAACCCGACGCGCACTGCGCTCCAGGCCTGCCTCGCGTCCCTGGAGTCGGCGGAGCACGGCGTCGCGTTCTCGTCCGGCCTCGGCGCCGTGACGACGATCATGCACCTCCTCAATCCCGGCGACCGTGCCGTTCTGATCGCGGATGTCTACGGCGGCGTGTACCGGATGACGTCGCAGGTGTACGAGCCCAAGGGCTACGTCTTCGACTACCTGCCTGCGGCCGACTTCGCGAATCTCGGCGACCACCTCGACGAGCGCACGCGCCTCGTCTGGATCGAGACGCCGTCGAATCCGATGCTGAACGTGATCGACATCCGAGCGGCTGCGGACGCGGCGCACGCAGCGGGCGCGATCCTCGTCGTCGACAACACGTTCGCGACACCGTTCCTCCAGCGCCCGCTCGAGCTCGGCGCCGACATCGTCGTCCACTCGACGACGAAATATCTCGGCGGGCATTCGGATGTCATCGGCGGCTTTGCGGCGACGAGCGACCCGACGATCGCGGAGCGCCTGTATTTCCTGCAGAAGTCGCTGGGGGCTGTTCCAGGTCCGTTCGACTGCTGGCTCGTCCTGCGCGGTGTGAAGACGCTCGCCGTGCGGATGCGGCGGCACTGCGAGAACGCGCACGTGATCGCGGCCCGGCTTTCGCGCAATCCCCGCGTCGAGAAGGTCTTCTACCCTGGCCTCCCAACCCATCCCGGCCACGAGATCGCGGCGCGCCAGATGCGAGACTTCGGCGGCATGATCTCGTTCCTCGCCGAGTCGGAGGAGGAGGCCGTGGGCCTTGTCGCACGGACGAAGCTCTTCAAGCTCGCGGAGTCACTCGGCGGGGTCGAGAGCCTGATCGAGGTTCCAGCGCAGATGACGCACGCGTCCACCGCGGACGCGCCGTTCGCGGCGCCGCGCAACCTCGTGCGGCTCTCGGTCGGGATCGAGTCGGTCGAGGACCTGATCACGGACCTCGAATCCGCGCTCGTCCGCTCCGCCACGGGCGCCGGCGCGTAAGTCGTGGCCAGACGGGCTGCTGCTCTGGTCGTGACGCTCGGCCTCGCATTCACCGCGTCCGCCGCGGCAGGTTCGTCCACGGATCTCCGAGTCACCGTCTGGCCAGAGGGGAAGGGTCACGGATCGAAAAGCACGACGCTGCAGTGCAGCCCGCCCCGGGGAACGCTTCCCAACAGCCGCAATGCGTGTCGGATGTTGAGTCGCCTCCGTTCCCCGTTCGCACCTGTTCCGCCCGGGATGGCGTGCACCGACATCTACGGCGGCCCCGCCGTCGCACACGTTCGCGGGACATTCCGCGGTCGATCGGTCGATGCCTGGTTCAATCGTTCCGACGGCTGTGAGATCGGCCGCTGGGACGCGTTGCGCTTCTTGTTTCTTACCGGCAACTCGTCTGCCGACTAGTCGTCCTGGAACTCGTCCATCGTCGCCGGTGTAGAAGCGGCAACCAACGATCGGGGGACGCACATGCAGCTTCGCTCCTTTCTCGTCGCCCTGGCTTCCGCCGCAGCGCTCGGGTTGGCGTTCGCGGCGACGGCTGCGGCTAAGGGGCCGTCGGAGGCGAAGATCACCGGGCCCGGACTGTCCTCACCAATCGTTCTGAAGGGCGACGGCGAAGGGCAGGGATCCCCGCTCGGCGACTTCACACAGGAGGCGGGCTTCTTCCCGGCCATGTTCGGGCAGAGCCCTGACCCGATGCTCCAGCTACGACCCGCCAAGAGCCTCGGGCCGCGATACGGCGTTATCTACACGGTGCCGGGGCCGGACATCGTCGGCGACACGATCCGGCAGGACCTCTACCCCTACGCGCAGGGAAGCCCCGTCACGTACATGAAGCCCGGCCAGCTGTTCTTCGGGCGCGAACACACGCGCGGCGGCTGGTATCGAGGATCGTCCACGCTCAAGACCCTGCTCGTGAAGGAAGGCCTGCCGGCGCAAGCGCCCGCGGTGACCCCGCGTGCGTCGAGTCCACGCTTCCCGTCGAGGGCGGTCGCGATCGGCGGCGCCATCGCCGTCGTTCTCGGGGTGATCGGCGCAAGTAGCATCGCGCAGTGGCGACCGAGCCGATCGACCTCCGACACCAAGGAACCGCCCGGGTAATCGGCTCGTACCTGCTCGACACGGAGGACGGCCCGGCGCTCTTCGATTGCGGGCCGTCCACCGCCGTCGCGAGGCTGAAGGACGGACTGCGTGAACGCGGGCTTGGGCTCACGGACATCCGGCACCTATTCCTGTCGCACATCCACTTCGACCACGCCGGGGCGACCGGGGTGCTCGTGCGCGAGCACCCGTCGTTGCAAGTCCACGTCTCGGAGATCGGGGCGCCGCATCTGGTCGACCCATCGCGCCTGGAGGCGAGTGCGCGGCGACTGTACGGCGACACGTTCGACACGCTTTGGGGCGAGCTCGCGCCTGTGCCGGAGGGAAACATTCACCCCGTCGGCAAGAGCGTGCTCGGATTCGAGTGCTTCCCCTCCCCCGGCCACGCGTCGCACCATGTCGTCTACGTCGGCGCCGACGGGACTGCCTATTGCGGCGATGCCGCGGGCGTGCGCATCCAGCCGCACGCTTATGTCATGCCGCCGACCCCGCCGCCCGAGGTGGACGTCGTGGCATGGCACCGGACGATCGACGAGCTCGAGCGCCGGCAGCCGCAGGCCCTCGCGCTGATCCATTTCGGAATCGCGAAGGATCCACCAAAGCACCTTGCGGAGCTGCGCCGGAGGCTCGACCAGTGGGTCGAGATCGTTGCCGGCGGCGCATCAGAGCCCGAGTTCATCGCCGCGGTGGTCGAGGGCGTCGTGGCCGAGGAACCGGGCGCGGCCGACGAGTACGAGCGCGCGATGCCGCTCTGGCAGTCGTACGCCGGGCTGAAACGCTACGTCGAGAAACGAGACTGAAGCCGAGATGAAGTTGGCGGCGGGCGCGCTCTCCGAACCGAACTTCCGGTTGCTGTTCTTCGCGCGGACGATCTCGTTCTTCGGGACAAATCTGGCTCCGATCGCGGTCGCGTTTGCCGTCCTCGACCTGACCGGCTCCGCCACGGACGTCGGGATCGCGTTCGCGTGCTGGACGCTGGCACAGATCTCAACGCTGCTCGTCGGGGGCGTGGTCGCCGACCGCTTGCCACGCCGCCTCGTAATGCTCAGCTCCGATTCCGCGAACTTCGTCATTCGTGCCGGCATGGGAGCTCTCCTCGTCACCGGGCACGCCCGAGTCTGGGAACTCTTCGTGCTGCAGGCGCTCGGTGGCGCCGCCACAGCGTTCTACTCGCCGGCTTCGACGGGACTCGTGCCCGAGACCGTCCCGCAAGTGCTGCTGCAGAAAGCGAACGCGCTCATGAGCATCGCCCGTTACGTCGCGTTCCCGCTCGGAGCGGCGGTCGGCGGGACGATCGTGGCGACAGTCGGCAGCGGCTACGCGCTCCTCGTCGATGGTGCTACCTACGCGACGAGCGCTCTACTGCTGAGCCGGATCCGCCTGGGAGGACGCGCACGAACCGCGGCGGCACCGAACTTCCTCCGCGAGCTGCGAGACGGCTGGCAGGCGTTCACGGAACACACGTGGGTCTGGCTGCTCACTGGCTGGATCTCGCTCTACTTCCTGATCACGTACGCGCCCTTCTTCGTTCTGGGCCCGTACATCGCGAAGAACTCGCTCGGCGGTGCGACAGCGTGGGCGATCATCGTCACGGGTGAGGCGATCGGCTCGCTCGCCGGCGGGATCGTCGGATTGCGGGTGCGACCGCGTCGCGCGATGGCGTCGATCGGCGCGCTGTTCACCGTGACCGCGCTGCAATGCGCGCTCCTCGCGGTCCATGCGCCGGCGCTCGCGATCGGCGCGGCCGCTCTGCTGGCCGGATTCGCGTTCTCCTACGGGACGGTGATCTGGGAGACCGCATTCCAGCAGGAGATCGCTCCGGACATGCTCGCACGCGTCAGCGCCTACAACTGGATGGGAGCGATGGCGTTCCTGCCTGCCGGCTACGCGATCGCCGGCCCCATCGCGAACGTGATCGGGATGTCGACGTCACTCTGGATCGGCGCCATCTGGGTCGTCGTTACTACCGCGATCGTCATTTCGGTGCGCGACGTTCGAGACTTCCGCCTGAAGCCGGTTCACGCCGAGGAGCTCGCCTCCGCGGTCGCCGCCTCGTAGGGTTCGAGCGTGCCTCGCGTCCCCGTCCCGTCCGACGTGTGCGAGTTCCTTGCACGTCCGAATCCGGCGATCATTGCGACGCTGCGCCAGGACGGGTCACCGCACACGGCCGCGACCTGGTACGACTGGGAGGACGGCCGCGTGCTGCTCAACATGGACGAGACTCGTGTCCGGCTCGGCCACCTGCGCCGCGACCCGCGTGCCGCGCTGACCGTGCTCGACGCAGACGACTGGTACCGGCACGTCAGCCTGATCGGTCGGGTCGTGACGATCGAGGCCGACACCGATCTGGCCGACATCGACCGGCTCGCGATCCGGTACACGGGACACCCGTTCCGCCGTCGCGACAGTGCGCGTGTGAGCGCCTGGCTCGAGCCCGACCGCTGGCACGCCTGGTCCGGCGGCGGTCCTTGGAACGGCTAGTTAGAGGCGACGGCGCGCGCCCGTTCGATCGCCGTCTCGTACGCCTCGACGTAGTCGCGGACCATCCGCTGCGGCGAGAACTCCTCCTCGACGTAGCGGCGTAACTCGAGCGGTTCCAGCGCGTCGGCCGCCTCGAGCGCGGCGGGCATCTGCCGGTAGTCGTCGACGATGATCCCGCTGCGCCCGTGCTCGATCACCTCCGGGACGGCTCCCCAGCGTGTCGCGATCACCGGCGTCCCACACGCCATCGACTCGATCATCACGAGCCCGAACGGCTCTTCCCACTCGATCGGGAACAGCGTTGCGCGCGCGTTCTGTAGCAGCTCGACCTTCTCGCCGTGCGATACCTCACCGAGGTACTCGATGCCGTCGATGAGGTGCGGCTCGACGAACTCGTGGAAGTACGTGTGCTCCTTCTGATCGTGCTTCTTGCCGGCGATCTTCAACGGCAGCCCTGTCTCCATCGCGACGGCGACGGCGCGATGCGCGCCCTTGTCCGGGCTCAGGCGGCCGAGGAAGAGGAGGTAATCGCCCCGATGCGGCTTGCACGGATACACGGAGAAATCGAGCGCGTTGTGGCAGTTCGCGATCCAGTTCAGGTCCGGTTTCGGCTTGCGCTGGTTCATCGAGATCGAGATCAGTCCGACCTGCGGCGCGACCTTGCCGATGAGCTCGTACACCTCGCCGGGCTCGCCCTCGAGCGGGCCGTGGACGGTGTGCACGACCGGCGCGCCGACTGCGCCGCCGAGCACCGCCCCGAGCATGCCGGTGTGGTCGTTGATCACGTCGAACTCGTCGGCCTGCGCGTACGCAGTCAGGACGTGCAGCAGCTCGGGTTGCGTACGGCCGATGAGACGGCTCGGCGCCTGCGGATAGACGGCGACGAGCTTTGCCTTCGTGCGGGAGTCGCCCGATGCGAACAGCGTGACGTCATGGCCCGCGTCGACGAGCCCGTCGGCCAGCAGCCACACGATCCACTCGATCCCGCCGTAGCCTGTCGGCGGGACCGCGAACCACGGGGGAGCGAGGACGGCGACGTTCATGCTTCGTCGACGGTGACTTGCCCGTCCTCGAGGCGAACATCCCACGGGCGCCCGAACGCGCGCACCCCCGCGAGCCGGATTGAGCCGGCCCACGACGGAATACCGGTCGGCGCATTCGTCTCGAGCGCATGCCGGCTTCGATCGGGATACAGCCCGAGGAGGATCTGGAGGAGCAGCACCGGGGTTCCGGCCGCCCACGCCTGCGGGCGGGCCGCGGTCGGATAGACGATCGGGAACGGCGTCTCGGAGCGGCGCATGCCCGCGAAGACCTCCGGCAACTGGTAGCTGAAGTACTCGGCCGCGGTCATCAGCCGCTGCACGATCCGGTGTGCCTCCGGCCAGCGCTCGTAGCGCGCGAGCCCCCACGCGACGAGGGAGTTGTCATGCGGCCAGACGGTGCCGTTGTGGTACGCGAGCGGGTTGTAGCCGAGGTCTCCCGTCGCCATCGTGCGCACGCCCCAACCGGACCAGAGCTCATCGCCCATCAACGCGTCCACGACCGCGTCTGCCCGTTCCGGCAGGACGATGCCGCTCCACAGCAGGTGCCCGATGTTCGAGCAGAGCGAATCGACGCGCCGCTTCTCGCTGTCGAGCGCAAGCGCGTAGTAGCCGCCGCGCTGGTCGCACCAGAACGCCTCGTCGAACCGGCGCTGGAGCTTGTCCGCCTCGGCGTCGAGCCGGTCTCCGAGGTCGCGGTCGCGCCACACGTCGCGTGCCAGGTCAGCGATTCGCCGTTTCGCGTCGTAGACGTACCCCTGGACCTCGCACGGCGCGATCGGCGCCTTCGCGATCGTGCCGTCGTGGAACCGCTGCGAGTCGTGAGAGTCTTTCCAGGATTGGACCTCGAGGCCGCGCGGCGAGCGCTTGTTGAACTCGACGAAGCCGTCGCCGTCCGCATCGCCGTACTCGTCGATCCAGCGAAGCGCCGCCATGGCAGATGGCTTGAGGTCGCGCATGAGCGCGATGTCGTCCGTCCAGCGCCAGACCTCCGAGATCAGGATCAGGTAGAGCGGCGTCGCGTCGACGGTGCCGTAGTAGCGCGGGAACCATCGCCGCGCCGCCTTGCCCTGGCGCACCTCATGCGGGATCTTGCCGGGCTCCGCGTCGATCGAGGCGTCGTCGTCTTTCGCCTGGAGCTCTGCGAGGACCTCGAGCGCCGTGCGCGCCAGTTCGGGACCGAAGAGCAAGGTCTGGAGACAGGTGATGATCGTGTCGCGGCCGAAGACGGTCATGAACCACGGCACGCCCGCGCCCGGAAGCTTGCCGATGCCGGTGTCGTCCGAGCGCATCCGTAGCGACGCGAGATCCGAGACCGACTGCGCGAACGCGTGCGAGAGCATCTCCCACGAGGTGCGAACCTGTGGCACCTTCAGCTGCCACGCGGAAAGCGAGTCGCGAACGTGGCCGACCTCCTCTCCGAATCGCCGCTCCGCGAAGCGAGGAGCGACCTCCTCTCCGTCCGGGAGCGGGAAGATCCCGACATGCAGCTCCCAGTTTTCGCGCGGCTCGAGCGCGATCTTGAACGTGACCGTGGAGCCGTTTACCTGACCGCGCTCCGAAAAGATCACCTGCGTCTTGAGCGGGAACTCGCTCTGCGTCTCGTCGGCGAGCAGGAACTGGTTGCGATCTGGGTCGAAGGTCGCGGGCTGCGGCGGCGGTAGTGGATCGGCGTTCGGGTCGCCCAGAGAGAAGTCGTGGTCCTTGACGGCGAAGATGTCGGCGAAGTCCGACTCGACCTGCACAGCAAGCTCGAATTCGAGCGGCCGTTGCGCCGAGTTGTGGACGACGAAGGCGTCCTGCATCGCGCCGTCGCCGACGAAGCGCTCGCGCCTGATCGACAGCTCGTCGCGCTCGAGGTCGCCGGCGAGCGGATTGCGCGTGAAGAATGCGGCCGAGAAGTACTCGATCCGTCCCGACGAGAGCAGCAGCGGCCGCTTGCCGTTGATCGTCATGTTCAGCCCGGACAGAAACCTCGTGTCCTCCGCGAACAGCCCTTCGACGTCGGCGTTGAAGTCGCCGAGCTCGTCGCAGATGCAAAACGTCGAGCCTTCCAGGATGCGGAATTGCTCGGCCATCAGGTCCGGATTATGCGCGCCCCCGAGGATTGCGCGAGTGCCTTGACGACGAGCTCGTCCACGTTCACGTGCGGCGGGCGGGTAACGGCGAAGAGAACGCAGTCGGCAATGTCGCTGGGAGTCATCGCCTCGACGCCTTCGTAGACCTTTCGCGCGGTCTCCTCGTCGCCGCGGAAGCGGACGCGGGAGAAGTCCGTCTCCACCAGCCCGGGGTCGACCGTCGTGATCCGGATTGGACGGCCGAGAAGATCCTCTCGGAGCGCATACGTGAAGCCGCGCACGGCGAACTTGGACGTCACGTAGAGCGCGCCGTTGGGATACGCCTGGCGGCCGGCGATCGAGCCCATGTTGACGATGTGCCCGCCGTCGCGAAGGTGCGGCAGACAGAGGCGAGTGATGCGGATCAGCCCGTTGACGTTCGTCTCGAGGACGGTCCGCTCGTCCTCCTCGGTGCTCTGGTCGAAGGAGTCGCGGCCGAGCGCGAGGCCGGCGGCGTTGACGAGGATGTCGAGTCCGTTCTTCGCCGCGCCGGCGACGAATCGCTCGCAGCTCGCCGGGTCGGTGACGTCGAGCTCGCGGCCTTCGACCGGGGCTGCGATCAGCTCCGCCCGGCGCGCCCCCCCGATCACGGTCGCCCCTTCGCGGGCGAGCGCCTGGGCCGTGGCTGCTCCGATCCCGCTGGACGCCCCGGTCACGATCGCGGTCTTACCGTCCAGGGCCGCCACAGAAGGACTCTAACGTCGGATCAGCGGCAGTTCCCCACGCTGCGGCAGGCCCGGAGGCGCGTGTTCGACCTGGAGCGTCGAATGCGAGAGGCCGAAGCGCTGCGCGAGGAGGTGCTCGAGCCGCGCCCGGGCGGCATGGCAGTCGGCGCCGTGCCCGACGAGGACGTGCGCCGAGACGGACGGGAAGCCGCTCGTGACCGTCCAGACATGGAGGTCGTGGACGCCGACCACGTCCTGCTCTCCCGCCAGCGCGCGCCGGACCTCGTCCGGGTCGATGTCCCCCGAGGTCTCCATGAAGATCGCCGTGGACTCCCGGAGCAGTCGCCAGCTGGAGCCGAGCATCAGCGCTGCGACAGCCAGGCTCGCGAGCGGGTCGAAGCGGTCCCAGCCGGTCGCGAGGACGAGCCCGCCGGCGACGGCAGCAGTGCCGAAGGCGGCCACATCGGTGAGCAGGTGGAGAAACGCACCGCGCACGTTGAGGCTCTCCCGACTCGCCCGCGCCAGGATCAGGCTCGCCGCGACGCTCGCGGCGGCACCGCCGAGCGCGACCACGAGCACGAGCCCGCCGCGCACGTCCTCGGGAGCGATCAGCCGCCGGATCGCGGAGTAGACGACCAGGACGGCGACGAACGCGAGCGCGATCCCGTTCGCCTGCGCCGAGAGGATCTCGAGCCTCGAGTACCCGAACGTCCAGTGCCCGCGCGCCGGCCGGGCCGCCATCCGGGCGGCCACGAGCGCGAATGCGAGCGCCGCGGCATCGGTGACCATGTGGCCGGCGTCGGCGAGAAGGGCGAGGGAGTGGGCGGCGATACCGGCGACGATCTCCGCCGCCATGACGCCCAGCACGACCGCAAGTGCTGCGAGGAGCGCTCGCCGATCGCCTGCTAGACGGTGCTGATGGGTGTGAGCCACGAACGAAGTATGGGCAGAAGGGGACCACCAGCGGACGCGGGGGGCGGATCGCTCCGCCCCCCCGAGGAAGCGCGAAGCTCCCTAATGGACAGACAACCTGAGCGCCCGCGTCGCAGATGCGCCGAGCATGTCCGTGACGACAACACGAACGCGGTAGGTGCCCGCGACGCGTGGGGTGCCGGTCAAGACACCGGTTCGAAGATTGAGCCGCATCCCCGCTGGGAGCTTCCCACTGGCAATCCTGAACCGGAGCGGCCGCGCACCACCCCGTGTGGCCACGTGACCCTTGTAGCTTCGTCCCACCGTCGCGGTCGAGAGATGCCCCGCGATCGTGAGCCTGGCCACGACAGTGAGTGGGACGCTCACCGTCGCCGACAACCCGTCGGCGTCCTGGACCGCGATCGCGAGGCTGAACGCGCCGCTTGCCGCCGGCCTGCCGCTGATCGCACCTGAATTGAACGTGAGTCCTGCGGGAAGCCCGCCGGCCACCGTGAGCGTGTAGCCGGCCGTTCCGCCCAAGCCTGCGAGTGTCGCGTTGAACGATAAGCCAACCTCGGCCACATGCGCCGACAGTTTCGCGCCGAGCGGATCCACGACCTTGATCGACAACTGCTTTGTGTCGGTCTTGCCGTTGGTGTCGGTCGCTTTCACGACGAACATCGAGAGCCCCGTCGTAGTGGGAGTGCCGGAAATCGGCCCACTGGGATCCAGCGACAAACCTGCAGGGAGCGTGCCGCTCGCGAGCGTCCACGTGTAGCTGCCGGTGCCGCCGTGGGCCGTCACTTTCGTCGAGTAGACCCGACCCTTCGGCGCGTCCTTGAGCAGCAAATTGTCGACCGCGAGCTTGACGGTCGTGATCTTGATCGTGAACTCACGCTCGGCCGATCCGTGCAGCACACAACCCGTGTCGACGAGCTGCGCCCAGAAGCTGAACGCCCCGAGCCTGGTAGGCGTGCCCGAGATGATGCCATCGGAGCTCAACTTGAGACCGTCGGGCAAGGCGCCGGACATGATCGTGAACTTGTACGGGGGACAGCCCGCGGTCGCAGTCATCTGGAAGTTGTACGGAGTCCCGACCTCCCCGTCCGGCATCGCGTAATCCTCGTCGCCGAACCTGAGCGCGCTCGCCGTCGCGGTGAAGATCCCGGCGAGAACCGCCGTCAGAAGAAAGACTTGGATGAAACGTCTCAACCCGATCCCCCTTTGCGATCAGCGGGGCTCGGTCCTCGGCCCCTACTCCGCTGAGAAAGTACCACCGTCGAGACCCGTTGGATTCGAGGGTCACAAATCGTCAACTTCGTGCCGTGAGTGGGCCGCTCGGCCATCCGAGCGGCACAACTACCTCTCGCTCCGTGGAGGCCACCGAACGATCCAGATCGCGAACGCGCGTACGTCCGTTCTCGCCGCGGGCCGAGGTTTGGCGACGCCGGCCCGTGGTTGATCTATGCGCGGACTCTCAAAACGAACGTCGCCTGCGCGACTCCGCCGAGGACGTCGATCACCTTGACGACGATCGTCGACCTCCCGGCCAGCCTCGCGGTTCCGGAGAGCTCGCCGGTCCGCGTCGCCAGCCGGATGCCGACAGGCAGCGACCCGCGAACGACCTTCCATGACCGCGGAAGGACGCCGCCGCTCGCAGCGAGCCGCGCCTTGAAGACTCGTCCCACCTTCGCGGGCGCAAGCGCCCTTTTCACAAGCATGAGCTTCGGCGCCACGGCGAGCTCGACGTCGACGGTGTCCGTGAAGCCGAGCGTGTCGGTGACCGTCACCTTCACCGGGAACGAACCGGCAATTGCGGGGACGCCGCTGAGAACGCCCGTGGCCGGATCCATGCTCAGACCGGCCGGGAGTGTCGTGCCGCCGGCAACGGACCACGTGTACGCGGGCCTGCCACCGTCCGCCGCGAGTTGCAGCCGGAACGGGCGCGTAACCTCGCCCGCCGAGGCGCTCGACGACGTGATCTTCAACGCCGGCACGACGGTGAGCGTGTAGGTCTGCGTCGCAGAGCGCGCGCCGTCGCTCACTCGGATCGTGAACGTGAAGTCACCGGCCGCAGTCGGGGTTCCTGACAGCAAGCCGGCGGAGCTGAGCGTCATCCCGGCAGGCAGCGCTCCAGCCTGAACGGTCCATGCCTGATTTCCGCCGCCCTGCGCCGTGAACTGAAAGCTGTAGGCCTTTCCCATGACGGTCGCCTTCGGCGCGAGCGAGCTCTGCACGATGCTGAGCGGAGGTGCCGGCCGAGCGTCGGGACCGACCTTGATCGTGAACTCACGCTGCGCATCCGCGGGCCGACACCAGGACGCCGACGGCGGATTCTCGTCGCTCAGGTCGACCCAGAATGACCAGCTTCCCTCCTGCGACGGAACGCCGCTGATCAGACCGCTCTTCGACATCGACAAGCCCGGCGGCAGCTTGCCGCCGATGATGCTGTACTGGTACGGCAGCGCCGGGCCGCACCCGCCTGCGCCGTTGAACTGCTTGCTGTAGGACTGCCCGACGACTCCGGTCGGCATGTTGTAGCTGTCGTCCGT
This sequence comes from Gaiellaceae bacterium, assembly GCA_049273785.1. GTDB lineage: Bacteria > Actinomycetota > Thermoleophilia > Gaiellales > Gaiellaceae > 3-1-20CM-4-69-9. Next base: position 17,831 of record JBASRJ010000043.1, on the reverse strand, counting down.
GAACCGGATCGCGAGGGCGGCCGGAACGACGATCAGGGCGAGCAGCGACGCAAGCAGCACGAGACGGGTGAGGCGCATGAGACTCCTTCCACGGCTTCCGGTGAGACCCCGGGTGGATTCGGCGCAGGGTAGCCAGAACCTCGGCCGAATCGACCTGCCGGCTTGTAAATCATTCGTTAGGCGCCGCCGCATCTAGGATCTCGCGGGTTAGTGCGACTAACGACAATCGTGCCCGCGACGGACGCACCCACACAGCTTGCACGCTGTGTCGCCGCCATCCATGCAGCCGACGAGCCGCCCGAAGAGCTGATCGTCGTTGACAACGCACCGGAGGCCGGCCCGGCTGCGGCGCGCAACGCTGGAGCCGAGCGTGCGGCCGGCGACGTGCTCGTCTTCGTGGACAGCGACGTCCTTCCTCACAGAGACGCGTTTCGCCGGATCCGTGCGGCGTTCGACGCCGATCCCGGTCTCACCGCGCTCTTCGGGTCCTACGACGACGCGCCCGAGGCCCCGGACGCCGTCTCCGGCTTTCGGAATCTTCTTCACCACTACGTCCATCAGCGCTCTTCCGGGCCCGCCACCACGTTCTGGGCTGGACTCGGCGCGGTGCGACGCGACGCGTTCGCGCAGGTCGGCGGGTTCGACGCCGATCGCTTTCCCGACTCGAGCATCGAGGACATCGAGCTTGGAATGCGTCTCGCGGCGTCCGGTCGGCGAATGACGCTCGACCCGGGGCTCCAGGGGACACATCTCAAGCGCTGGACGCTCGGAACGATGATCCGGACCGACGTCGGCCGCCGCGGCGTGCCCTGGGTAATGCTGCTCGCGCGCGACGGGGCCGCGCCGACGGTCCTCAATCTTGGCTGGCGACACCGCGCGAGCGCCGCGGCATCGATCGGCCTTGCAGCATCGCTCGCGTCCCGCCGCCCGCGGTCCGCCGCTGTCGCCCTCGGTCTCCTGCTCACGCTGAACGCGTCGTTCTATGTTCTTTTGCTCAACCGGCGGGGACCGGCGCAAGCTGCGGTCGGCATCTGCCTGCACGCACTCCACCACGTGACCGCGGCCTGCGCCGTTCCGCTCGGTGTCGTCGGCCACCTGCGCGAACGGCGCGCGGAGACTGTCAGCGTGGCGCCGCGCGTCGACCGTTGACCTCCCGCCGCCCCTCCGCGAGGCCGGCAACCCACGCGACCGCACCGAGCACGAGCAGCGGGGACAAGAGCAAGGCGGCGACTGCGTGGCGCAGATCGTGTCGGACCCGCGTCCCAACGCTCAGCAGACGTATTCCCGGAGCGAGAGGCGTCAGCCAAGGGTGCGTGAACCACCTTCGCGGGAAGTCGACGCAGGCGCACACCTCGGCGAAAGCGCGGCCGAGCCGCTGCTGGTGCCGGAGAAACGCAGATATGCCCGTTCGGTTCAGGTGCCTCACCCTCGCTCTCGGCGTAAAGGCAAGGCGGCCGCGCATGCCAAGGGCGAACGTCAGGATCGTGTCCTCGCCAGGCCAGAGATCGGTGCGGAAACCTCCCCCGGCCGCGAGGGCACCCCGCCGTATCAGCAGGCTGCACGTAGCCGCGTGGAGGAGCGGGCCGCGCCGCCCTGGCGTCCATTCGACGAACTCGAGCAGGTAGCCGGCCGTCCCGACCGGACTGCGAGGCGTCCCGTTCAGAACTGCTCCCGCCACGGCGTCGACGTCCGGACTAAGCGCATGGTCGAGCTCGTCGAGCCAGTCGGGCTCGGGGACCGCGTCAGCGTCGGTGAAGGCGATCAGCTCGCCACGAGCTTCCGAGCAGGCGGCGTTCCGCGCCGCCCCGGGAAGGACCCGCCGCGGGAGTGCGATCACCCGCGCCCACGGAGTGAGACGAGCGAGCTCGGCGGCCTGTCCATCGCCGGAGCTCTCGACGACGATCGCCTCGCGATTCCGGCCCTCGATCTGCGGTCGCAGCGCCGACAGGACGACGGGCAGCGTCGCCCACGCTTGATACGCAGGAATGACGACGGAGATGCGCGGGCGCGGCTCGACCCGTGCCATCAGCCTCAGCCCACGGCGAGCTGCGAGCGGGCCCGGCGGTCGCGACGAGGGACCAGCGCACGCATCGTTCCAACCAGGTCGGCGAGCCGAAGAAACGGAAAGAGCGGTAGCGCAAGTGCGACCTGCGCCGCGCCCAACTCGAGGTCCCGGCGGCCCTGCACGAGTCGGCGCCAGTCGAACACGACGCTGCGCGCGTAGAACAATGGTCCGGCAAGCAGTCCGAGTCGAAGCCAGCGACACTCCCGCAAGTCTGGATCGACCCAGCACGCAGCCACGACGTCGTATCCCTGGCGAAGACGCTCCCGCATGAACGGCTGCCGCTCGTGCCGCACGCGCGCGCTCGGGACCATGCGCACAGGCGTCCCTCGGCGCAGCAGCTTCTGAGCATGCGCGAAGCAGCGGCAGCGCATCGGGCCGTCCGGCAGCGGCACCTCGAGCAGAACATCTCGCCGGAAGCCTGTGTTGTTGAACGCGTAGCAGCCAAGCACTCGCTCGCCGGCCGGGAGCAGGAAGCCAAAGTCGAGGACGCTGAAGACGGTGCCGAGAAAGCCGCGGTCATACCGCGTGAAGCCGCCGGTCGCCGCCGCTCCCCCTTTGAGCGCTCCGAGATGAGCGTCGAGCCAGCCGGACTCCGGAATGCAGTCGCCGTCGAGATAGACGACATACGTCGCGCGCGCCTCGCGCGCCGCCTTCATCTTCGCCTCGTCGTAGTCGAGCCCTGTCGCGTCGACGCGGCGCATCTCCGGGAACTCGCGCCCGAGGAGGGCTGGAAGCTCCGGATCGCCGCTGCTGTCTGCGATTAGGACCTCCACGCCCGCGCACGCCGCGGCTATCCGGCTCGCAGCGACGAGGGCGAGCCGCAGGCGGTCGAGGGCCGATCCCTGGGCGTGGTTATAGCTCTCGACGATGAGCGCCGTCTCGAACGTCATCGACAGATCGGGTCGAGGTCGACGCCGGGCTGGAGAAATCCCTCGACAAGCTCGCCGTCCTCGAGGTATGCGTCCTCGGTATTGACCGCCCAGACATCGTGCCGGCTCCCGTCGGTGACGTTCAGCGCGGCGAGAATCCCGGTCCACATCGAGTGGTCCTGGTTGTTGTAGCGGTGCAGTCCGTTGCGACCGAATGTGTGAAGGTTGTCGAACGACGATAGGTAACCGCGCAAGAGCGCCACGGCTTCCTTGTACGCCGAGTCGTACATGGGGTACGCCTTCGGCACGAGAACCTTGACGCCGTCGACAACGCGGGCGGAGTCGATGAGGCCAATTCGCGCCAGCTCATCCTTCGCGAGCGCGATCGCTTGTTCGTCGGCGAGCTCCCAGATCTCGTCCCCCTCGAAGCAGAAGTACTCGACTCCGAGGCAAGTTGTACCCGGCACGACCATGTCTTCGCTCCAAGCGCCGAAGTTCTGGACTCGCGCCGCTCGTGTTCCGGGATCGTGGAGATAGATCCAGTTGTCCGGGAACGGTTGCGGTTCGTCGATTACGAGTGCGACGACGCAGAGATCCCGGTAACGAAGCCTGTGCGCCGCCGCCACGAACTCCGGCGGGGGCTGCGGATCGAGCCCGAGTACGAGCTCGCTGAGCGGGATGCTCGAGAGCACGCCGTCGACCGGTAGCTCCTCTTGGTTTCCGTTCGCTCCGAGGACGATGCTCTGGACGCGGTGATTGCGATGCCGCACTGCGTGGCAACGCCGACGCAGGTGAACCGGGATTCCTCGCTCCTCGACGCTGTGGGCGAACGCCTCCCACATCTGGCCGGGGCCCAGGCGCGGATACCGGAACTCATCGATCAGCGTGGTCACGTGCGTCCGGCGCAGGCCGAGCATGTGGGAGACCGCTTTGCCGAACGAAAAGTTTCGGATCCGCTGGGCGGCCCATTCCGCCCGAATCTCCGAGCCGGGGATACCCCAGACCTTCTCGGTGTACGAGTGGAAGAACGTCTCGTAGAGCCGGCGCCCGAATCGGCTGATGACCCAGTCCTCGAAGCTGTACGGCTCCGGGCGTCGGCGAACCCGGTGGCGGAGATACGAGCACGTGCAGAGCGCAGACTCGAAGAAGCCGAGTCGCCTGAGGACGTCTCCGGCGACGAGCGGATAGGCGAAGAACCTGCCGTGGTAATAGATCCGCGACAGACGCGGGCGGGTGAGAAAGTCCTCGCCGAGTACCTCCTCCCAGATCCGCTCGACCGGCCGTAGCTTCGTGAAAAAGCGGTGACCGCCGAGATCGAAGCGGTAACTCCCGAACTCGACCGTTTTCGCCAGACCGCCGACGACCCCGTCGGCCTCGAACACCGCGCCCGCATGACCACGCGAGGCAAGCACCCAGGCCGCGCTCAGGCCCGCCGGGCCAGCTCCGAGTACCGCAGTTCCCAACGAGTCGTGCCGCGTCGGCAAGAAGAATCAGTCTATCGGCCCGCCCGGCGTCACCTCAGGCGAGGTACGCCCGCAACACGCGGCCGAAGTCGCCGTCGGCCGCGACGGTCGAGCCACTGAGCAGGAGGGCGCGGCCGCAAAGGCGCTCGAGCAACGAGTGATCGTGGCCGGCTGCGATCACGATGCCGCCATGACGGAGGATCGTATGTGCACGCTCCTCCACGAGCGCGCGGAATCCGTGGTCGAGCGCCTCGTGCACCTCGTCGAGCAAGAGAATCTCCGGCTCCACCAGCTCGGCGATCGCAAAGCCCAGGCGGGCTCGCATGCCTTGCGAGTAGCTCGAGATGGGGTGGTCGAAAGCGTCGCCCAACTCGGTTCGCGCCTTGACCTCGGCGAGTGAGCGACGCGCCCGCCGGCGGGAGAGACCGGCGAGGACTCCGAGCAGGGCGCAGTTCTCCTTTCCTGTCAACGTCTCCATCAGACCGGCTTCGATCGAGAGCAGCGAAGCGACCCTCCCGCGCACTTCGACACGGCCCGCGTCTGGCGCGAACACGCCCGCAACCGTCCGCAACAGCGTTGTCTTGCCCGCGCCACTCGCCCCGAGCAGAGCGACTCCTTCTCCCCCGGTGACCGAGAAGGTGACGTCGCGGATTCCCCACGCATCCGACCCTCGGCGGCGAATTCGCGCGAGCGCAGGCGTCACCACACGGTTCTGCCGGTCGAAGAAGAAGTGAACGCCGAGTCGCTCCACGACAACCGCGACACTCATTCGACGACCTTCGCGAACTGCTCCTGCTCTCGCACGTAGATGGGAAGAGCGACCACGAGGAGCAGCGTTGCCCAGGCCAACGGGATCCCGAGCTGCCAGAAGGCTGGACGGTGTCCTCCCAGCACGACGGACCGGTACGCCTCGAACAGACCGGTGAACGGGTCCAGCTTTACGAACGTCTGCGCCCGCCCTCCGATCTCGCTGATCGGAACCAGGCCGGGGGCGAGGAAGAACAGTGCACGAACGAAGCTCATTGCGAACGGCCTGAGGTCGCGGAACCAGAGTCCGATGAGCAGCGACGCGATGAACGCACATGCAATCGCGAACGCGATCGTCAGCAAGACCACTACGGGAAGCCAGAGCAGCGCGCCGGTCGGCTTGATCCCGTAGGCACCCATCAGCACGGCAAACAGGACGAAGCTCGCAGCAAATGCGATCGCCTCCGTCAGCGCGGACGAGACGGGGATCAGCACTCGGTCGAACGCCATGTTGCGAATGATCGATCCGCGCAACTGAACGGCTCCCATGGCATTGATGACCGTCATCATCACGAGCTGGAACGGAACGACGGCACAGGCGAGGCTCAAGCCCGGCGCGTCGCCCGGTCGACGCAGGATGAACGTGACCAGCAGCAGGTAGACACCCACGAGCGCAAACGGGTCGACGAGCCATTTGACGAGCTGCCACGGGCCGCGTCCGTACCGTGCCCGAAGATCGGATTCGGTCAACACGACGAGGACGTCGACCGCTCGTCCCGGAGATGCTTCCGTGGTGCTCAGCACGGACTGCGAAACTATCCGGCGAGGATGACGGACCCTGCCGGAACACCTCGCGTCTCGCTCATCGTCCCGACGCGCGATCGGCCGTCGAGTCTGAGGCGCTGTCTCGTCGCGCTCGAACGTCAAACCGGGATCGCGGACTTCGAAGTCGTCGTCGTAGACGACGGCTCACTCCAGGCGGACGAGGTAGCCCGCGTCGTGGCGAGCGCGCCGCACGCGCGCGTTCTCCGCCAGGAACGGCCGAGGGGTCCGGCGGCGGCGAGAAACCGCGGGACCCGAGCCGCCCGCGGCTCCATCCTGCTCTTCACTGACGACGATTGTGAACCCGCCCCCGACTGGGCAGCCCGGCTCACGACCGTCGTCGACAATGGCGCTCACGCAGCGGCGGGCGTGCTGGTCAACGGGCGAATGTCCGACCGGTTTGCGGCGGCGACCGACACAGTTCTCAGCTTCATGCAGCAGCAGGCGCGCCGCCCTGGCGGGACGACGACGTTCGCGACGACGAACAACCTTGCCTGCCGTGCCGAGCTGCTGGCTGAATTCCCTTTCGATGAGAGGTTTCGGCAGGCCGGCGAGGACCGCGATTGGTGCGCGCGTGTAGTCGCCGCCGGCCACTCACTGATCCTCGAACCGAGGGCAGCCGTGCTGCACCTCCAGGACCTTACGGGCCGCTCGTTCTGGCGCAAGCATGTGAACTACGGCCGCGCCTCGTATCGCTTTCACCGGCTCCACGTCCGAGAGCTCGAGTCGCCGCGGTTCTACGCCGGCTTGGTCCGAAGTGGCTTCTCGCAGGGTGTCGCCAACGGATTGCTTGTCGGCGTAGCGCAGCTCGCGACAGTGGTCGGATTCGTCCGCGAGGCGCTGGCGGATCGAGCGCGCTCCTAGGACCGAGGCCGGAGTAGAGGAGTGCCCGCCAGCGCCTCGCTCTGCACGCCCAGGACCGAACACACCGTGGAGGCGATGTCAACGACGCGCCCCGGGCCGCTCGCGGCATCAGCCGACGGACCGGGAACGACGACGGCCCACGCATCGGGACGGTGGCCGCCTGACCTCCCGCTGCCACTTCCCGTCCGACGCACCTCGCCGTAACGCGAGGAGTCGACATGAGAGACGCGCGCTGACGGCCGGTCGCTCCAGCGAACGATCAGATCGGGGAGTGACCTGAGTGGCCTGCCTTCTCCGATCAGGTCTTGCGAACGGTCGACCGAGATGACCGCCGGTTGCCCATCCGGGTCACGAAAGGTCAAGAGCCCTCCGCAGATCTCGTCGCTCAACGCGTCCGCGTCGCCCGGTTCGACGATGCCGTCGCGCTCACGACCCCGGATGTTCAAACGCACCTGTCCGAAGTGATCGCTGGGGAGAAGGAACGCCGGAGTCTTGCTCCAGTCGACGCCGAATGACGAGAGGCGCATCGTCACTTCTCGCGTCAATGGGCCGTGCAGCGCGGCGGCGACCTTAGCGCGCGCCCCAGCGGGGATCGACGCGCGGAGTTGCCAGAGGAACCGCTCAGTGCGCGATTCTGCCGGTCGTGCGCGCGTCGCTCCGTTCCTCGACAACACGGCCTCGAGCATCCCCGGTAGCAGATCGACCCGGCTCGCATTCTCCGCCATCCCCATTGGGGACGTCACGATTAGGTCGGCGTCGCCGGGAAGGGCAGCGAGAATCCGGCCAATTCCTTCGTCGATCTGGATGTAGAGATCCGCGAGGCCCCGCTCGAGCGTCATGCGCGTCCTGTTGTCCAGCTTGTCTGCCTCGACCTGCGAGAGGTCCCAGAGCATGTGTCCGCCGAGGTGGGCGGCGAGAAAGTTCACCCAGACGAGATCGAAGCGCCCAGGGAGAAAGTGCAGCGCTGCCTTCGTGACGCGATCCGTGGCCTCCAAAAGGAGGCGGTGAAGCGAGAGCAGGCGCCCGATCGTCGGCCGCCCGAAGACTTCCTCCATTCGCGCCGGACGGCCGAATCGACGGGCGAGATCAGCATGGGCGGACGTCGGAGCGGACCAGCGCTCGAGGCTCATGACGTTGACGAACTGCCACCCGGAAAGAGCGATTCCATTCAGTAAGCCCGGACGCGCCGACTCGTATGGATCGACGACGAGCGCGCGTTTTCCGGAGGCGGCGAGACGCTCCCACACGAGCTGCGGCGAGGGAAACGAGCCACGCCAGCGAACGCGCTGTTCCGCGGGGGACCACTGGAACGAGTAGTACATGCCGTGGTCAGCGATCTCGAGGCCGCTGTAGAGGGTTGCGTACGAGCCCGCGGGGAAATGCGTCGCTGGTGTCTCGAGCTCGAGCATGCGCCCCCGAGCGCGGAGCCCGGCAAGCGTCGGCAACCGCCCCTCTGCGAGCAGGCGCTCCATGAGGGGCACGCTGACCGAATCGAACTGGAAGACCGCGATCACAGACAGACGTTACGTGCTTGCGTCCCGCGCCCGTGCGAGCTCGAGAATCTGCATCACGGCGAGTCCGTCCTCCGCCGTGGCGAGATCCGGTTCGGTACCGCCTCGGGCCGCGCGCGCAAATGCCTCGAGCTGGTTCACGAGTGACGGGACGAGAGGGCTCCCCGTCCTTGCGCCGAGGAGGAATGACCGAATGCCCCCGCGCTCGTAGCGCGCCACAGCCCTGCCCGCCACGCGCACCTCGAAGCGCTCCCGATACGGTCGATTGCCGACACACTCGATACGAGCCCATCCGCGGTCGTCGGCAAGCTCGAGCCGGAGGGAAGCGCGTCGCGTTGCAACCCTCGCTTCGACGCCCGCAGGTTGACCGCCTGACAGCCAGAGCGCAAGATCGACGAGATGAGTCCCGAGATCTAGCAGGATCTCGTCGTCCGTCTCGTAGGGACGCCACGAGCTTCGGCGCGTGCGCACGACAAGCCACAGCTCGACGCTGCTCGCGTCGCGCGCCCTAGCTCGCAAATCTCGCACGGCGGGCTCGAATCGTCGGTTGAAGCCGATCCACGGCGATGGATCGAGGGCGGCTAGCTCACTCGCCTGGCGTGCGGTCTCGGCGGGGGGCTTTTCCACCAACGTCGGCACACCGGCCTCCGCCGCCAGCCGAGCGTCGGGCAGATGGGCAGACGCGGGGCTGGCGAGAACGAGCACGTCCACGGACCGCGAAGCGAGCAGCTCCGCGGCATTGGCGAAACGCGCAACGCCCGGCGCCGCCGCACGACAGCGCTCGAGGACAGGGTCGGCGACGGCGGCAAGTCGAAGGCCGCGCGCACGACCGGCAGCGGGCACGTAGCCGCGTTCGGCGAGCCGTCCGCATCCGATCAGTCCGAGTCGGAGCTCGCGCGCCATCGCACCATCGTCTCAGCAGCGACGGCGAGCTGCGGGGTTGGCGCTCCGAGACTGAGAGCGATGCGCGCACGATCGTCCATTCAGACCCGCTGGATGACGATGCGGCTGACGAGGCCGAAGCGTACTGACGACGAGCGGCCGCGGTGGCGTTCACCATCGCGGCCGCTCTCCGTTGTTCAGACTGTCGCGTCTGCCTCGACTCGCTCATGCTCTTCGATGATCGCTCGACTCGCACTGAGCACCGTCGACTTGAGCACGACCAGCTCCTTCACTTGGACGCGCATCGAGTTCACCACCGCGCTCACGAGCTCGAACTCGGCCGGCGTCGTATACCCCTTGAAGTGGATGATCTTGAGCAGCTCCTCGAAATCGCTATCGATGCTGAGCTGCTGAGTCTCTTTGTGCAACGCCTTGATGCTCATGTCTAGTTGCTGAATGTCGTGCCCCACTGTGCCTCCTTCGGCTCGAGCTTGTCTGCGGCACGGCCGCCTGCACAGCGACCGCCAAGAATGGGCGTAGCGACCGCAAGGTCGCGGACCCGAACGTGCTCTCGATTAGAACCCCCTCCCTAGCCGCAGAGTCGAAGTCGCTCTAGCAACCGCCGCTAGGGCACCGCAGAACGATTGTCCCACCGGCCGACGCCTCAGTCAACGAGAGCACCGCTATTTGCGTACGACGAGCCGATCACCAGCGGCGGCGGCGATCTTGAGTACGCGCTTGGAGCCGTCGGCGCCGTTGAGCTTCAGGTCGTCCCCGTCGAGCTCCCAGGTGCCCTCCGCGGATTCAGGCCGATCCGTTGGGCCGGGAGCGCTCTCGACGTAACTGCCGTCGGCAAGCAAATCGAGCGCTGCCCGGCCGCGAGAGGGCGGGAATCCATAGGAGGCCGGCCGGAAGACCATCTCGCCCTCGCCGTCTTCTTCGTGCGAGTGCACCCAGTGCTGTTGCAGAGCGGCGCGATCGACCGTCATCGCCCGACCTTCTTTCGCGGCCCGGCAAGGGTTGCGTTCATTCGCGCCACCTGTCCGGCGGTAAACATCACCATGGCAGCGTCGTCGACGTAGTCCATGTAGTCCATGAACATGTCACCATTCGGGCCGTTGGTGCAAGAGATGTGCGGGAACTTTGGCTTGCCGTAGTTGGGAAGCTGAGCGTTCGGGGTGTCGGTGACATAGTCGGTGCCCCCGCAGTCGTTGCGGTCGCCCCAGATGTGGATCAGGTTCAGCCAATGGCCAACCTCGTGCGTCGCCGTCCGCCCGAGGTCGAATGGCGACTGCACAGCGCCGACCGTCCCGAAGGCCGTGTAGAGAATGACGACGCCGTCCGTCGCTGCCGGTCCGCCTGGAAACTGGGCGTAGCCGAGCAGCCCGCCTCCGAGGTTGCAGACCCAGAGGTTCAGGTAGCGGTCCCTGGGCCAGGCGGCGTGGCCGCCGGTGTTCGCTCGTTTCACCGAGTCGCCGGATCCAAAGGAGTCACGCGTCGTCTTTGTGCGCGTGATCCCGGTGGTCTTCTTTCCGTTCGGGTCCTTCGTCGCCAGGACGAACTGGATGTTCGGGTCCGTGACGAGCCCTTTCCAGACGTCGGGCACCGTGCTCGTGTCGCTGTTGCTCGCGCGGTAGTCGCGGTTCAACGCATCGATCTGGCTCTTTACTTGCGCGTCGGAGATGTTTTCCTCGTCGCGTTTGTAGACGACATGGACCACGGCGGGGATCGTGATCAGCTGGCGGGTCACGCGCTGCGCCTGGCCCGTCTCGATGCTCCGGCGGATCCCCTGCTCGATCCTGTTCTGTCGCGCGCGGAACGCCGGATACATCTCGCACAGGCGCTCGTGCACCTGCTGCGTCCCGCACTGTCGTCGCTTCGGCGCCGGACTCATTCAAAACTCCTTTCCTCGGCTCGAGGAGGACGGTGCCGCAGCGAATCCGGAGCGTTGCACGCCCCACGAGGATCGTCAAGAGCCTTGACAGAGCGGCATCGAGGGGTCCAAGCTTTCTTTGGCGACGACAAGGTGAGCCGTTGCCTGCGGCCCTACGGCTTCCACTGGGGAGGGAGACGCGTATGGCCGCTGAGGACCTGGAGCACAACGTCGACCTCGTCTGCGAAGGCGGAGGTGTGAAAGGCATCGGGCTCGCCGGCGCGTACAGCGTGCTGGAGGAGCGGGGCTACCGCCCGGTCAACGTCGCCGGCACGTCCGCAGGCGCGATCACGGCCGCACTGATCGCGGCCGGATACAGCGCGGACGAGTTGAAGGAGATCGTCTTCGGGATGGACTTCCGCCGCTTCGAGGACAAGAGCTGGGAGGATCGGATCCCGCTCGCCGGCGTGCCTTTGAGCATTCTGTTGACGAACGGGATCTACAAGGGCGAGGCGTTTCTCGAGTGGATCCGCGGGCTGCTCGCGGAGAAGAACGTCTACACCTTCGCGGACCTGCGCGCGGATTGGGACGAGCCGAAGTACGAGTCGCGCCTGCAGGTGATCGCCTCCGACATCAGCTCTCGGCAGTTGCTCGTCCTTCCACGCGATGCCGAGGTGCTCGGCTTCAGGTGGGACGCGCTCGAGGTGGCGACCGCCGTCCGGATGAGCATGTCGATCCCGATCTTCTTCGAGACCGTTCGCGTCCCGAACCCGAAGACGAACCACGAGCACGTCATCGTGGACGGGGGAATGCTGTCGAACTACCCGGTCTGGCTCTTCGACCGCGCGGACGGAAAGGCACCACGGTGGCCGACGTTCGGGTTGCTCCTCGTCGAGCCCGATCCGAAGATCCCGATCACGGAGCGGATCCCGAAGGCGGAGCACGCCCCGCGGGGCGCCCGCGGGCTCGTGACGCTTCTGTCGAGCATGGTGCACACAATGATGGAGGCGCACGACCGGCTCTACGTCGAGAAGGCCGAATACGCGCGCACGATCCCGATCCCGACGCTGGGCGTGCACACGACGGAGTTCGACATCACGCACGATCGAGCGCAGGCGCTGTACGACTCGGGCCGTAACGCCGCCGGGGCGTTCTTGGACACCTGGAACTTCGAGGCGTACATCGCCGAGTTCCGGACCGGCAAAGAGCAGTCGCGTCGCGAGGACATCACGCACGAGCTCGAGAAGGCGGCGGTCGGTTGAGCACGCACGCCCCTTCCCTGCCGGCGAACGAGCGCGCTCTGAGGCACCGCAAGAACGCGGACCACCTCACGCCGTCTCAACTCGCGACGCTCCGGAGTGCCTTTGGAGCCGTCCAGGCGATCGCCGACGATCGCGGCTACGCACACTGGGCCGGGATCCACGGTCTCCCACTCCCGATGTATTGCCAGCACGGAACGCGAATCTTCCTGCCGTGGCACAGGGCATACCTGTACTTCTTCGAGCTCGCGCTTCGCGATCAAGTGGGCGCGGCAGCGCTCGTGTGGTGGGACTGGACGTCCGTCACATCGCACACCAAAGGGATCCCGGCGGCGTATTCGCAGCGCCGCGTCGCCGGAAAGACCAACCCGCTCTTCTCGGCCGCCGTGCCGCCGGCGGCTCGCGTCAACGGTCAGCCCCGTCTGACGACTCGCGTGCCGGATACGCCGGCCTTGCTTCCGTCCGTTGCGCAGGTGCAGGCGATCCTTCAGCTCCCCGACTTCCTCGACTTCCAGAGCCAGCTCGAGAACATCCACAACCAGATCCACGTCTGGGTCGGCGGGACGATGGGCCAGATTCCCTGGGCGGCCTACGATCCGATTTTCTTCGCCCACCACGCGATGATCGATCGCCTCTGGCGGCTCTGGCAGTTGCAACACCCGAGTCCCACGTTCCCGCCGGGACTGCTGACGCAGGCTTTGCCACCCTTCAGTCTGACTGTCGCCGACACGCTCGACATCAAGTTGCTCGGCTACGACTACGCATCGGCGACCACGCACGCGGTGGCGGGCTGACGTGGCGGTCACGATCGAGCTCGACCGCCCGCCGCTCCTGCCGGACGCGTTCACGCGCGCAGATCTCGAGTTCCGCGGAGTTGACCACTCCGGGCCATCCTTCGAGGCGCGGGTCTTTCTGAACAACAAGCGGGCGGGCGCCGACACCGCAACTGACCCCGCCGGAGGCTATGCCGGCTCGTTCTACGTCTTCGGTCACGGCGGCTGCTTCGGCGAGCTCGGACATTGCGACATCCCGGTGGGCCCGCGAGGACCATTCGACAAACGTCTGGCGCATCCGCTGACGCCGCAGTTCAAGACGGTCATCGTCACCGACGCGCTCCGGCGCTTGCTCCAGACGTCCGACGACGAACAGGTCAGCGTCACCGTCGTGCCGGTCGTGCCGGAGAGTCAGGTCTCCCGAGTCGAGAAGGCCGGGGATCCGTTGAAGTTCGAGAGCGTCAGCCTCATCACGTACGAGGCCCCTTCGCCCGACGGCGCCGTCCAGTCATGACCGGGATCGCAGAACAACTCGTGGAGCGGCGCTCTCGCTGGCGGCTCGCGCTGGACGCGATCCGCGGCCGTGAACAGGCATCTCCCTCGCCCTACGACGCCTCCGTTTCGTTCGGGGAGCTCGTCTGGGCGCATCACGAGCGGCAGAAGGAGGCTTACGCCGGCACGCTCAACGGCCCTTGGGAGACGGAGTATCGCCGGCGGCTCAAGCTCTTCAAGGCGCAGCACGGCGAGATCTTCGAGTCGTACTGGTGTCGTTACGAAGCATCGGGCGTCGCGTTGACCGAGAAGGTGCTCCCGCGCAAGCTTTCGAACTTCCTACGTCGCGATGCGATCCTGCGACTTCACGCGGCCACCGACTGGCGTACCTCGAACGCCGCTGAGATCGCGACGTGCCTCCACAAGTGGGAGACGGCCGCGATCAAGGCGAGCGAGGTTCTGCGTGACTCGAGCGAGCGGATCGCTCTTCACTGGATCTTCTCGTCGACCAGCCGCCTGCTCGGATTCGTCGACTGCGAGTCGAAACCGAAGCCGGCGGAACTCGCCAAGGTCGTGAAGGACCAGGCGAGGGAACTCGGCGAGCTTGACGACTACTACCGCCGGGCCGGTGAGAACTCGGCCCGCATCGTGTTCTTCAGGGGGATGCTGTGGGGGACCGGTCTGCTCGTGGCTCTCGTGGGCGGCGGCTTCCTCGCGGCGTGGGCGTTCGGTTGGCTCGACCCGGGCGAGGAGGCGACGTACACGCTGTTCGTCAGCATCGCAATGGGTGCCGCCGGTGCGGTCCTGAGCGTGATGACGAGGATGGCCAGGCGCGACGGCTTCAACCTGGAATTCGAAGTCGGTCGTAAGTCGATGCGCTATCTCGGTGGATTACGCCCATGGATCGGCGCGCTCTTTGCGTTTGTCGTCTACCTGGCGCTCAAGAGCAATCTGGTCGAGATCTTCCAGACCGCGACCCACGGGCTCTACTTCTACGCGACGATCGCCTTTCTCGCGGGTTTCAGCGAACGCCGAGCGAAGGTCCTGCTCGACAGCGTGGGCGGCGGCGGCAACCCAGGCCCCGATAGCGCTGACGAGGACAAGAAGAAGAGGTAGCGGCGCTTGACTTCGTTAGTGGGCCAGCGGAAGCCGGAACCGTAGAGTCGGCCCGAGGCGCTGCGAACCGAGCTTCCATGTGACCCGGTAGATACCGGACTGGGCAGTCGGGAATTGCCGGGCCAACCGCACAGACGAACCCCAGGTCGAGCCTCCTCTTCTCGAGACCGGGAACGAGCGGCAGTGCAACGCGCCCAACCCAGGCGGTCGAACGCAGAGGGTGTAACGACTGAAGTAGTGCGCGGCCGTCGAGAGCTCGAGGTGCACGACGCCGCTCCGGTTGATGACGCCGAAACACACGTCGCCGCTCGAGCTGCAGTAGCTCGCGATCGTTTTCGGTCGCGCCGTTGGCCTGGCTGCTGACGTTGCAATGGCGATGGAGAGAACTGCGAGCCCCAACAACACCGTGATGAAGCAGAATTTGGCGGCGGCCCGCATCGGCAGACCAAGCTACTTCCTCCGCCGGGCAAGGACAAGCCGCCGAACGTCGTCGATGGGCGGTGACGGGATCGAACCGCCGACCTCCTGCTCCTAAGGCTCGTGCAGCCGGGCGGGCTGGTCGGTTCACTAGAACGCCACAGCTCCAGTTCGAGGACTTCAACGACGAAGAGCGGCTCGTGCGGAACCGCGCTTCGAGATCGATCCGCGCGCTGGCCGGAGGTCGGTGAGCCGCGCGCTGACCTGACAGGCCCCGACGAGGAAGAAGGACAGGGCCTACTGCTCTGATTCTATGGTCGCGGCAAGTTCCCGAAGTCGAGCGGCCACGAACTCGCGCGACTCCTCTTCCGGGATGATCGGCCCGACGATCTCCAGCGCATCCATCACGACGCCGACCACGCGCTCCACTTCATCGAGCGCACAGGCGATCTGCAGCGCGGCCTTCTGCTACGGCGATGCCTCGCCGGGATCCTCTAGGCCGCGGGCCTTCCATAGCAGCTGCTTAGCTTCCATACTTTCGACTCTAGCGAGGTAGCCGCGAGGTAACTCCGGGACGAGCCGTGACGCTATAACCACGTCATGCGATGGCACACCGGCACATTCAGCGGCTCAACGAGCGACTTGCGAAGAGTGAGACACAACGGAAAAGGTGAGACGGGATAGTCGTGGCAAAGAAGGAGACAATCGGCGCGCGCATCAAGCGGTTGCGACTCGAACGCGGGATGTCGCAGCGGGATCTTTCAGCGCCCGGCATCTCGTACGCCTACATCTCCCGCATCGAGGCGGACGCCCGCACGCCGTCCGTGAAGGCACTACGCCTGATCTCCAACAAGCTCGGCGTCACCGTCGAGCACCTAGAACGAGGCGAGCCGACGCCGACCGAACTCGGCGTTGCCGACGCAGGGCTGGACTTCGGATCGCTCACGAAGGCCGAAGTGCGAGACATCCGCGCAGCGGCAGCCGTAGGTGCGCGTGAAGCTGCCCGTCGCGCGGCCGAGCAGGTCATAGAGGATCGCCGCGAGGCCGAACGTGCTGCGTTACGGAAGCGGCTGAAGGAACTCGACGGCTAGCGGCCCAGCGCAGATGCGCGATTCGGCGGGGACTCGGCCGCGCGCTAGACGCGCTCGATCGTATCCGTGTCGATCGTCGGCTCGCCCGGCTTCACGTCGGGGGTTCGTCACGAACATGTGCCCTTGCGGGCAGATGTGGACCGCCGGGGACCTCGATCTCATCCCCGCGCACCTCGAACTGCGTCGGCACTCGCTCGCCGCACCTCGTGCAGTTCTGGAACTTCGGCACCGTCGCCATAGCCGCATCATGCCCGCGCAGGTTCGTGCGTACTCACCATTCGACTCACCATTTGCGCGCCCGCCACTGCCGGAACGCCGCGAAATCGGCCTAGCTATGCGATGGGCGGTGACGGGATCGAACCGCCGACCTCCTGCTTGTAAGGCAGGCGCTCTCCCAGCTGAGCTAACCGCCCAAAGTGTTCTGTGAGCGTACATCGCCGCCGATGCCGGCTTTGCCGGCGTCGGCCGCAGCGGCTCGCCGCGAGACTGCACCCCGACGAAGTCGAATGCTCTGCGAAGCAGAGCGGATTTCGTCGGGTTACCGAGCCGGACTTCGTCGGTTATACCCCCGACGGGATTCGAACCCGTGCTGCCACCTTGAAAGGGTGGAGACCTAGACCGCTAGTCGACGGGGGCGGGAAAACCAGAATAGCGTGCTACATGAAGGACACTCGCCGCCGATGCCGGCTCGAGGCCGTCGATGACCGTGATGGCGAAGCTGCCGGCGACCCGCACCAAGCGTCCATCTACACTGGCCGCACGGGCCGGTAGCTCAGTTGGTAGAGCAGGGGACTTTTAATCCCAAGGTCGCAGGTTCGATCCCTGCCCGGCCCACTTTTTCAGACGTTGCGCAAACCGCATCCGTGATGACGCGGTAAGTGGGCTGGATCTCGGCGCGGCTGTTGACCTTGAGTTCTGCGATCAGATGTCGGAGAACCGCCTTTGCCTGTTGTGGTTCGGCCTCGGCGACGAGGTGGTCGAGGTGATTCGCGATGGCGGCGAGTTCGGCGGCGGTGGGCGCGTCTGTGCCCTCGTCGGGCGCCGTTGCGGCGAGTTCGGCTTGTTGGCCGCGGAGCTCGTTCAGACGAGCGTGGAGGCGGGACAGGCGTTCGTCGCAGCGTTCGGCGGAGAGCTTGCCTTGTTCGAAGGCCTCGAAGTAGCGATCGAGTGACTGTTCGTTGCGCGTGATCTCGGCGCCGATCGACGCGAGGCGTCGCTTGAGCGCCGGTTGTTCCCGTTTCGCGTTCTCGTCTGCCTTCGCGATCGCTTGTTGGATGAGGGTGCCGTCGCGGTACAGGCCTGCGAGTTGGAGATGCGCGTGTAGAGGCAGATCCGGGTCAGCGCCATTGCTCCTCCTCGAGCTCGTCTTCGGGGTCGAGCATCAGACCATCCGTGCCGGACGGACGCAAGTCGATCCCGCTGGCGCGATGGGAATCGCCCGACCTGGCGGCTTCGAGGTCGCGGCGTAGCTCCTCCCGCTCGGTCTCGCGGAGCCTTCGTACCCGCTCCAGGAAGGCCTCCGGCTCCGGATCGTCAGCCGGTCCCGGCGCGGGCGAATCGAGTTCGGCGGATTCGGCGGTCGAGGGC
>JBASRJ010000041.1:0-25779 GCA_049273785.1 Gaiellaceae bacterium | reverse complement strand
CGATCGTCGTGATCAGCGCCTGGCGCGTGGCACGGTACCCCGAGAACGCCGACTACATTCAAGCGTGGGACGAGGACTCCTGGCGCTTGCTCGAGCTCATCGGCTCCATCGGCTGCGAGCGTTTCTCTGAGGAGCTCGGCGCGGCGCCGCCGGCGGTGCCGACAGACGCGCTGATCGAGCGACGCTCCGACGCGCTCGGCGCGATGCTCACTCAACTCACGTATTCCGATCCCATCCACGTCGTGCGCGGGGACGGGGCGTGGCTCATCGACGTCGACGGTCGACGTCTGCTCGACGCGTACAACAATGTTCCCGTTGTCGGCCATTGCCACCCGCGCGTGACGGAGGCAGTCGTACGACAGACGCGTTCGCTCAACACGCACGCGCGTTATCTGTACGAGCCGCTGGTCGAGCTCGCCGAGCGCTTGCTCGCATCGATGCCTCCAGAGGCGGGTCTCGATAGCGTGGCGTTCGTAAATTCGGGAAGCGAGGCGAACGACATCGCGTGGCGGATCGCGTCCGGTGTCACCGGTTGCGACGGAGCGATCGTCACTCATCATGCGTACCACGGAGTCACGGCTGCGACGGCAGACCTGTCGCCCGAGGAGTGGCCCGAGGGCTTCGATGTGCCGCGCGTGGCGCGAATACCTGTCGACGGCGGCGGCGAGGCCGTCGCTTCCGCAGCGGCAGGGCTCGCCAGGGCCGGTCACGGTCTCGCGGCCACCTTCATCGACGCCGGGCTCACCAGCGACGGCATTCACCCGCTCACGCCGGAACGATTGGCGGCGATCGTGCGAGCGACGCACGATGCGGGCGGCCTCTTCGTCGCCGACGAAGTGCAGGTCGGCTACGGCCGCAGCGGCGAGCACCTTTGGACATTCGCCCACCTCGGAGTGAAACCCGACTTCGTCACGCTCGGCAAGCCGATGGGGAACGGCTACCCCGTGGCAGCCGTGCTCACGCGGCGCGAGATCGTCGACGGCTTCGCGTTTGCGAGACGCGTCTTCAGTACGTTCGGCGGCAACCCGGTCGCGGCCCAGGCCGGCCTTGCAGTGCTCGACGTGATCCGCGACGAGCGGATCATCCCGCACGTGAGGCGCGTCGGAGAGCTTTTGCGTCGGCGTCTAGGCGAGCTGCAGAGCCAATACGACGAAATCGTCGCCGTCCGCGGTCTCGGGCTGCTCCTCGGTGTTCAACTCGACGAGCCCGGCAGGGCGAAAGTGGTCGTGGACGCCATGCGCGAGCGCGGTGTCCTCGTCGGCCGAACGGGACCAAACGACGACGTCTTGAAGATTCGGCCCCCATTGGTCTTCGATGACAAGCACACGGCCGTGCTCGTTGCGGCGCTGAACGAGGCGCTCGAAGCGACCTAGCGGCTCGAGTCGAGTAGTGTCCTTCAGTGCGTCTCGAGCCGCTCTGCACCTTCGATTGGAGCTATGACGCGGACGTCCGCGTGAAGGCACCCGGCTACGACCTCGTCAGCGCATACAGCAGCGACGAGGGCATCGGCTACGGCGAAGGTCGCGGAACGGCGAGCGGGCAGATTCAGGGAAGCGTCGTCTGGTCGAACTATCCGCGTCGGCGCAGCGACGGCCGCATGCTGCCGAATGTGCGCGGCCTGATCACGACCGATGACGGCGCGTCGATTCTCTTCGAGTTGCGTGGGCGAACAGTCTTCGAAGGCGACGCCCCGGGACGGCAGAGCCTGGTGGGGTGGTTCGAAGCCGAGGATGAACGCTATCGCTGGTTGAACGACATCGTCTGCATCGCCGAGGGACGCATCGATGATGCGGGGATGCAGGTCAGCGTCTACGTGGGCGTGCACGAGCTGGAGTCGTAGCCTAGGTCAGGCTATTCCGTGCTGGTAGGCGTAGCGGACCGCCTGCGCGCGATCACGTGCGCCGGTCTTGCCGAAGATGTGGTTGACGTGAGTCTTGACGGTCGCGTTGCTGACGACGAGCGCGGCGGCGATTTCGGTGTTCGATAAGCCCGCGGCGATCAACTTGAGGACCTCCGCCTCACGCGGGGTCAGGTCGTCGGGGAGCGCGTGCGCGTGCGGGGCGGGTTGGGCGTCGAGGACCGCGGCCACGAGCCGCTGCTGGATTGTCGGGTCGAGGTGTGTTCGCCCGGCGGCGAGCGCTCTGATCGCCTGCTCGATTTCTTCGGCGCTGGCATCTTTGGTGAGGTATCCGTGCGCGCCGGCCCGGAGTGCGGGAAACAATGACTGGTCGTCGGCGTAGGTCGTGAGTACGAGCACCTGTGTGTCGGGGAGGGTTGCGCGGATCTGACGGGTGGCTTCGGCGCCCTCCATCCCCGGCATACGCAGGTCCATGAGGACGACGTCCGGGTGCTCGCGCTCCGCGCGCTCCACCGCCTCGATCCCATCGCCCGCCGTCGCGACAACCTCCACACCGTCGATCAGGCCGACGAGCATCGTCAGTCCGTCGCGCACCACGCGTTGGTCGTCTGCGATCAGCACGCGGATCGGAGCTTCTGTCATCCCGGCACGTCCAGCTCGACGCGCCACCCCTGCTCGGTTGGGCCCGCGTGCATGCTGCCGCCGGCCCGCTCGAGTCGCTCACGCATCCCGGCCAGTCCACGGCCGCCGCCGACGTCTTTCAACCCGCCGCCGCTCGCCGACGCGGAGGCGGGAGTAGGGAGCCGGTCCTCGACGCTCAGGGTCGTGCGATCTCTGTCGTAGCGCAGCACGACGCTGGTGGTCGCGCCGGGCGCGTAGCGGGCAACGTTGGTCAGCGCCTCCTGCGCGCCGCGGTAGAGCGCGAGACTCCCGTCCGCCGGGAGCGTCCGGGCGCTCCCCTCGATGCTCAGGGTCACGTCCACGTCCATGTCGTCCCTGAAGCTCGTGATGAGTGAGTCGAGTTCCGCGATGCCGGGCAGCTCCTCGCCGCGGAGCGCGCTGACGGCTTCGCGGGCGCTGGCGAGGCCGTCTTTGACGAGCTGGCTGGCGCGATCGATCGCCGAGCGCATCTGCGCCGTCGCCTGCTCACGCTCTGCAAGCTTCCGCGCGCCCTGCAGCTGAATCGCCGCGCCGGAAAGTGAATGCGCGAGCACGTCGTGCAGCTCGCTTGCGATCCGGCCGCGCTCCGCGATCGCAGCGGCGCGCGTCTGCTCCTCTCGCGCGTCTTCGAGCTGAGCAAGGAGCAGCTCGGTTCGGTCCTGACTGGCCCGTGCCTGTTTCATGAAGTAGGCGACCAGCCCGAGCAGAGCAGCAAGCAGGGTGGCGGCGAGAACCGCTGCCGAAGAACTCCCTGAGAGCGCCGCGGCGACATCCAGCGCGACCGTTGTGCCAGCGCCGAGTGCGATCCCGAGTGCCAACGGCAGCCGGGCGACTGCCATCCACACGGCTGCACCGCCCGCAAGCTCGGTCGCGCCGCGCGGCTGCAGCGCGACGAGCGCCACCCCGGCCGCGCCCATGGCCGAGATCACCGCCGCTTGAAACCCGTAGCCACGCTCGGTGAAACGACTCCTGATCGCCAGTCCGAGCGTGCCGGCGAACCCGCACAGCGCGAGCGTGACTCCGATCGCCTTGCCGTGCAGCCCGGGAGCAGGATGGCCGCCGATCGCGCTCGCCGCGACGGCGAGGATGACCGCCCAACCCAGGGGTCGAAGGGTGTCCCGCTGACGGTGCAGGCGCTGCTCGGCGCGTGAGCGCGCCCTAGCTTCACGCCGACTCTCACTCCCGGGGCTTGCGGGCATGTCGATCACGCTCGCGGACTCTTCCGTCGCGGTCAACGCATTCCAGACGATAGAACGCCGTCCGGCCCGCTGAGGCGGGCCGGAGGTGCTGAACATTGGGTGGAGTGTTAAGCCCCGGCACCGGCCGCGATCGCGGCTGTGCCCTGCGCGGCCGGCAAGCGGCGGCCGCGCACCTGGACTATCACCAGGCGGGCGGTGACCTCGAAGAGCGCCATCGAGACCAGGGCGACCGGCCAGGCCGCCGCGCCGATCTGGTGCGCGATGCTGAAGCTGCGAATCGCGGGCTCGGCCCCGTGACTGAGGGAGAACGCGAACACCATCCGCGCGCAGATCCCCGCGATCAACAGGCCGCCCGCGAGCCAGCCGACGCGGGCCAGGGCGACGCCGTCGCTGGTCGCTCGGACGTGCGTCGCAAACCCCGACACGACGCCGAGCGTCAGCCCGATAGCCGCCAGGAGCCCAACCAGCACAAGGTCATTGCCGGCGG
The DNA here is from genome assembly GCA_049273785.1 of Gaiellaceae bacterium. Taxonomy (GTDB): domain Bacteria; phylum Actinomycetota; class Thermoleophilia; order Gaiellales; family Gaiellaceae; genus 3-1-20CM-4-69-9. The sequence continues at coordinate 21,575 of JBASRJ010000041.1, read as the reverse complement.
ACGGAATCGAGTGCACGTACCGCTGTGCGACGAAGAACACCACCACCAGCGGAACCACAAAACCACGAACATCCAACTGCCGTTCGCGCGCCTGGCGAAGGACAACAAGAACAAACACTGCGTTGATGAGGTAATCGGTAGTCGTCATACCGCGATGATCATCGGAACGCCGCGCCCCGTCGTCGGAGCGCGGGTTGAATCGCGGGTTGATTTCGCCTCAACCCCAGGGTGGACAGCGAGAGGGCGCACCGGCGTTCTCTGGGCGCGCCGTGGCAAGAACCAACCCGTGCGCCTTGTCGAGACGGCCGTGCTCGAGGTCGCCGTGGAGGAGGGGGACCGGCGGACGGACGGCCGATTCTCCTGTTGCACGGAGCAGATCGCGACGCCGACGCTGATGATCCAGGGCCCTCGCCGTAGCGGCTGCGATCGAAGAGCTTCTCTGCGGACCGCGCGGTAGCTCCTCCCCGTCACTAACCTGCAGTTCATGCACCGCATCGCCGTCCTTGCGACGTCAGCGCTCCTCGCACTGCCGGCGGCCGGGGCGGCTGGCACGCGAGAGGGCCCGTCGTTTGCATTCGGCCGGATTGGCGGCAACATCGTCCCCTTCCGGGTCGAGATCCGAGCCGACGGGACGCTCAAGCGCTCCGGCCCCGTGCGTCTTGCTCATCCCGACACCCGTCTTTCCGCGCAGCGTCTCGACGGCCTCGTTCGGTTCGCGCGGACGCAGCGGTTCTGGTCCCTGCCGCTGACGATCCGCTGTCGCGGGTCGCTGCCCGACTACGCCTCTCTCTTCGTGACGATTCGGACCGCGGAGAAGACGCGTACGGTCATGGTGCGCGGTGGTTGCAACGATCGCTTCGCCCGCGTCTACACGGGACTGGCGACTGCGGCCGCCGTCCTCCGCTGAATGAGCTGGACGTCGTACGAGCAGGCTTGCTCGGCTCATCGGTGGGAAGTGCCCGACCGTTACAACATCGTCTCGGACGTCTGCGACAAGCATCCGCGCGACAAGCCGGCGATGGTCTGGGAGAGCTTCGACGGGTCGGATCGCGAACTGGTCTGGGGGGAGCTCCAGGATCTCGCGAATCAGGCGGCGCACCTGTTGCGTGCCCACGGCGTCGAGCGAGGCGATCGCGTCGCCGTCGTGTTGCCGCCGACGCCGGAAACCGCTGCGATCTTCTTCGGTGTCTGGAAGCTCGGCGCGGTCCTGCTCTCGATGTCCGTGCTCTACGGCGACGACGCGATCCGTCATCGCCTATCCGACTCCGGCGCGAAGCTCGTCGTCACGGACGCCGCGAACGCCGGGCGCTTCGACAACGCGTCAGGCGCGTCGCTGCTCGTGCTGGCGGAGGACACGTTTGCGGGCGCGCCCACGGATCCCGTCGCCTGCGACACATCCGCCGACGACCCGGCGCAGCTCTACTACACATCCGGAACGACCGGGCTGGCCAAGGGGATCGTGCACGCGCATCGCTACATCCTCGGCCACGAGGAGTTCGTCTACTGCCACGAAGTCGAGGACGGCGAACGGTTTCACGGGATGGGCGAGTGGGCGTGGGCCGCCGGCATCGCGCCGCTGCTCGGCCCATGGCGGCTCGGGGCTGTGCAGTGCGTGTACCGCCGTGAGGCCGGCTTCGACCCGCACAGGCAGTTGGACTTCCTCAGCCGGCGGGGGGTGACGAACGTGTTCACGACGCCGACCGCGATGCGGTCGATGATGACGATCGCCGACGCGGGCGCACGCTATCCCTGTCGGTTCCGGCGAGTCTGCTCCGCCGGCGAGCCGCTGAATCCCGAGGCGATCCGTTGGTTCCGTGAGCAATACGGATTGACGGTGCTCGACTTCTACGGCTTGACCGAGTCGTATCCACTCGTCGCCAATTACCCGTTCATGGACGTGCGAGAGGGATCGATGGGCAGGCCGATGCCCGGCTGGGACGTCCAGATCCTCGACGAGGACGAGCGTCCCGTCCCGCAAGGCGAACGCGGCGAGATCTGCCTGCGTGCGCGCTCGAACCCGCACTACCCGCTCGGCTACTGGAACCGGCCGGAAGAGACGGCGGAGGTCTTCGGGGGCGAGTGGTTCCACACGAAGGATGCTGCGAGCCAGGACGAGGACGGCTATGTCTGGTACGAGGGGCGCGCGGACGACGTGATCATCGCGGCCGGCTATCGGATCGGGCCGTTCGAGGTCGAATCCGTGTGTCTCGAGCATCCTGCAGTCCAGGAAGCCGCGGCGGTCGCCTCGCCGGACGAGCTTCGCGGCAACGTCGTCAAGGCGTTCATCGTGCTCGCCGCCGGCTACGACGCTTCGGACGACCTCGCGAACGAGATCAAGGCCTTCGTCAGGGAGCGGCTGTCGGCCTACGCCTATCCGCGGCGTGTCGAGTTCGTCGGCGATCTCCCGAAGACGCTCACCGGCAAGATCCGGCGGATCGAACTCCGCCGGCTCGAGCTGGAGCGGGTCGAGACGGCCCGCGGCTGAGCAGGCCAGGCGCCGACGCCGACGAGTCCGTTCCACGCGCGGGCTCTAGCTGCGAAGCCTCGCTTGTCAGCGGTTCATCTAGTTTGCGGTTACTGTGCCCCCGGATTCCCTTGACATAGACCCGTATATCGAGGGAACATCATGGACGTCCGAGATGGGGTCTCAGGCGGCTCTGCCTGTCGGTGGGGCGCTCACGAAAGCAATCGAAGGGGAGAGGGATGCATAAGAGGAGTTTGTGGCTCGCCGTTGCGTTGCTCTGTGCAGTCGGCGTGCTCGTCAGTCCAGCCTTTGCCGGTTCGTCGGTGACACCGGACCGCCCGGTGGCCGCGGCGACCGGCGGGGGAAACGAGAGCCCGACCGCCTGGTTCGTCGAGCTCAACAGTCCACCGTCGGTGAAGGGCACGAGCGCCTCGAAGCTCAAGGCCGAGCACGACGCCTTCAAGGCCAACGCGGCGGCCGCCGGCATCAAGTACACCGAGCGGTACTCGTTCAGCACGCTGTGGAACGGCTTCTCGGTCAGCGTGTCGCCGTCTCAGGTCGGGGCGCTGCATTCGGTTCCGGGCGTCAAGGCCGTCTATCCGGTCCAGCCGGTCTCGATCGGGCCGGAGCCCGTGTCGCAGGGGAATCCCAACGACGCGAACTCGAACCCGATGATCGGTGCGGACGTTGTTCAGAACGAGCTCGGCTACGACGGCACGGGCGTGAAGATCGCCATCATGGACAGCGGCGTCGACTACACGCTGCCGGAGCTCGGCGGCTGCTTCGGCTCCGGGTGCAAGGTCGCGAAGGGCTTCGACCTCGTCGGCGACAACTTCGATTCCAATCCGGCCGACTCCACCTATTCGCCGACCCCGCACCCTGACGGGGATCCGGCACCGTGCGATCCGAACGTCGCTGACGCGCGGGCGAACCAGCCGGGCGCCGGCACCTCCGACGCGGGCCACGGCACGCATGTCGCCGGCATCGCGGCCGCGGACGGTCGCGGTCACGCTGGTCAGGTGACGGGTGTCGCACCGGGCGCGACGATCTACGCGTATCGCGTGTTCGGCTGCAACGGCTCCACCGACGACGACACGATGATCGCGGCGATGGAGATGCTGCTGAAGGACGGCGCGAACGTCCTGAACATGAGCATCGGCGACGCTTTCAACACGTGGCCGGAGGCGCCGACCGCGCAGGCCGCCAGCAACCTCGCCGACGCAGGTGTCGTGGTCGTCGCATCGATTGGCAACAGCGGCGCCAATGGTCTCTATTCGGCAGGCGCCCCGGGCGTCGGCTCGAACGTGATCGGCGTCGCGTCGGTCGACAACACGAAGGCAACGGGCCCCGGTCTGAAGATCAACGGCAACCTCTTCGGGTACGTGGCTGCCGCCGGTGCGCCCGAGCCGCCTCGGTCGGGCTCCTACACGATCCTGGCTGCTCCGACGACGAACAAGATCGGGTGCGCAGCCTTCCCGAGCGGTTTCTTCGCCGGCAAGATCGCAATGATCCAGCGCGGCACCTGCACCTTCTACGTCAAGGCGTCCAACGCGATGGCGGCCGGTGCGGTCGGCGTCGTGCTGTTCAACAACGTGGCCACGCCGGTCTCGCCGACGGTGGCCGGCAGCCCGCCGATCACCGTCCCGGTCGTGATCATCTCGAAGGCCGACGGCGACTCGGTCTACACGGCCGCGCTCGCGGGCGTCCCCTTCGAATGGACGAATCAGAACGTCGAGACGCCGATCGCAACAGCCGGCCTGCTGTCCGACTTCACCTCCTACGGCACCGATGCCGAGTTGGGATTGAAGCCGGACGTGTCCGCACCCGGCGGTCAGATCTTCTCGACCTGGCCGCACCAGCAGTTCAGCGGTCACAACTCGATCAGCGGCACGTCCATGGCCTCGCCGCACGTGGCGGGCGCGGCTGCGCTGTATCTCCAGGCGCATCCCGGCTCGAGCCCGTCGGCGGTCGCCACGGCAATGAGAAACACGGCGAAGCCGGGGCTCTGGTCGCTCGGCGCGAGGTTCGGATTCCTCGACGAGACCTATCGTCAGGGCGCCGGGCTCGTCCAGATCGCGGATGCGATCCTGGCGACCTCATCGGTGACGCCCAGCAAGCTCTCACTGGGTGAAGGGACGGGAGGCACGCGCACCCTCTCGATCCGGAACGACGGGTCGACGGCGGTGACGTACAACCTGTCGAACATCGACGCGATCAGCACGGATCCGGACACGTTCACGCTCGGATTCGAGATCGGTTCCAACAACGTCACGTTCTCGCCCTCGTCGGTCACGGTTCCGGCAGGCGGATCTGCGAACGTCGCGGTGACGATCACTGCGGATCCGACGTTGCCCGACGGCGGTCTCTATGACGGCTACCTCAAGCTGACGCCACAGGGCGGCGGCCAGGTGCTGCGTGTTCCGTGGGTCGGCTTCAAGGGCGACTACCAGGCAATCCAGGTGCTGACCGATGCGGGTTGCGCGTTCCCGGCGCTCGTGCAGGTCAAGACCGGGGCAACGATCACCTGCGCCGGTCGTGCCAACATCGGCGGCGCCCAGCGCATCGGCGCCTCTGGTGGGACGTTCACGATGCAGGGCAGCGACATCCCGATCATCCTGTTCCACTTCAACCACCAGGTCCGGCGGATGAACGTCCAGGTGCTGAATGCGAACGGCTCATTCGTCCACCCGGTGTTCAACTACGCGGACAAGGAGCAGTTCCTCTCGCGCAACTCGACGCTGACGAGCTTCTTCGAGTTCGACTGGGACGGGATGCGTGGTCAGGACAACGGCAACAACAAGCGGAAGGTTCTTCCGAACGGCACGTACCGCCTCAAGCTGAGCATTCTCAAGGCGCTCGGCAACGAGAACAACGCGGCCGACTGGGAGACGTTCACGACTCCGCCGATCACGCTCGCCCGGCCCTAGCCCGAGCGGGCGGCTCTACAAAGAGAAAGGCCCCGCGATCGCGGGGCCTTTCTCTCTTCTCAGGAGGACGTTGTTCCTACTTCTTGGCGCGGCGCCGCGTCGTGCGGCGGCGCGTGCCGGCCTTGCGAGCTGTGGTCTTGCGAGCCGTGCTCTTGCGAGCCGTGCTCTTGCGACGCGTGGCCGTCTTCTTGCGGGCGCCCGTCGCCTTGCGGCGGGTACCCGTCTTCTTCCGGGCGCTCGTCGCCTTCTTCCGCGTGCCGGTCTTCTTGCGGGCCGTCGTCTTGCGACGCGTGGCCGTCTTCTTGCGTGCGCCGGTTGCCTTGCGGCGCGTGCCCGTCTTCTTCCGGGCGGTCGTGGCCTTCTTGCGGCGCGTGCCGGTCTTGCGGGCGCGCGACGTCGTGCTCTTCTTGCGGCGCGTGGCCGTCTTGCGGGCGGTGGTCTTCCGGCGCGTGCCCGTCTTCTTCCGGGCTGTTGTCGCCTTCTTCCGCGTGCCCGCCTTCTTCCGCGTGCCCGTCTTCTTCCGGGCCGTTGTCGCCTTCTTCCGGCGGGTGCCCGTACGCTTGCGTGTAGTACGAGCTGTCGAGGCGGCCTTGCGCCGGCGGCGCGGCCGTGCGGCGCGGACTTTCTCCACGCCTTCTTCCTCGGGCTGTTGCTGCACTTCCTGCGTCGGCTCGCCCGGCGATTCCTGCTGCTCGGGCGGCTCCGACGTACTGCTGAATGGGTAACTCTCCATGAGCCCTCCTAGTCGGAGATTTCCTGTACGACCTGGCCGGTCTTCGTGTCGTCCCCTTGGCGGGCGACGTCGGCTTGTGCGACGACCCCCACCAGCCGGCCGTCCTCCTCGACCACCGGCAGGCGACGAACCTGATGCTTTGCGATCAGATGCACAGCTTCGTCGAGATCCTGCTCGGGATCAATGGTGACGAGATCCATCGATGCAACCTCGCGGACGGTGATCGACTTCGGGTCCTTGCATTGAGCAACGACACGGATCGCTATGTCGCGGTCGGTGACCATGCCGGTCAGGCGTCCGTTCGCTGTTACAGGCACAACACCTGCGTCCTCCTGCTTCATGATTCGTGCCGCAGCGACGACCGTCTTGCCCTGCTCGACCGTCTGTGGGTTCGAAGTCATGATGTCCCGGATGCTCTGACCCATGTCTCCTCCTTGCCGCCTTCGCCGCGACGGTTCCCTGCGCCGTGCACGCCGAAACGACACAATTGCATCATGACGTGTGCTTCGGACCGCATACGCGCGCTTGCGCTGTCATTCCCGTCGACATACGAAGATTCGCCGTGGGGGTTCCCGGTCTTCAAGGTGGGCGACAACAAGCTGTTCGCGATGATGACGCATCGTGACGATAAATGCGAGTGCGAATTGACAGTGAAGTTGACGCCCGAGGAGCGCGAGATCGCGCTGATGCTCCCGCACGTGCGTCGCGCGAGTTACGTCGGGCGGTACGGGTGGATAACTGCACGCGTCACCGACGAAGAATCGCTGCAAACGGCGCTCGAATGGATGCGCGAGAGCTACTGGTTGCGCGCACCTGTGGAATTCCGCGATGCCGTTGTGGAAACTGTGGACGATGACGTGCGGTAGGGCGCAGGTCGCGCGAGGAATCGCTGCAAACCGGACCTGATTGGCCCTTCAAGCCACATTCGCACTGTGAACATTCGTCGCCTTGGACCCGGAGACGAACACGTCGTCGAACGTCTGGCGACGCGGGAAAGTCCCGCGCGAGCAGGGGAATTGCTGGGCGATGATCGGACGATCTTTCTCGTCGCCTTCGACGGCGACGAGCCGATCGGGTTCGTCCTTGCGTACGAGTTGCTGCGCCGTCACGGCGATCCGTCGAAGCTCTTCCTGTACGAGGTCGAAGTCGCGGAGCCCTATCGTCGCCGCGGGCTCGCCGCCGCCATGTTGCAGGAGCTCGACGGGCTCGCACGGACGCGGGGGATCCGCGCAGGGTGGGTGCTGGCCGACCGCGAGAACGAGCCTGCGATGCGGCTGTATCGCGCCGCCGGCGGCGTTCGTCCCCACGAGGAGACGATGTGGGAATTCGAGTACGAGGAACGCTGACCGAGGTCCGACGCGCGACGGAGGACGACGCGGACCTCCTCGTGCACTGGCACGCCGATCCGGACGTCGCCCGCTACTGGGACGGCGAGACGTTCACGCGCGAGCAGATACTGGGTCGGCTCGCGCGGAGCGATGTAGACGCGTACATCGTTGAGGTCGAGGGCCGGCCGGTCGGCTACCTCCAGGCGTGGAGAGGGACAGGCCGGAGCGGTGGGCTCGACATGTTTCTCATCCCGGATGCTCGAGGCCGCGGCTACGGGCCCGACGCCGCTCGCGCGCTCGGTCTGCAGCTTCACGAGCAGGAAGGTTGGGCCCCGATCACGGTCGACCCGTACGTCTCGAACCAGGCTGCGGTTCGTGCTTGGGAGCGCGCCGGCTTCGTTCCTGTAGGGCAGCGGCCGCCGGACGAGGAGCATGCCGAGCCCTGGTTGTTGATGGAGTTCGAGAGTTAGTCCGCTTCCGGATCGTCGTCTGGGCTTGGTTCCCTCTCCGTCGGATCCGGGACGGGCGACTCGTCGAGCTCCTCGTTTCTGTCGTCCTCGCGGGGCTGTTCCGTATCCTGCGTACTCATGAAGGTCGTCCTTCCGGACCAGTCCGAACTCGAACTTCCCGACGACGCAACGGGGCTCGACGCGGCGCGCGCGATCGGGCCGAAGCTCGCCGAGCAGGCGGTGCTCGTGCGCTCGAACGGCCGCGTCCAGGACCTGCGCTTGCCGCTCGAGGACGGCCAGCCGATCCAGATCCTGACGACGCGCGACAAACAGGACCCCGATGCGCTCGCCGTGCTCCGACACTCGTCCGCGCATCTGCTCGCCGAGGCCGTCCGGCGTCTCTACCCCGGCGTGAAGATCGCGATCGGCCCGCCGATCGAGAACGGCTTCTACTACGACTTCGAGTTCCCGGAGCCGATCGGCGAGGAGGATCTGCCGAAGATCGAGGCGGAGATCATGCGCGAGCTCGAAGAAGGACGCGAGTGGCAGCGCGAAGAGGTGTCTGCCGCCGAGGCGAAGCAGCGCTTCCTCGAGGAGAACGAGCCCTACAAGGTCGAGCTCGTCGACACGGCGGAGGGACCGATCTCCATCTACACGCAGGGCGACTTCACCGACCTCTGCCGTGGCCCGCACCTGCAGAACTCGAAGCCGATCAAGGCGATCAAGTTGACGAGCCTCGCCGGCGCGTACTGGCGCGGCGATGAGAAGAACACGCAACTGACGCGGATCTACGGGACGGCGTTCTACTCGAAGGACGATCTCGACGCGTACCTCACGCAGCTCGAGGAGGCCCGGAAGCGCGACCACCGCCGACTCGGCCGGCAGCTCGACCTCTTCCACCTCAGCGAGCACTCGCCCGGCTCGCCGTTCTGGCACCCGAAAGGGATGGTGATCTGGAACGCACTCGAGGATCTGCGCCGGAGCGAGAACCTGAAACGCGGCTACTCCGAGGTGAAGACGCCGCTGCTCTACGACATCGAGACGTACATCACGTCGGGGCACTACGAGAACTACAAGGAGAACATGTTCTTCGTCGAGACGGGCGACGAGGAGCGGATGGCGCTGAAGCCGATGAACTGCCCCGGCCACATGCTGCTCTTCGGCTCCGAGCTGAGGTCGTACCGCGACTTGCCGATCCGGTACGCGGAGTCGTCGACTCTGCATCGAGACGAGCCGGGCGGGACGCTTCACGGCCTTCTGCGCGTCCGCCACATCACGCAGGACGACGCGCACGTCTTCGTCACGGAGGACCAGATCCAGGACGAGATCGACGGGATGATCGACTTCGCGAAGAGCCTCTACGACCGGTTCGGGTTGGTGGCCCGAGCGGAGCTCTCCACGCGACCCGACAAGCGACTGGGGACGGATGAGCAGTGGGATGTTGCGGAGAGTGCGCTGGAGCAGGCGCTCAAGCGGCATGCCATGGAGTACGTGATCAGTCCGGGAGAGGGGACCTTCTACGGGCCGAAGATCGACCTGCACATGACCGACGTGCTGGGCCGCTCGTGGCAGATGGGAACGATCCAGCTCGACTACCAGATGCCGATGCAATTCGGCCTCACGTACATGGGGCCCGACAACCGGGAGCACCACCCCGTCGTGATCCACCGGGCTCTGCTCGGCTCGCTCGAGCGCTTCATGGGAATCCTGATCGAGCATTACGCCGGCGCGTTCCCGTTCTGGCTCGCGCCGGTGCAGATCCGGGTGATCCCGGTCGGGGAGGATCATCGAACCGCCGCCGACCGGCTTCGCGACCAGCTCGGCGAGTACCGCGTCGACGTCGACGACCGGGACGAGACGGTCGGTCGCCGGATCCGGGATGCCGAGCTCGAGAAAATCCCGTACGTGATCGTCTACGGGGACAAGGAATCGGACGAGTCGCTGGCGATCCGGAAGCGGGGCGGGGATCAGGCCACGCTGGGCCTTGAAAAGCTCCGGGCGGAGCTTGCTACCCTGTAGCTCTGCCAAGCAGGAGCGCCCACGTTCCTCACCGCCCGAGCGATTGAGCTCCGGGACGGTTGAACCGAGTCGTGAACGACGAGGAACCGGGCCGCTGCTTGCAGCGGTTTTGTCATTCCAGAGAAAGGATCGAAGCTAGCTTGGTGATTGCTCTTTGAGGCCGAGGAGACGCCCAGGCCCTCCCGACCGCATGCCCCAGCAGCCGCAGGATCGCATCAACGAGGCGATCCGGGCTCCGCAGGTACGGCTGATCGGCGAAGGCGGCGAGCAGCTCGGCATCAAACCCACGCGCGACGCCCTCGAGTACGCCTTCTCGAAGAACCTCGACCTGGTCGAGGTCGCGGCGCAGGCGGATCCCCCCGTCGCCAAGGTGATGGACTGGGGGAAGTACAGGTACGAGCAGGAGCAGAAGGCCAAGCTCGCACGCAAGCACCAGACGCAGATCAACGTCAAGGAGATCAAGCTCAGGCCGAAGATCGGGGTTCACGACTACAAGACGAAGAAGGGCCACGTCGAGCGCTTCCTCAACCAGCGCGCCAAGGTCAAGGTCACGATCATGTTCCGTGGACGGGAGACGTCGCATCCGGAGCGCGGGCGGGACCTGCTGATGCGGCTGGCGGAGGACGTGGGGGAGATCGGACAGATCGAGTCCCAGCCGATCCTCGACGGGCGGAACATGGTCATGGTGCTCGGCCCAACGAAGAACGCGGGAGTCAAGAGAGATGCCGAAAACGAAAACGTCCAGCAGCGTCAAGAAGCGGTTCAAGGTAACGGCGAGCGGCAAGCTGCTGCGCCGACACGCGATGAAGAGCCACAACCTGGGAAAGAAGTCGCCTAAGCGCAAGCGGGCGTTCGGCAAGGACCATCCCGTGTCACGTGCGGACGCGCGGGCGGTGCGGAAGCTGTTCGGACGAAACGGTGGCCGCTGATGCCGCGCGTCAAGCGTTCCGTCCACGCGCGCAAAAAGCGCCGCAAGGTCCTCGGCCAGGCGAAGGGCTACTGGGGGCTCAAGAAGAGCTCCTACCGCTACGCGAAGGAGCAAGTCGACCACTCGCTCACCTACGCGTATCGCGACCGCAAGAACAAGAAGCGCACCTTCCGGCGTCTCTGGATCATGCGGATCAACGCGGGGGCGCGCGCAAACGGCCTCTCCTACAACCAGTTCGTCGCCGGGATGAAGAAGGCGAACATCGACCTCGACCGGAAGGTGCTAGCCGAGCTGGCCGTGAGCGACCCGCAGGCGTTCGGCGCGCTCGCCGAGCAGGCGAAGTCGGCGCTCGAACGAGCCTGAGCCTGCGGGAAGACCTCGCAGAGGCGTTTCTCCGGCAGGCGGACGCCTGCGAGAAGAGCGGCTCGAGGCTGTACGCGGAGGTCTGCCGGCGCCTTGCCGAGGATTCGAGCGTCGGCGAGATTGTCGGCGACGTCCGGTGGGACGTGCCCATCCGGATCCTCGGCGGGCTGCACTACCTCGCACTCTCCGACGGGATCGACCCCTGGTCGGCAACGCACGAGGTCGTCTCGCTATACCGCGACTGGCTCGCGCGGTTCGTCGCCGAGCACGACGTGCAGACGAACGAGGTCCAGCGTTGCTTCGCGCTCCTGCCGGCGTTCCTGGACCTCGCGCGCGCGAGCGGCCGCCGGCTCGACCTCCTCGAGCTCGGTCCGAGCGCCGGCCTCAATCTCCTGTTCGACCGATACGCCTACCGGTATCGGAACGGCGCCTGGGGGCCGGGCGACGCGGCGGTGGTACTGGCGGGCGAAGAGCGCGGCGCGGTTCCGGGGGAACTGCTCGCGGTGGAGGTCGAGATCGGTCGCCGTCGGGGCATCGATCTGAATCCGGTCGACGTGACGACCGACGAGGGCGTGCGCCTGTTGACGTCGTTCGTGTGGGCCGACCAGTGGCATCGGCTCGAGCGGCTGCGCCGCGCGATCGCGGTGCTGCGGGCCGATCCTCCCGAGCTCATTCGCGGCGACTACGTCGAGCTGTTGCCGCAGCTGCTCGCCGACCGCGATCCCGAGGGGCTCACCGTCGTGTTCCAGACCGCGTCCACGCTCTACCTCGACCGCGACCGTTACGACCGGGTTCGAACGAGTCTTCGCGACGCAGCGCAAGTTGCGCCGCTCGGGTGGATCTCGATGCAGCGTTGGGACGAGGAGGACGAGGCCGGCGACGGGCCTCCGCTCGAGGTCGCCTTGTGGCCCGAGCGGGACGGTCGCGTCGTCGCGCGCATGGGCCCGCACGGAGAGTGGCTTGATTACTTCGGCTGAGAACCAGACCCTGAAGCTCGTTCGCCGGCTCGCGTCGGCGCGCCAGCGCGAGAAGCTCGGCCTCTTCGTCTGCGAGGGTGAGGATCTCGTCGACGCTGCGCGGGCGGCGGGAGTCGAGCCGGTCGAGCTGCTGGTCGCCGGCGAGAACGTCGTGCCGGAATTGCTCGCGGACGTCTCGACGCTCGGCCATCCCCCGCGAGTCCTCGGGATCTTTCGCCGCGATGACCTGCCGGTCGCAGAGCTGCCGCCCGTCGGGCTCGCGCTGTGGCGCGTCGGCGATCCCGGCAACGTTGGAGCGCTGATCCGCACCGCGGATGCGCTCGGCCCGGCGTTCGTCGCGCTTTCGGACGGCTGCGCCGATCCGACCGGGCCGAAGGCCGTGCGAGCGTCGATGGGCGCGCTCTTCCGCGTCCCGCTGATCCGGTTCGAGGGCGCGCCGCGGCCATGGGTCGCGCTCGTCCCTCGTGGCGGAGCGTCGATTGCCGACGTCACGGGCACGACGTTCGTGGTCGGGGCGGAGCGCGAGGGAATCCCCGCAGAGGTGCTAGCGCGCTGCGACGAGCGTGCGACGATCCCGCTCGCGGAACGCGCGGAATCGCTCAACGCCGCCGCCGCCGGCGCGATCGCGCTGTACGAGCGCGCGCGCCGGCGATCGACGTCGGGGATTTAGCGGGCTGCGGTCGTCGCAGCCGGAGACGCGGGGATGTCCATCTGGATCTCCGGCAGAGACCGGTCGGACTCCTCGGCGGTCAGGTAGGGCCGATCCTGGAAGCCCGAGAACGAGGCGACGATGTTCGTCGGGAAGGTGTCGACCGCGTTGTTGTACGCCTGCACGGTGAGGTTGTACGACTGGCGCGACATCGCGATCACGCTCTCGATCTGCGACAGCTGCGTCTCGAGCCGCTGGAAATCGCCTTCGGCTTTCAGATCCGGATACCGCTCGACGTTCGCGAACAGCTTGCTGAGGGCACCGGTGAGGAGATTTTCCGCCTGCGCCTGCGCTGCGGGCGATGTCGCCGCGACGGCCTGGTTCCGTGCCAGGGAGACTTCGTCGAGGGTGCCGCGCTCGTGGGTCGCGTACCCGGAGACGACCTCCACGAGGTTCGGGATCAGGTCGTGCCGCCGCTTCAACTGGACGTCGATGTCCGCCCACAGTGCGTCGGCCCGGTTCCGGAGCCGAACGAGCTTGTTGTAGTTCACCGCCAGCCAGAGCGCGAAGACGACGATCGCCGCGAGGAACAGGAAGAACGAGATGAGAAGGGGGTCGTGGTTCATGGGACCGTTTGTCGGCCCCAGAGGCGGTCAGCTTGAGCGGCGCGCCACCCAGATCGTGTCTTCGCCGCCGGTGAACGGGCTGCGGTCGAACCAGCCGTAGCACTCGTCGACCTCGAAGCCCGTCTCACCGAGGAGGGCCCGCCATTCCTCCGGATCGATCCAGGCGAGCGCCATGGTCGTCTCCGCGGTGTCTGCGCCCCGCACGGAGAGCGTCAGAGTCCGGGCCGTCGTGTCCCAGACGGCGCGCTCCCAGATGCCGGGCTCCCGCTCGAGCCAGCGGTCGTGCGTCTCGTCGATGTCGCCCGCGCCAGGTGTGAACACGTCGAACACGAGCCGGCCCTCCGGCACGAGGAGGTCACGCGCCGCGGCGAGCGCCTGCCGCCGCTCGCCGTCGGTCTGGAGGTGCAGATACGAGCGAAACGGGCAGATGACGAGCGGGACGCGCTCGTCGACCGGAGGGGCGCTCAGGTCGCCGACGCGCAGGTCGAGCTCGACACCGGCCAGGGCGGCGCGGCGCGCGCAGATGTCGAGCATCCGGCGCGACGAGTCGACGCCGAGCACGCGGATCCCGTCGGCGGCGATCGGCACGGCGATCCGGCCGGTGCCGACGCCGAGCTCGACCACTGGCCCGCCCGACCGCCGCGCTTCTTCGAGGTAGAAGGCGACGTCCTCGGTGACCGAGGCGCTCCACGGGTCGTAGAGCTCCGCGATCGAGTCGTACGGGCTTGCCTGTGGACGTTTCGTCACGGTTCCGGCACGAGACCCAGGGACAGTCCCTGCCTCTGGGATCGTCACAGTTTCGGCACACAGGTATCGTTTTGGCATGGCTGTGCCGTCTCGCGTCTTCCTGTTTACCGAGCCCCGGCTCGCCGGGGACCGGCGCTGACGCCCGCGCGGCGCGCCGACCTCCGCTAGTCGAGCCGGGGCCGTCCTCTGACCCCGACCAGCGACGAAGGAGCACATGAGCAAGAACCGTGAACCGGCTACAGTCGCCGCCGTGGACGCGGCGGCCCTCGAGCAGGAAGCCCTCGCGGCGGTCGGAGCCGCATCGACGCCGGCCGAGCTGACAGAGCTGCGGACGCGCTATCTCGGCCGGAAGAGCGAGCTGAAGCAGGCGCTGCGCAACGTCCGCGACCGGGAGACGGGCATGACGCTCAACGCCGTCCGCGAGCGGCTCGAGGGGGCGTTCGCACGGCGCGAGGCGGAGCTCGACCGCAGCGAGCTCGATCGCGCGCTGTCGTCGGACGGCTTCGACGTGACGCTGCCTGGCGAAGAGCTCCCGGTCGGTCAGCTCCATCCGACCACACAGGTCCGCCGGATCGTCGAGGACGCCTTCCTCGGGCTCGGCTACGAGATCCGAGACGACCGCGAGGTCGAGACGGTCGAGTACAACTTCGACAAGCTCGCGTTCCCGCCGACGCACTCGAGCCGCTCGCCGCGCGACACGTTCTTCCTCGCCGACGACGTCGTGCTGCGCACCGAGACGTCCCCGTCGCAGATCCACCAGCTCGAGTCGCGCGAGCCGCCGGTGTACATGGTCTCGATCGGACGGGTGTACCGGCGCGATGCGATCACGCCGACGCGCTTCCCGATCTTCCACCAGTTCGAAGGGCTCGCCGTCGACCGCGGCATCACGCTCGCGGATCTGAAGGGGACGTTGCTGCACGTGATGCGTGCGCTCTTCGGCGACGACCGGCGCGTCCGGTTCCGGACGCACTACTTCCCGTTCACCGAACCGTCGATCGAGCCCGACGTCTCCTGCGGCGTCTGTGGCGGCACGGGGTGTCGCACCTGCAAGTTCACGGGCTGGATCGAGCTCGGCGGCGCGGGGATGGTCGACCCGCGCGTCTTCGAGAACGTCGGTGTCGACCCGGACGAGTGGAGCGGCTTCGCGTTCGGCTGCGGTCCCGAGCGCGCCGCGCAGCTTCGTTTCGGGATCTCCGAGATCCGGCCGCTCTGGTCACCCGACCTACGCGTCCTCAGGCAGTTCTCATGAGAGTTCCGGTCTCCTGGCTCCGCGAGTACGTCGCCGTCGATATGGCGCTCCCCGAGCTGGTTGAGCGGCTCAGCGTCGCCTCCGCGGAGGTCGAGGGGATCTCGCGCCGCGGCGTCCCCGACGTCGACGGCAACCTCGGCTTCTTCCGTGTCGGTCGCGTGCTCGAAGCGGGCAAGCACCCGAATGCGGACCGTCTGCAGCTCTGCCAGGTGGACGTGGGCGAGGGCGAGCCGCGCCAGATCGTGTGCGGCGCGTGGAACTTCGGTCCCGGCGCGACGGTCGCAGTCGCGCTCCCGGGGGCGGTCCTCGCGAACGGCGTCAAGCTCGAGGCCGCCGAGCTGCGAGGCCAGCTTTCGAACGGAATGATCCTCGCGGAGGACGAGGTCGAGCTCGGCACCGACCACACGGGAATCATGGTTCTCGCGGACGAGTGGGAGCCCGGAACGCCGCTCAGCGATGCGCTGCCGCTCGCCGAGGACATCCTGCTGATCGAATCCACCGGCAACCGTCCGGACCTGATGTCGATCCACGGCATCGCGCGCGAGGTCGCTGCGCTGTACGACCTCGACCTGTCGCCGCCCCCCGGACGCGATCCGGGCGTCGCAGGCGACGAGCCGGTCGACGTGCGCGTGGAGGACTTCGAAGGCTGCCCGCGCTACATCGGCCGCCTGTTCCGCGACGTGCACGTCGGCCCCTCCCCAGCGTGGTTGCGCACGCGCCTCTCCGATGCGGGCATGCGTCCGATCTCGAACGTCGTCGACGTTACGAACTACGTGATGCTTGCGCTCGGCAATCCACTGCACGCGTTCGACCTCTCGACGCTGAAGGAGGGACGCATCGTCGTCCGCTGCGCGCGCAAAGGTGAGCAGCTGCGCACGCTCGACGGCGAGCTCCGCGAGCTCGAGCCGACCGATCTGATGATCGCCGACTCGAAGCGCTCGGTCGCCCTGGCGGGAATCATGGGCGGCGAGGAGACCGAGATCACCGAGTCGACGACCGACGTCCTCTTGGAAGCCGCGAACTTCGAGCCGTACACGATCTTCCGCACCTCCGAGCGCCTCCGTCTCCGCACCGAGGGATCGAATCGCTGGGAGAAGGGCGTCGATCCGCACCTGGCGCCGCAGGCGGCCGCGCTCGCCACGCAGCTGATCGTCGAGCTCGCCGGCGCGCACTGGACGGGCCACGTGGACGTGCACGGCGATCTGCCGGCGCGGCCTGTCGTCCGGTTCCGGCCCGAACGCGCGGACGACCTCGTCGGCCTCGAGACTCCCGCTGAAGAGCAGCATGCGCGGCTGCGCCGCCTCGGGTTCGAGGTCGACGACGGAAGCGTGAGCGTTCCCACCTGGCGAGCGCGCGACGTGACGCGCGAGGTGGACGTGGTCGAAGAGGTCGCGCGCTTCCGGCTCGGCGACGTCCCGTTCACGTTCCCGCTCCGCCGCGCCATGTTCGGCCGCCTGACGCGTGACCAGCGACTGCGCCGCCGCGTCGAGGACATCCTCACCGGGCTCGGTTTCTCGGAGGTCTACACGCCGTCGCTGGTGGAGGAGGACCCCGACCCCGGCGCGCTGCGACTGCGTGAGCCGATCACCGTCGAGCTCGCGGTCCTGCGGACGGCGCTCCTCCCGAGTCTCGTCGAAGCGGCGCGCCGCAACCTCGAGCTCGGCAACGAGCGGATCGAGCTGTTCGAGATCGCGCGCGTCTACGAACCGAGTGGCGGCCCCCTGCCCGTCGAGCGTCTGCACCTCGCGGCGATCATGGCGCACGGGTACGCGCGCGCGAAAGGCGTCGCAGACGCACTCGCGGGTGCGCTAAAGGCGGAGCTTCGTTTCACCGCCGCACCGCATCCGCTGTTGCATCCGGCGCGTGCAGCTCGCACGGGCGCCGGGATCGTCGGCGAGCTGCATCCCACTCAGCTCGACCGGGAGTGGGGTGTGCTGGAGCTCGACCTCGGGCTGCTGTTCGAGAGCGTCCGCGAGCCCGTCGTGTACGAGGACGTGATCGGGTATCCCGTTGTCCGCCAGGAGCTCGCCTTCGTCGTCGACGTGGATGTGCCGGCCGGCGAGCTCTTCGCCGGCGCGCTCGCAGCCGCGGCGCCCGAGCTGCGGGAGGTCCGGTTCCTCAGCGACTATCGCGATCCGCCGATCCCCGCGGGCAAGAAGTCGATTGCCTTCTCGGTCGCGTTCCAGTCCCCCGAGCGGACACTCACCGACGAGGATGCCGCCGCGCTCCGGGCCCGTGTGATCGAAGCGCTCGAGCGCGACTTCGGGGCCGAGCTCCGCGCCTGATGCTGTGAGGGAGCGCCACTCGGTCGAGGGATAGTCAGGCTTCGCCTCCCTCCTTATAGTCACCCTATAGGGGGATAGAGCAGTACCGAGGACGGGGGAGTGGGGGGCATGACCAAGCTGCGGAGAGGGACCTTTGGCGTCGCCGTGCTGACGCTCGCCTTGGCCGGTTTCACGGGCCCGGCGTCGGCCGGCAACGGCCACGGGAACGGGAACGGGCAGGGAAACGGCAACGGAAACGGGAACAGCAACGCCGGGGTCCCTCCCGCAGCTGAGTCCTCGTCGTCCACGGCCCCGTCACCGGGGAATTCGGGGAATGCCCCGGGCCACAACAAAGACGCGCAGCCTCCGAGTCAGCCCGAGCCGTCGGTGCAGGCCGGCGGGTCGTCCGGCGCGTCGACGTCCTCGCCCGGAAACAGCGACAAGCACAAGGGCGGCGGCAACCAGAACTCGCCGTCGCAGCCCGGCGTGAAGCCGGCGAACAACACGGCCAAGAACACGTCGTGCGCGACCGGCGGGAACAGCTCGGGTGTCACGTGCGCGTCCACCGGTCCGATTTCGGCGCCCGCCTCGGGGAAGGCAGACGCGTCGAAGAAGTACGGGAACGGGAAGACGGCCGCGCAGATCGCGGCGCAGAACGGCGCCGCGCCGGGGACGAAGCTCTACGGCCCGGGGAACAGCCAGCCGCACAAGGTCGTCACCTGCGGCCACCGCCACAGCGTCGACGTGCACGCGCTCAAGAACCATCCCGGGGGGAAGACCTGCGGCAGCCAGGATCCGCCGGTACGGCCGCCCGACCCGTCGCCGAAGCCGCCCACCACGGACTGCACCTGTAAGGGCGACTCGCCACACGATCCGGGCGTAACGCCGCCGCCGACGACCCACTCCACTCCGCCTCCGACTCCGCACAAGGGGGGCGGCGGAACCGCCGGTGGAGTCGTCGCGACCGGTGGCAACCTGCACGGCGTCCTCGCCTCGGTGGCGGTGGTCGCGCAGGGAACCCTCCCGTTCACCGGCTTTCCGCTCTGGGCCGTCGTCGGGGTCGCGCTCGGGCTGATCGCCCTTGGCCTGACCCTCCGAGGGCCCGTGCCAGGCCGTCTCAAGGAGAGCCTCGAACGTCGATTCGTGTCTCGACGGCGCGCTGAAATCGCCGCAGATCTGCTCGAACCGTAACCAGGCGCCTGATTTCCTCGTTTACGAGCTGTAAAGCCCTTACGGGCACATGCGGCGGATACGAGGAGAGAACGAGATGACCAAGCGCATCGCAGGGATGCTCAGCGCGGTCGTGCTGACGATCCTCCTGGCGGCGTTCACCGGCTCGGCTCTCGCGGGCAACGGCAACGGGAAAGACAACGGCAGTTCCCGGGCCACTCCCGCGGCGCAGCCCGCTCCCGGCGCGACCCCGTCGCCCGGGAACTCGGGAAACGCTCCGGGCCACAACAAGGACTCGCAGGCGTCGACCCAGCCGGGCAAGGGCGGCGGCAACCAGAACTCCCCGTCCCAGACCGGTGTGAAGCCGGCGAACAACACGGCAAAAGGGACCTCGTGCGTCACGGGTGGCAAGGGCTCGAGCGTCACCTGCACCTCGACGGGCCCGACTTCGGCGCCGGCCGCCGGTAAGGCGGACGCATCGAAGAAGTATGGGAACGGGAAGACAGCGGCGCAGATCGCGACGCAGAACGGCGCGGCTCCGGGCACGACCCTCTATGGGCCCGGTAACAGCCAGCCGCACAAGGTCGTGACCTGCGGCCATCCGCACGGCGTCGATGTGCATGCGCTGAAGGGCCACGCGAACAAGAAGAAGTGCGTCGGCTCGAGCACGTCGTCAAAGGCCACGACGCAGACGTCGAGCTCCACGCTGTCGGCAACCGGAACCGGCTCGACCACTCACGTCGGCGGCACATCGGCAGCAGCGGGCGCGTCCACGCCGAACGGTGGCGTCCTCGGCGTCACGGCGACCAGGTCCGGGGAGACCGGCTACGTCGGCGGCGTTCTCGGCGCGCTGACCACGGTCGGCCAGGGCACGTTGCCGTTCACGGGCTTCCCGCTCTGGGTGGCGGCGGCGATCGCGCTCGCCCTGATCGCGCTCGGCGTCGGGCTTCGACGCTCCGCCCGCGCCACGGTCTAGGAAGCACCCTCTTCGCCCGATCGAGGGGCGGCCGACACGCCGCCCCTCTCACCGGCGGCAATCCGGAAGGCGCTCAGGCGCGTAAGGGAAGATCGATGTCCCTCCGTCTCGCCGTCCTCGGCGCTTGCCTCGCCGCGCTCCTTCTTCCGGCCGCTGCAGCGCACGCGGACAACCCGATGCTCGAAGCCTTCGTCGGCGCGAACGACGCGTTCTCGATCAGGCTGCAGGATGCAAGCGGCGCCCGCGTCACGCATCTCGACGCGGGGACGTACACGATCAAGGTTCACGATCTGTCCGAGTTCCACAACTTCCACCTCACGGGTCCGGGAGTCGACCAGGCCACGTCGGTCGAGGCGAAGCAGGAGGCGACGTGGACGGTCACGTTCACCGACGGGACCTACAACTACGTCTGCGACGCGCACTCGAGCCTCATGAAGGGGAACTTCACCGTCGGCACGGTGACTGCCCCGCCGCCGCCGACGAAGCTCGCGGGCACGGTCGGGCCGGGCCGCAAGATCTCGCTTCGTTACGCCGACGGCAGCAAGCTGTCGGTTCTCGCCGGCTCGAGCGACGTCGTGATCACCGTCAACGACCGCTCACGGACGGACAACTTCCACTTGACGGGCCAGGGCGTGAACAAGGCGACGGGCGTCCACTTCCGTGGGCGCGCGACCTGGAAGCTGACGCTCTCGGGCGGGAACTACGTCTACCGGTCGGACCGGCACAAGGGGCTGCGGGGCAGCTTTAGCGTCTCCTCGTCGCCCTACCCACGAGGCCCGCGCTAGGTCCACCGGCGGCGGCGATGTCCGCCTGGCGATCGAGCTCCGAGTTGATCTCGGCGCCGAAGAGCAGCGCCATCGCGGAGTAGTTGAGCCAAAGGAGCAGGATCACGCCAGTGGCGAGCGTCCCGTAGGTCTTGGAGTAGTGGCCCGCGTACGTGACGTACAGCTGGAACAGCCCGGACAGCACGAGCCAGAGCACGCTGCCGATCAGCGATCCCGGCGTGATCCACTTCCAGTTCCGCTGCTCGACGTTCGGCGCGAAGTAGTAGACGAGCGCGAAGAACAAGAGGATCGCGGCGAACGCGATCGGCCACCTCAGAACGCCCCAGACCACGTCGAAGGCGGGGCCGACGCCCTTCTGCCGGCCGATCACCTTGCCGAGGTCTCCCCCGAGCACGATCAGGACGAGGACGAGCGCCGACGCGAATCCCGTCAGCAGGACGAGGAGGACGGCGATCCCGCGCACCTTCCAGAAGGGCCGCGTCTCTTGCCGCTCGTACGCGCGGTTCACCGCCTTGATCACGGCAGCGGTTGCGCCGCTCGCGGCCCAGAGCGCGCCGATCAACCCGATCGCGAAGGCCGCCGTCGTCGCGCTGCCGCGGGTGTCGGAGCGGATCGACCGCACGAAGGTGATCACGCTGTGCGGCACCGTCCCCTCGAGCGCGTTCAAAACTGGCCCGTACAGGTGGAAGACGCCTAGGAAGCCCATCAGGCCTGCGAGCGCCGGGAAGATCGCCAGCAGCGAGCTGTACGCAACCTGCTGGGACAGGCCCATGCAGTCGTCCGCCATGAACCGGGCGAACCCGCGCCTGAGGAGGGCGATCCAGTCCGCGCGGCTGAGCTTCGCCGGAGCGCGCGGCCCGCGGCCGGCACGGGCGGGACGCTCAGTCGCGGCGGACAAGGCGGAAGCGGCCGGCCTTCGCC
>JBASRJ010000033.1:0-4069 GCA_049273785.1 Gaiellaceae bacterium | reverse complement strand
GCCCTCGACGACGCGCGCGCCCAGTTCCTCTCGGAGTATCGGCGCGCGCGCGACCGGGGTGACGAGAGCTCGCTGCCGACGCTGCTCGAGCATCTGACGCTCGTCGAGCGGCGCGCCGGCAAATGGGACGAGGCGGAGTGGTACGCCCACGAGATGTACGACATGGCCGTCCGCGACGGATTCTTGCCTGTCTACCACTCGTGGCCGTTGACGCTGATCCAGGCGCTCCGCGGCCATGTCGAAGCTGCTCGTGAGCTTGCCGCCACGGGAATGGAGCAGGCAGACCGGCTCGGCATCGGCCCGGTGTTCGGCGGTCATCGCGCCGTCCTCGGCTTCATCGAACTCTCACTCGCGAATCCCAGTGGCGCCCTTACCTACCTTAAGCCCCTCTCTGACCAGCTAACCGCAGAGATCGCCGAAAACGGCTGGTTCCGTTTCCTTGCCGACGAAATCGAGGCGCTCATCGCGCTTGGCGATATTCGAGGAGCGGAGATTCTGGTCGACCGACTCGCGGAGCGGCGGATGGTCCCTCTGGACCGTGCCTGGACCCGCGCGGCGCTTCCGCGCTGCCGCGGCCTCGTGCTTGCCGCCGAGGGCAACGAGGACGACGCCGTCGCTGCATTCGAAGTCGCCCTAGCCGAACACGAACGATTGCCGGAGCCGTTCGAGCGTGCTCGGACGCTGCTCGCGCTCGGTCGGGTGCAACGTCGGTTCAGGCGGAGGCGCGCGGCTCGCGAGAGCCTGATGCGCGCTCGCGAGATCTTTTCCGAGCTCGGTGCGCCGCTCTGGGTCGCACGCACCGACGAGGAGCTCCGCCGGATCGGCGGTCGAGCGCCCAGAACGGCAGGACTGACGCCGACAGAGGAGCGGGTCGCGGCGCTCGCGGCCGACGGGCTCACCAACCGAGAGATCGCAGCCACGCTGTACCTGAGCGTCAACACAGTCCAGGCCTACCTCAAGCGCATCTATCGCGAGTTCGGCATCCGCTCCCGGACCGAGCTCGCGCGCAAACTGCCCCCGGAGGGTCGCTCAAAGAGCACTGATTCGGGAGTTTCAGGCCCGTCCCGCCCGTCGTAGGTTCTTCGCGAGCCGGACGCGGATTCCGCACAGCGCGGGGACAACGCCGGAGTCGCCGAAGAAGGGACGCTGGTGCGTGAGTACCTCATCGAAGTTCCACACTCGCCGGAGGAGTGTTCGGGTGCGCCGGTCGAGGGCGACGGGGAACCGCTTCGCGCCTACCGGGGTTGCGGTGCAGGAACGCACACGACGTGGATCCTCGTGGAGCTCGCTGCGGAAGAAGAGGCCTGGAACCTCGTGCCAAAGCTCCTGCGTGACACCGCGCGCGTGGTCCCAGTCGAAAGCGCACCACGCTGATGGCCGTCCACGGTTGGAAGCGCTACCTCCTCGCTTCCGCGGTGGTTTGCGCCGCGCTCGCGGCCGCGGAGCCAGCATCGGCCACTCTCTTCACGACCTTCACCGCCGGCAGCACTGTTGATGCGCCGGACGCGAATCTCCTCGACGGCCTCTGCCTGACTGCGGCGGGTGATTGCAGCCTGCGCGCCGCTGTCCAGCAGGCGAACGCATTAGAGGGCGGCGCCGACATCAACCTGCTTGCAGGCGCTACCTACACCCTGACCGTTTTCGGTCCAGGGGAGGACCGGGCCGCGACAGGCGACCTCGATCTTGGCAGCGGTACGAACATCTTTGTTCCCGGCGGCCGCGCAGTCGTTCAGGGCGCGCTCTTTTGGAACGACCGCATCTTCGACGTCCAGGCCGACATCTCCAATACTGGGCTAACCGGGCTTGACATCCGAGGCGGCAACATCACGCGGCTGCCTGGGCTTCCTGAAGCTGGAGGGGGCATCCGAAATAGGTTCGGGAGCCGGCTGAGCGTAGAGAACTGCACGGTCAGCCACAACTCAGCAACCTACAACGGCGGCATCACCAACAACGGTGAAATGACCGTGCGGGACAGCACGATCAGCGACAACACGGCTCGCTACACCGGCGGCGGTATTGGCAATGACAGCACGATGCGGATCGTAAACAGCACCGTCACTGGCAATACCGCGACGGACAACGACAGCGGCGGTATTGCCAACGGCGGCGGTATTGCCAACCGCGGCACGCTGACAGTTCAGCAAAGCACTGTCAGCCTCAACCGGGCCCTGGGTGCCGAAGGGATAGGCGGAGGGATAATGACGTCTGGGAGCCTGACGCTCACTAGCAGTACGGTCAGCCAGAACAGCGCCGGTGGTGATGGCGGCGGCATCTATGTGGTCGCCGGCTCAGGATCGCTGAGCGCGCGGAACAGCACGATCAGCACGAACGCCGCCGCTCGGCACGGCGGTGGGATCTACAACCTCAGTACGGTGGACCTGAACAACGTTACCGTCGCCGACAATGTCGCGGACAGCGATAGCGATGGCAGCGGCGACGGCGGCGGGATCTCCAACGTCTCCGGCGGCGTGGTTTCGGCCGTCGGCACGATCGTCGCTGACAACGTCGATGCGAGCGCGTCGTCGACGTTCCCTGACTGTTTCGGCACACTGGATGGCGGGCCGTCGGGTCAGGCCTACAACCTGGTCGAAAATACGAGCGGCTGCACGCTCGATCACGTCGACTTCGGCAACATCACCGGACGCGATCCTCGACTTGGCCCTCTGCGGGCCAACGGCGGGGCGACCTTCACGCACGCGCTGCTGTTGGGAGACACCAAGCTTGGTCCCAGCCCCGCGATCGACAGCGGCAACCCTGGCAACGGCGACGGCAACACGCAATGCGCCCCGCTTAGCCAAAACGGGGTGAGCCGGCCGGTGGACGGAAACGGGGACGGCGTCGCCCGCTGCGACATCGGCGCGTACGAGCTGCCGCGGCAAACGTTCAAGCTCGGGACGTGGGCGCTCTCCCCCGCCGAGGCGACGACGCGCGTCGGTGAGCGCAGCACCTACAACCTGACGTGGACGGTCCCGGCGCCGCGCGGCTGGCGCTCGCTCGACACGCTGCAGCTGCGGTTCTTCGACGACGAACAGACTGCGCTCTGGCTCCGCTTCCAGGAGGTCCCCGGCTCGCCCGGCACCTTCAGCGTCGTCGACCCGGAGAGCGGCAGGCCCGGCCCGAGCTTCGCTCCCGGGCGTCCGAACAAGCTCGAGAGCAACGCCGCGACGGTCTACCTCTCCGACACGTCCGTCGACGGCCCGCCCGGCAACCGGGTCACCTTGCAGGTGACGCTCGGCTTCAAGCCGAAGGCGGCCGGACACAGCTACGACGTCCAAGTGCTCGCAACCGACGATACAGGCGAGACACAGGGCTTCCATCGCGCGGGAACGATCGCGGTCGAACGATGAGAGCGGGACGCAAACGCCTCGTCGTGATCGCGGGAGTGGTCGCGTCCACATTGGCCATAGGCGGAGCCGCAGCCGGTTACCTCTTCCTCGGCTCGCGCACAGCGCAAGCCGCCCCGCCCCAGTACGTCGGGCGTGTCTCCAACTCGAACGCGTTCATCGGCTTCACCAAAGACGGACGGAGGATCCAGGCCTACGTCTGCGACGGCACGCAAGGCCACATCAGCATTCACGAGTGGTTCAACGGCCTCGCGTTCGGCGATACCTTCGACCTGACCTCGAAAGGGAGTATGCGCGTGACGGGCGTACTCGCCGGGGACTCCATCTCGGGCAGGTTCACCACGGTGGATCGGAAGGAATACGGTTACACCGCGAGCCTCGCCACCGGGGACGCCGGCCTCATTCGCATCGAAGGGATCCACTACGGCAAGAATTGGGTCGCCGGCTGGATCCAACTGCCTGATGGCGAACAGAGGGGCCCGGCAATCGCGTACGTGTACGACTGCGGGTGCTACGCCGCACGAAAGTGGTGCCGAAACGCCTACGGAGTCTGGCACGACTTTGGCCCTGGCTCGTGCTGAGGTCGCGCGAGATCCTGGCGTCAGGGCGGCAACGGGTTAACGATTTCCCTACGGCTTATCGGCATCGGGGCGAGGGGAGCGGGATCATGCGGTACATGGCGGGCATTGCGGCGTTGGCCGCGTTGGTTGTGTTGGCATCGATCC
>JBASRJ010000017.1:0-1878 GCA_049273785.1 Gaiellaceae bacterium | reverse complement strand
GCGGTCCGGCGGCCCTCGTCGGCGCCTCGAGCCGCGAGGCGCTGCGCTCCGCCGGCGCCTGGTCGCTCCTCGAGACGACGGCATCGCAAGGCTGGCGCACCGGCATCGCACTGGAACGGGCCCTCGCGGGGCGCGTCCCGCTGATCGGGGCGTCACTCGTGTTGAACCATCCGCGTGCGGGCGGTGCGGCGCGGGGCTACCCGTACGACCTCGAGGCGCTGGATCGAATCGCGAGCTCCCCGCTGCGTCATCTGTTCGGCGTCCTGCCGGGCGGGATCCGCGCGGCGGTCCTCCGGTCCCTGCCGCTCGAGCGGACGGTCGCCGCCGCATTCGCCGGGCCGCCGTCGGTCGCGCACGCCGAAGCTCTCCTCCGGGGCGTCGAGCTGCGCGGGGTTGCGCTCGACGGCGAGCTCGACGCGGTCTGCATCGGCATTCCCCGGACGACGCCGACCCTGCCGCGCGAGCGGCCGAATCCGCTGCTCGTCTCCTATCTCGGGCTTGGACTCGCGCTGCGGCTGTGGCGTGACCGCTTTCCGGTCAAGGAAAACGGGACGGTCGTGCTGCTGAGCCGGTTGCAGCGCCGCTTCGCCCATCCGACGCAGCAGCCGTACCGCGCGTTCTTCGCCGCCGCGCGCGCAGGTCCGGAGCCGCAGGCGCTCGCCCGCGCCGAGGAAACCGCTGCGCACGACGCGCGCGCTCTCGACCGCTACCGCTCGGGTCGCACCGTGCACCCACTGCTGCCGTTCACCGACTGGACGGGCTGCGCGCCGACGCTCTCCCATGTCGGGCACGTGCTCGTTGCAGGCTGCCGCGATGCCGCCGCCGCACGTGCCCTCGGCTTCGTTCCCACCCACGGGCTCGGGCCGGCACTGACCATGGTCCGCGGCTGGACCGACCGCCCGCCCCGCGTCGGGTTCTTGCTTTCCCCGCCCTACTTTCCGCTGCTCGTCCGCCGGTCGTGATTTCGAATTAGGGCCGACCGCTAGAAAGGGCGAAGCCCCGCTAGCGGGCGGCCGAACTGATGCGGGCCCGGACGGTGTAGCGCCCGCGCCCGCACGGCAGCGGCAGGCGCCGAGCAGCGCCCTCGTAGAAGCGCGCGGGCCTTGCCCGCGGGCGTTTTGTCGCGAAGCGACCGAACCCAACCGCCGAACGAAAGCGTCAGCTTTCGTTCGGACTAATCCGCGACCCCGAGGTACGTCTTCTTGACGTCCTCGTTCTCCTTCAGCTTCTTCGCGTCGTCCGCGAGCGCCACCTTGCCCGTCTCGAGCACGTAGCCGCGGCTCGCCACGTCGAGCGCCATCAGCGCGTTCTGCTCGACGAGCAGGATCGGCGTTCCCTGCGAGTTGATCTCGCGGATGATCTCGAAGATCCGGTCGACGAAGATCGGTGCCAGCCCCATCGAGGGCTCGTCGAGGAGTAGCAGCTTCGGGTGCGCCATCAGCGCCCGCCCGATTGCCACCATCTGCTGCTCGCCGCCGGACAGCGTGCCCGCCTTCTGCTGCTTCCGCTCGCTGAGACGGGGAAAGAGCGAGTAGACGCGGTCGAGGTCCTCGTTGACGGCCTTCTTGTTGTTGCGGTCCTTCCGCTGGAACGTCCCCATGATCAGGTTCTCGAGCACCGTCATCCGCGGGAACAGGCGGCGACCTTCGGGCGACTGCGCGATCCCTCGTTCCACGATGTCGTGGGGAGACGAATGCGTGATGTCCCGTCCCTGGAAGCGGATGCGCCCACGGCGCGGATGGTTCAGCCCGTTGATCGACCGGAGCGTCGTCGACTTGCCGGCGCCGTTCGCGCCGATCAGCGTCACGACCTCGCCGTGCTTGACCTCGATCGAGATCCCCTTCAATGCCTCGATCGAGCCGTAGAAGGTCTGGACGT
>JBASRJ010000013.1:0-9738 GCA_049273785.1 Gaiellaceae bacterium | reverse complement strand
AGGTGGCCGCGCTCGCCGCGGGCCTGCCGGTTCCCCTCGCCCGCGCGCTCGGGCGATCCCGCGTCGTCGTCGTCGAGCTTTCGAATCCCACGTCTGAACTGGACGCAATCGCCTTTGCGGAGGCGCGCGCGGGTGCGTCCCTTGCAGGCGTTGCGTTCGTGCCGTTGAACGTGCTCAGCCAGGCCGACGTCGGCGCACTGACCGAGCAGTTCGGACAGGCACTGCCCGACCCGGGCCTGTTCATCTACACGCGACCCGCCAAGCTGGCGCTCCGGATCGACGGCTTCGTCGACAAGGAGACGGTCGCCCAGGCCGCCCACAACGTGGGTGCCGGCCTTTCCTCCGTGACCAGCGGATGAGCGAGACTCCGCAGTCCGGTTCGCCAACCGAGCGGGAGCTCTTCGTCCGGCACGCCCGGAAGGACGGACGCTCGATCGCCGTGCTGCGTGCGGTCGATTACGGGAATTCGTGCATCGTCGAGGCCGAGGTCTATCCGGCCGGCGCCCGCAACGGCGTCCCGACCCGCCCCGGGCCGTACACGTTCGCCGACGCCCAGCAGGCGACGGCCTTCGTGACCGAAGCAGTCGAGGCCCTCATGGTGCTCGGCTGTGACGTCCATGCCTCGTGAAGTCCGGCCCCGCTGCGCGGGGCCATGACGACTTCACGAGGATAAGTCGGCCGCGCGCTAAGGCCGGCCTGCGCGGGCCTCCCGCCGGGCGGAGCCCGGCTCCGGCGGCTGGGCGCTGTGTACGGGCCGCTACAGAGAGACCCTGGCGAGCTCTTCGATCGACGTCAGGCCAGAGGCGACCTTGGCCAGGCCGTCGTCCCACAGCGTTCGCATGCCCTCGCCGATCGCGGCGCGCTCGATCTCCTCGCGGCTCACGTTCTGGACGGCGAGCGTCTCGATCGTCTCGCTCATCTCGAGCAACTGGTAGACGCCGATCCGGCCCTTGTAGCCGGTCTGGCCGCAGCGCGGGCAACCTCGCTTGCGGTAGAACGCCATCCCGTCCGCGGCGGCCGCGACCTCGGGCGTCACCCGCGCGTTGAGCAGCTCGTCCACGGAGGGCGTGTACAGCTCGCAGCAGTGCGTGCAGAGCTTGCGGGCGAGGCGCTGGGCGAGGACGGCCGAGACGGCCGCGCCCACGAGGAACGGCTCCACGCCCATCTCGCCCAGTCGCGTCAGCGCCTGCGGCGCGTCATTCGTGTGCAGCGTCGAGAGGACGAGGTGACCCGTGAGCGCGGCCTCGATCGAGATCTTGGCCGTCTCGCCGTCGCGAATCTCGCCCACCATCACCACGTCGGGGTCGGAGCGGAGGATCGACCGCAGCGCCGTCGCGAACGTCAAGCCTGCGCGCTGGTTGATCTGCACCTGGTTGACCCCGGTCAGGCGATACTCGACCGGGTCCTCGACGGTGATGATGTTGATCTCGGCGCGGTTGATCTCGCTGAGCGCGGCGTAGAGCGTTGTCGACTTACCGGAGCCCGTCGGCCCCGTGACGAGCAGCGCGCCGGTGGGCTTGCGGATGATCGCCTCGAGCCTCATGCGCATCTCGTCGGAGAGGCCAAGCTCGGTCAGCGTCGGCGCCCGCCGCGACTTGTCGAGGAGACGCATGACGATCGACTCGCCCTCGACCGTCGGTAGCGTCGCGACACGGATGTCGAGGAGACGTCCGGCCGCGGCGGCGTTGAGCGAGATGCGGCCGTCCTGCGGCTTACGCCGCTCGGCGATGTCCAGCTTCGCGAGCACCTTCAGGCGCGTCGTGACCCCGGCCATCATCCGCTTGGGAATCCGCTGAACCTCCTGCAGCACACCGTCGACTCGGAAACGAACGAGGAGCGTGTCCTCCTGCGGCTCGAAGTGGACATCGGAGGCGCCGTCCTCGGCCGCCTGGAAGATCACCGAGTTGACGAGACGGACGAGCGGCGCGTCCGAGATGCCGTCGTCGACCTCGAGGTCGTCGCCTTCCTCTTCCTCCTCCAGTTGGAGCGCAAGCTCCTCCTCGACTGCGGCGCGCGCGCCGAATGCCTCCGACGCACGGGCGAGCCGGCGGATCTCGGTGAGGATGTCCTCCTTGGCGGCGACGCCCAGCTCGACCTGGTAGCGCGTCGCAATTCGCAGCTCGTCGATCGCCTGGATGTTGCCGGGGTCGGCGATCGCGACGCTGAGCATGCCGTTGCCGAGCGCGTAAGGGATTGCAATCAGGCGCTCGAGTACGTGCAGCGGGATCTCTTTCGAAGCCTCCACGGACACGCCGGTCAGTGCGAGGTCGACCAGCGGCATGTGGTAGCGCGCAGCAAGCGTGCGGGCGATGCCCTCGCTCGAGGCGACCTCCTGGTCCACGAGCGCCTGGGCGAGACTCCCCGGGCCGGCGGCACCTCGGACCAGCGCCAGCTTGTCCGCCGGGACGAGGCCGGTGGCGGAGATCAGGTCGGCGACAAGCTCGGCGAGCGCGTTGATCGGCGGCGGAGTGCCACCGAGGCGCGCTCCACCGGGCGGCGCCGCGCCCTCCGGCGTCGTGCCGGGGGTACGCAGATGCGGTGGACGCTCGGTGTCCATCTATCCCTCGTTCGAGGTATCGGCAGGGGGATGGCCGCACTTGACGGAGACCGGCTCAACCATCCCCCTTTCGGAGCCGATATCGCCCACTGTGAGGGACGTCCTCCGCTCGCCGCTCGCCCGGGTCTGGCTGCCCGTCCTGGCCGCCGCCGGCGCCGTCGCGACCCTCGATCGCCGCTCAGACGCGGGCGACCTCCTCTACTTCGTCCACCAGGGGGAACGGCTTTTGTCGGCGCGCTGGGCCGAGACATTCGCCGATCCGACGCTCCAGTCCGGGCCGCTACAGCTCGTCCTCACCGGCGCCGTCCGCAGCACGGAGGCGCTCGCATTCGTGATCGAGCTCGGGGTTGCCGTCCTGCTGCTCGTTGTGCTCGGGCAGCTCCGCGTGCCGGCCCGCTGGCAGGTCGCGGTCGGTCTGGCCGCGGTTGCCGCCGGTCTGACGCACGGAGCGTTCGTCGACGGACATCCCGCCGAGGTCGTGACGCCGCTCGTCTGGGTCCTGGCTGGCCTCGAGGCCCGGCGTGGGCGCCCGATTCGCGCCGCGGCGCTCATCGGGCTGTCGGCCGGATTCGAGCTCTGGGGTGTGCTCGGCGCACCGGTGCTCCTGCTCCTTCCGCGCGTGCGCGACGCCGTGAAAGGGGTCGCCGTGGAGGTTGTGGTTGTCGTTCTCCTGCTCACGCCGTTCGTCCTCGGTGGCGACTTCCGAATGTTCGACTACGAGTGGCGCGTCGCCGAAGGAACGTTGCTGAGCATCGTCCTCCCGGCAGGCACGCACTTCGGCTGGCCGCTTCGACTGCTCCAGGCAAGCGTCGCCTGCGGGCTCGGCGCCGGGCTTGCATTGTGGCTCCGCCGCAGCGTGCACGCGGTCTGGCTCGTGCCGCTGGCGGTCGTGATCGCGCGGCTCGCGCTCGATCCGCTCGGCTACGGGTGGTACTGGCTGGAAGCGGAAGCGCTTGCACTCGTCGGCGCCGGCGCCCTGATCACGGCGCCGCCGCTTCGAGGGCGCGCAGTTCGTCCGGCGACAGCAGGAGCTCAGCGCACGCCGGCAGCTCCTCCGCCTCCCGCGCGCTCCTGACCCCGACGATCGCGCCGGCAACCGCCGGACGCGACAGGACCCACGCAATCGCGACCTGCGCGGACGTGGCGCCGTGCGCCGTGGCGATTCGCAGAAGCTCCCCGCGAAGAGCGGTCAGGTCGAGTTGTGCAAACGGATGGCTCCGCCGAAAGTCATCCGCGTCGAGCGAGCCGACGTCGAAGCCGTCCGTGAGGAAGCCGCTCGCGAGCGGCGACCACGTGAGCACGCCGAGGTGGTGCCGCTCTGCGAACGGGAGGATGTTCGTCTCGGCGCCGCGTGCGAGCAGCGAGAGCTGATGCTGCAGCGCAGCAATCGGCCCGACGGTCAGTGCCCGCTCGACGAGCTCGGGCGTGTGGTTCGAGAGGCCGCCGTGCCGCACCTTCCCCTCGCGGACGAGCTCGTGCAGAGCGCCCCAGGACTCCTCGATCGGCGTCGACGGATCCGGGTCGTGGAACTGCAACAGGTCGACGCGATCGGTGCGCAACCGTTGCAGGCTCGCCTCGAGGTCGCGCCGGATGCTCTCCGGACGGAGGTTGTCGCCGTCGCGAAACGTGCCGCACTTCGTGAACAGGAGCACGTCGTCGCGCCGTCCCGCGAGAGCGCTGCCGATGATCTCCTCGGCACGGCCCCAGCCGTAGAACGGCGCCGTGTCGATCCAGTTGACGCCGAGATCGAGCGCACGGTGTATTGCACGGACTCCTTCGTGCTCGTCCTGCGGCCCCCACCAGATGACCCAGTCCCGTGTCGACCCGAGCGGCGCGGTACCCACGCCGACCGGGCTGACCTCGAACGGTCCGAGCGAGCGTCGCTCCATTTCCAGCAGCATACGGAGGAGGCCAAGTGGCTCTGAGGCGGAGCGGGCCGGATTCAGCGAAGCGTGGAGAAGTACGCCTGCAGCAGGTCGTGACCCCAGAAGAGGGTGACGACCGAACCGAGCGCGAGGAACGGGCCGAACGGCACGCCCATCTTGCGTCCTGCCTTGCCGTGCTTCACGAGCAGCACGATGCCCGGGACCATCGCGGCGAGCATGCCGAGCATCAACGCCACTGACACTGTTTTCCCCAGCGCGGCTCCCATCAGCAATGCGAGCTTGACGTCTCCCATGCCCATCCCGGCGGGATATGCGAGCGCGGCGGCGAGCAGGAACCCGGACGCAGCGGCGGCGCCGATTGCCCACTGCGGGCTGAGCGTCAGCGCCGTGTTGGCGGCGAGAACGACGACCGCGGCGGGCAGCACGATCCGGTTCGGGATGATCCGGTGCTCCGCGTCGATCGCCGAAACGGCGACGAGCACTGCGCAGAAGAACGCGGCAACGGCCGCCTTGGCCGTCACCCCGAACGCGAGCACGCACCCTGCGACGAGGAGCGCCGTCACGAGCTCGACCGCGGGATAGACGAGCGGGATCCGCGTCGAGCAATCGCGGCAACGCCCGCGCAGAGCCAGGTACGAGAAGAGCGGCACGTTGTCGTACCACCGGATCACGTGCTCGCACGACATGCACGAGGACGGCGGGCGGACGATCGAGCGGCGGAGGGGAACGCGCGCTGCGACGACGTTCAGGAAGCTGCCGAGCGCGAGCCCGGGCGCGAAAGCGACGGCGGCAAGGGCGAAGTCCACGCTCGGACTATCGGCACCGGCCGTCCCTGACCTGAGGGATCAGCCGCTGGTGTAGGCCGGGGCCTCGGGGATTCCCTGAGTGTTGGGATTCCCGGGCGCCCCCACGGGCAGGTCGGTGATGCCGGGCAGCGGGCGCATGTTGACGCCCTGGCCGACGCTCAGGGCGCCCGTGATGAACGGCCCGTCCGTGTAGCACTGCTGGCCGAGCGTGGCGGTGCCGACCGCGTAGACCGCGCCCTGGAAGTAACAGCCGCTGCCGCCTCCGATGTTGAAGCTCGTTCCGGAGCCGTGGAGGACGAACATGAGCATCGACGTGTTCGGCGACCACTTGCTGAAGTCGCAGTTCGCGTTGACGGGCACGGTTCCGTTCGTCGTCGCCGGCTTGTCCGTCGTCGTGTTCCAGCCGCAGAGGTGGATGTTGTTCCCATTCGAGTACGCGCCGGAGGCGTAGATAACGGCCATGCCACCCTGGGCGTCACTGCTGCCTGCGGTGTGAACGCCGGTGCGATCCACGCCCTGGTATGCCGCGTTCTGCGAAACGGTGACACTCCCGTCGATGTAGATGGTGCCGCGGACCTTCAGCAGCTTGTTCGTGTTGTCCCAGTCGAGCTCGCCGATCACGTTGCCGACGGTGTCCTTGACCTGGCAGGAGTAGTTCCCCGAGGAAGGTGTGAGGTCGAACGTGCCGAGGCTGCCGTTGTTGCTCGCGCCGTCGAGAGGCGTCGTGTTGTTATCGAACGACGCGGCGGTCAGCGTCGTGCCCCCGTTCGCCGAAGCCGAGCACGCGGTCTGAACCCGGCCGATGTACGCCGAGTTGTAGTAGTTCTGGAAGTCCGTGTTCGTCAGGTTCGGCGACGAGATCACCGGCGCGGACTGCTGGTAGCCACCGGCCTTGACGTAGAAGTAGTCGCCGGGAGGCGAGCACGTGTGGGCCGTGCCGCCGACGGAGGTCGCGCAGCCGAGCCCGATCTTCGCGGTCGTGACCTGGCCGTTACTCGGAAGGCTCGTATCCCCTACGCCCTTCTGGGAGCCCGAGAGATACACGATCTTGCCGAGCACCTCGAGGTTGATCGGGTCGCTTGTGTTGCTCTCCGCGATCGCTGCGCCGTTCTTGAAGCAGAGGTTCCCGGCAACGTAGAGCGAGACGGAGAAGTTCGTGGACTGGTCGAGCTGAACGTTGCAGACGTTCGGCGTCGAGTCGGTGACGAAGATGTAGTTCCACGCTGTGACGTAGTTGTGCTGCGACGGCTGCGCCCGGACGTGGACCGTCGAGGTGATCGTCCGCGAGGTCTGCTGGCCGCCGAATGGATTCCGGACCTTCCCCGTCGAAGTGATCGACCAGTTCGCGGTGTTCGCATCGTAAACCCCCGTGACCGTGGCCGTGCCGCCGTCGAGGCTGTAGACCATCGGATCGCAGGTGTTACCGAGCAGGGCCGCGCCGCTCGGGTTCGCCGGAGGGCTCGCGCAGTCGGTGGGCTGGTTCGGCGGCTGCGGATGGAGAACATGCGGGTCGTAGGCGTTCGAGTTCGCGAGAATCGACGTCGCGTAGTTGATCCCCGCCTCGGCGAGGCTGAAGGCCGAGACGCGATTCTTCGACTGCACGGCGGTGCGCTGGTTGGCCGTGGTTGACTCGATCACGGTCACGACGGTCATGCTGAGCACGAAGGTCACGCCCAGCGCGAGCACGAGCGCGAATCCGCGCTCGCTTCCTGCCCTCAGTCGAAGTCTTCGCATGCCGCCACCTAAGGTCGAGTGCTGTTTCTGATGAAGATCGTGTCCTGGAGCCGGTACGTGCCGGTGCCCGTCCTGTTGACGCTGACCGGCAGGCTCACCGAGACCGAAGCGAGCGCCCCCGTGGGATGGGAGTAACCGGTGAACGGCGTCTGCGTCGTCAGGTAGGTCGCGACGCGCACCGCCGGGCTCGAGGAGCTGCACGTGGACGAGTTCGCCTGCCGGTAGAGCGACCACCGGCCCGTGACGCCGGTCATCGCCGCCGTGCACCAGGTGACGTTCCCGCCGCCGCATTTAGTGATCGTCAAGGTCACTGTGCTCTGCTGGCTCGTCCACGGGTTCGGCGAGTTCGGGCTCGCGTCGTCCGCGCAGTGGACGTCGCGGCGGAGCTTGTCGAGAGCGAGACGCGTGTTCTGCTGCGCGTCGAACCGGTTGGTCATGTCGATGTCCGCCTTCGAGGCGGACGTAAAGACCTGCGTCAACCCGGCGAGGACGATTCCCATGATCGCCATCACCGTCACCATCTCGACCAGGCTGTAGCCGCCCTCTGCCCGCACGGCGATCGTCAACGCGATCTCGCTTCGACCTCCGCGAGCGCGTGGCGGGCGGCTAGCTCGCTCTTGTGACCAATGCCCCAGGTCCGCATGGCGATCTGGTCGGCTGCGATCAGCAAGCGGAGTGCTTCCGCGCCGTGCCACCAGCCGAAGCGCGCGCCGGTGACGATCCATGCGTTCTGGTAGAGGAAGTGGCGTACCGTCGCGTTCGACGGCTTTCGGTGCGCGGCGAGCCAGCCGGACAGGAGGTGGGCCCGCGCAGGCAGCGTCATCTCGTCTAGCGGCTCCTTCGGCGCGCCGGCGACCGCGAACGCGGGCGGGCGCTTGGCCGCCGCAGGCGTTGCGGCCGGCTTCGGCTTCCCGGCCGGTTTCTTGACTGCCGGATTCTTCTCCGCGCCCTTCGAAACCGCCGGTACCTTCCCGGCGGGCTTGGGTTGTGCCGTGAACGGCGACGACGCCAGGACGACTGCGGTGCCGATGTAGGGAGAAACGTCCTCGGGCTGGCCGGTCTCGGCGTAACTCGTGCGCGCGAGCGTCACCGTGATGGTCGGCGCTCCGGTGTCCTTCAGCTTCGTCCCGGCCGTCGGGGTCTGCGAGACGACGCGGTTCACGGCATAGCCGTGGACGGAGCCGACGACATGCCAGGCGAAGCCGGCGTCCTCGAGCGAGCCCTTGGCGAAGACGAACGCCTGACCGGAGATGTCGGGAACGAGGACCGTAGGCGCGCTCACCGGCGCGGTGGGCTTCGCCGAGGCAGCGGCGGAGATGCGCTGTGCGGCGCCGTAGGTCAACGTCGCCCCTGCGAACAGGAACGCAGCGCCGAGGACCACGAGGCGTGGCAGATGAGCGGCTGCCCGAAGAGCCATATCTGGCCCATCGGCAAGAGTTGGGGGAAACTCAACCCCTTAACCGGGTCGCTCAGCGGGTAAAGGTGATGACCGGGCTCACCGGCTCCCCGACGACCCTGAAGACGCGGGCCGAGAGCAAGGGTGTCGGGGCGTCCTGCCAGCGAAAGGCCCGGCCGGCGAACCCCTGGAACCAGGCCTCCTGCTGCGGCCAGGCGGTCGGCGGCTGCAGCTGGAGATGGAGGTGCGGGCCGGACGCGTCGCCGGTGTGACCGACGAGGCCCACCTGGGTGCCGGCGGCGAGCCGCACGCCGTTCACGACCGAGGGGGCGAGGTAGGCGAGGTGGCAGTACGTCCAGACCTGGCCGTCGCCGGCCTGGACGGTCATCCCGATCCCGCAGCGCGGGTCCGGCGAGTGCCAGGCGTTCAGGACGATCGCGCTCGCGAGCGCGTAGACGGGCGAGCCTTCTGGTGCTGCGATGTCGACGGCCGGATAGTCGTGATGCGTGTGCGCGGCGGAGACGACGGCCGGGCCGCCGCCGACGGGAAACACGTAGCCGCTACCGAAGCTCGGCCCCGCGAGTACCGCGGACGTCCCGGGTGCGAACGACGGAGCATCGGCCTTCTGCTGAGCGGTCTGCAGCGACGACTCCGCATCGCGCAGCGCCGTGCGCGCACGTTCCGACGCGGCGTGCGCATCGAACAGACGAGCCCCGTACGTCGACGCGCGCTGCTCCGCTGCGAGGCGGTCCGACAGCACCTGAGCGGACGCCACCTGACCGTCCAGCTGCAGCGCCACCCGCTGCATCGCACGTTCTCGTTGCACCGCGGCGACGAGCGTACGGTTAGCGGCGAGGACCTGCCCGCGCGCGGTGTCGAGCGCGACCTGCAGCTGCTGGAGATCCGTAGGGACGGTCGGCCCGCCGCGGCCGTAGACATTCGCCAGTTGAAGTACTTCGTTCACGTACCAGTCGGCGTGGTTGTACGCGAAGACCGCCCGCGAGATGTTGCTCTGCCCGCCCGCCGCAGCGAGGTAGCGCGCGGCAGCGAAGACCGCGTCGGTCGGATTCCACGGATCCGCGATGCCGTTGCCGTCGGCATCGACGCCCCAGCGCAGCCACGTGTCGGGCATGAACTGCATCCAGCCGACGGCACCGGCGGAGCTCGGCCCCATGTTGCGGCCGAAGTTCGACTCGATCTTGTTGATCGCGGCGAGTACCTGCCACGGAACGGCATACGCGGCGCCCGCGCGCTGCCAGAGCGACTGCAGCGCCGAGACCGACACACCCTCGGCTCGCGCAGGCCGCGCGGTGAAGTTGACGGGAACGGAGATCGAGCCGGGAGCGTTCGGCCTTGATG
>JBASRJ010000002.1:0-6081 GCA_049273785.1 Gaiellaceae bacterium | reverse complement strand
TCGTACCCGCCCATGACGAGGCCGCCCGACTCGCCGCGGAAGTAGACGAGGAGCGACGGGTCGCGCATCGTGGGGAGGTCGAGCGGAAGATCGGCGGGGCGCGTGACGAGGTACTCGTGCGCCATCGGGATCACGGGAACGTTGACGCCGGCAAGGCGCCCGATCTCGCCGGCGAAGATCCCGCCCGCGTTGACGACGACGTCCGTCTCGATCGAACCCTTGTCGGTCTCGACTCCGGTCACGCGCCCGCGGTCGGACAGAACGGCCGTGACACGGGTGTGGGTCGCGATCTCGGCGCCGCCTCGACGCGCGCCCTCGGCGAGGGCGAACGTGAGCTGGCTCGGATCGATGTAGCCGTCCGTCGGGAGGTACGCGGCGCCGAGGACACCGTCGGCCGACATCGGCGGGAAGAGCTCCTTCGCCTCGTCGGCGGAGATCAACTCGAGCGGCAGGCCGAACGTCTTCGCCCAGCCGGCCTGGCGTGCCAGCTCCTCCATCCGTTCCTGTGACGAGGCGAGGCGGAGGGAGCCGACCTCGCGCCAGCCCGTCTCGAGGTCCACCTCGGAGCCGAGCGTGCGGTAGAGGTCGACGGAGCTCATCATCATCTTTGTCAACGAGAGCGAGCCGCGGAGTTGCCCAACGAGGCCGGCCGAGTGGAAAGTCGAGCCGCTGGTCAGATCGGCCCGCTCGACGAGGACGACGTCGTCCCAGCCAAGCCTCGTCAGCCAGTAGAGGACCGCACAGCCGCCGACGCCGCCACCGATTACGACCGCACGCGCCCTAGCCCGCACCGGGCGAATCTATCCCGCTTCACACCTTGACTTCGCCCGCGCAGCGTCGTACAACCGGCGCGCGGCTCATACCCTCGATCGAAGGAGGTCTGCATGGCGGAGCCGGTGATGGGGAGCGCAGTCGGTGTCCAGGACGACACGGCCCAGCTCCACAGACTGGGCTACGCCCAGGAGCTGTTTCGGTCGATGGGCGGATTCCAGAACTTCGCGATCTCGTTCACGATCATCTCGATCCTTGCGGGCTGCCTGACGTCGTACACGATCGCGTTCAACCAGGGCGGCCCAGTCGCGATCACCTGGGGCTGGCTGATCGTCGGCTTGTTCTGCACGTTCGTCGCGCTTGCGCTCGGCGAGATCGCCTCGACCTACCCGACGGCGGGCGGGCTGTATTTCTGGTCCTCGAAGCTCGGCAGCCCGGCCTGGGGATGGTTCACGGGCTGGTTCAACCTCGTCGGCCAGATCGCTGTGACGGCCGCGATCGCCTACGGCTGCTCCATCTTCATGACGGCGCTGCTGAACCTGCTGTGGAACTACCCGACGTCCGACGGCTGGCTCTACTTCACCTACGGGATGATCCTGCTCGGCGCCGGCCTGATCAACATGTTCAAGGTGCAGATCACCGCGGCGCTGAACACGTTCTCGGCGTGGTGGCACATGGTCGGCGTGCTGGTGATCGTCGGAATCCTCATCGTCGTGCCGGACCATCACCGGTCGGTCGGCTACGTCTTCGGGCAGACGATCAACAACTCCGGCTTCGGCGGGCAGAGTTGGACACACGGCATCTTCATCTACGTCTTCCTCACCGGTCTCCTGATGGCGCAGTACACGATCACCGGTTACGACGCCTCTGCGCACATGAGCGAGGAGACGCGCCAGGCCTCGATCGGCGCGGCGTGGGGGATCGTCATGTCGGTCGTCGTCTCGGTGATCTTCGGCTTCCTCCTGCTCGTGGCGGTCACGTTCGCGATCCCCTCGGCGAAGGGGCCCGCGGACGCAGGAGTCTTCATCGTCCGCTCGATCTGGGAGGGCGCAATGGGCAGACGGTGGGCCGAGTTCCTGCTCTTCATCGCGGTCGTCGCACAGGTCTTCTGCACGATCGCGTCAGCGACATCGGCTTCCCGGATGATGTTCGCGTTCTCCCGTGACCGTGCTGTTCCCGGACACCAGATCTGGCGCCAGGTCTCGAAGCGCGACCGCGTGCCGATCTTCACGGTCTGGGCGATCTGCGTCCTCTCGTTCCTGCTTGTGATGCCGTCCCTCTGGTTCGGTTACACGGGCTACGTCGTTGCGACGTCGATCGCCGTCATCGGCCTGTACATCGCATTCGTCCTGCCGATCATCCTGCGCCTGCGCGCCGGTGAGAGCTTCGAACGCGGCGCCTGGCACCTCGGTCGGCACTACAAGTGGATCGACTGGGTGGCGATCATCTGGATCGCGTTCATCTCGATCGTCTTCTTCGCGCCGTTCGCGTACGTCGGGATCCCCGGGAACAAGGGGTTCAACTGGAACTTCTTCAACTACACGCTGCTGACCGTAGGCGGGGCGTTCCTGCTCTTCGGCGGCTGGTATCTGTTGAGCGCGCGGAAGTGGTTCAAGGGACCGATCCGGCAGGGCACCGAGGAAGAGCTCGCAGCGATCGAAGCTGAGTACGGGGCACCGCACGTGGCGCCGGGCGCTGCGCCGGCGGCCTAACTCGATTCAAGGGTGTGCAGCGCCGCGCGGAAGCGCGGCGCTGCCGCCGTGCGCTCGAGCCGCTCGAAGTGCTTGTGCGCGTAGTCCGCGAAGTCGAAGTCGAGCTCCGAGATCGCCTGCTGGACGACGCCCCACATCGCCTCGCGGAAGTCGGACATGAAACGCATCACGGTCAGCGACGCGGCGTCGGTATCCCGGCGCTCGGCGAAGTAGCGCAGCAGGAGCTCGTCGTCCTCATCGGCGCCGAGCTCGTGGTTGACGGAGAAGTTCGCGAGGTCGAAGAAGATGTCGCCCATGCCGGCGTACTCCCAGTCGACGATCCAGAGGCGCTCACCGTCGAGGATGAAGTTCGCATTGAGGAGGTCGTTGTGGCATGGCTGGAGCAGTCGCGAGCCGCGTCCGCGCTCGATGCGCTCCGCGAGCGCCCGGGCACGGTGGTAGGCGGACGGCACGGGCACGCCGCGTTCGGCTGCGGTCGCGGCGTAGGTCTCGACGACGCGGAAGCAGTCGAACCGCGCGGAGATCGGCGGCGCGGCATGGAAGGGCTGCAGGGCGGCGACGGCTCGTGAGATCCCGTCGGTCGTGCGCATGCGGTCGGCGGGAAACGGCTGTCCGTCGACGTAGCGCGTCACGAGCACCCCGTCGACGAAGGCGACGACCTCCGGGCCCGTGCCGACCTGCGAGGCGGTGAGAGCCGCCTCGTGCTCGGCGCGACGGTCGATTCCGAGCAGGTCCGTGTCCTTGCCGCCGATGCGAAGAACGAAGGCCTCGCCTCCCCCCAGCGAGACCTTGAAGTTGTGATTCGTGATCCCGCCCCCGAGCGGCTCGATGCGCGGCGACCGGCCGGGCCAGATGCGTCCCGCGATCGTCTCCGGCTGCATGGGCAGTAGAGTCGCAGGTCCGATGCTGACGCTCGCCGATCTCCGGACCGACGTCGAGTCGGGCGCGATCGACACGGTCGTGGCCGCGTTCACGGACATGCAGGGCCGGCTGATGGGGAAGCGCGAGCAAGCCGAGTACTTCCTCGACGAGACGGCCGAGCACGGCCTCGAAGGCTGTAACTACCTGCTCGGGCTGGACATGGAGATGGATCCGCAGCCGGGCTTCGCGATGGCGAGCTGGGAGCGCGGCTACGGCGACTTCCATCTCCGACCCGATCTGGACACGCTGCGACGCATCCCGTGGCTCGAGGGAACGGCGCTCGTCCTCTGCGACGTGGCGTGGGAGGACGGCTCGCCGGTGGTCGCATCGCCGCGGCAGGTGCTGAAGCACCAGGTCGAACGCGCGCGCGCGGCCGGGTACGAGCCGATGTTCGGGTCCGAGCTCGAGTTCTACTTGCTGAAGGAGTCGTACGCGGAGGCACACGCGAAGCACTTCCGCGACCTGACGCCCTCGGTGCCGTACATCCTCGACTACCACGTCCTCGCGACAACGTACGACGAGCCGCTGCTCCGGCAGATCCGCAACGGGATGCAGAAGGCGGACATTCCCGTCGAGAGCTCCAAAGGCGAGGCTTGGCCTGGCCAGCAGGAGATCAACTTCCGCTACGCGGACGCTCTCACCATGGCCGACCGCCACGCGATCTACAAGAACGGCGCGAAGGAGATCGCACACTTGAACGGCTGCTCGATCACGTTCATGGCGAAGCCGGATCACACGTGGATCGGCAACTCGTGTCACATCCACGCCAGCCTCTGGCGCGGCGGCGAGAACGCCTTCGCCGGCGAGAGCGACGTGTTCAAGCAGTTTCTCGCCGGCTGGATTGCGTGCGCAAAGGAGCTCGCCCTGTTCCTCGCGCCGACGATCAACTCCTACAAGCGCTACGCGGCGGGAAGCTGGGCGCCGACGACGCTGGCGTGGGGACATGACAACCGCACCTGCGGTTTCCGCATCGTCGGCCACGGGCCGGCACAGCGCGTCGAGACCCGCATTCCCGGCGGGGACGTCAATCCGTACCTCGCGTTCGCAGCGCTGATCGCGGCCGGACTGCACGGGATCGAGAACCAGCTCGAGCTCGCGCCTCCGCTCGAAGGAAATGCGTACGAGTCGGACGCGGAGCGGTTTCCCTCGTCGCTGCGGGACGCGGTCGCGGCGCTCGAGTCGGGGACGATCGCGCGCGCCGCGCTCGGAGACGAGGTCGTCGACCACTACCTGAACTACGGGCGCACCGAACAGCGGCTCTTCGACGAGGTCGTCACGTGTTACGAACGCGAGCGGTTGTTCGAGCGTGGGTAGGCCCATCGTCGGCATCACGACGTACGTCACTCCTGCGAAGTGGAGCTACTGGGACAGCGAGGCCGCGCTCGTCCCCGCGGACTACGTGCGCGCCGTCGAACGTGCAGGCGGACGTCCGCTGCTCGTCCCGCCGTCGGCGGACGGTGTCGACGAGACGCTGGACGCGGTCGACGGGCTGATCTTCTCGGGCGGCTCCGACCTCGATCCCGACCTGTACGGGCAGGAGCCGCACAAGGAGACGTTCGGCGTCGTCGAGGAACGAGATCGCGCAGAGCTCGCCCTGCTCCAGGCCGCTCTCGCCCGCGACATGCCGGTGCTCGCGATCTGCCGCGGCTCACAGGTGTTGAACATCGCGCGCGGCGGCGACCTCGTGCAGCACCTCCCCGACGTCGTCGGCGACGAGAAGCACAAGCACACGCCCGGGACGTTCGCCGACCACGACGTCGAGCTCGAGCCCGGGACGAAGCTGGCCGCCGTTCTCGGTGACCGTGCGCCCGTGAAGTCGCATCACCACCAGGGATTCGGCCGCGTCGGCGAGGGGCTGCGCGTCGCGGCGCATGCGGACGACGGGACGATCGAGGCGGTCGAGGATCCGGAGCACCGCTTCGCGCTCGGCGTTCTCTGGCATCCGGAAGCCGGCGAGGACATGAAGCTGTTCGAGGGACTCGTCGAGGCGGCGGCCGACTACCGCGCCGAGCGCGGCTAGGTCAGAGGCGCTCCAGAAGCCACGCGTGCACCTCCGGGATGCGGCGCTGCATGAGCGTCATGTGGCCGTCCTCCGGGTGTAGGCGCGCGTCGACGTCCGGGATCCGTGCTGCGAGCCATTCGCCGTGCGTGAACGGGACGAAGTGATCCTGCTCGCCGTGCCAGAGCTGGACAGGGACGCGGATCTCCTCCACTGAGAAGCCCCAGGGCTTGACGAACGCAAGGTCGTCATCGCGCCAGCCGTCCACACCTTGCCCCACGGCTCCACTCATGTTCTCGGCGAGGTACTCCCCGAGCTCGCCCGTGAGGGCTGCGGCGTCGACGTCCGTCAGGAGCGATCGAAGCCCTTGCAGGAGGCCCTCGGCAGTCACGGGCTCACGTGCCCGCGGCCCGAAGTACTCCTCGAGCGCCTCGTGCCCTTGCTGCGCCGCCGCGAACTCCTCGAGGTTCGTCTGACCCATGCCGGCGAACCAATCGAGCCCGTCGGCGTCGGTCGGCGCCACCGACCCGAGCGAGGCGACCCCCGCGACCCGGTCCGGGAGCAGCGCGGCGCACGCGAGGGCGTGGGGACCACCGCCGGAGACGCCCCAGACGGCGAGCCTCTCGATCCCCAGCGCGTCCGCGATCGCGCGCACGTCTGCGGCGGCATCCGCCACCG
>JBASRJ010000390.1:0-5492 GCA_049273785.1 Gaiellaceae bacterium | reverse complement strand
GGGTCACGGAGGTGCCGTTCGAGCGCACGGTGACGTCGTCGCCGTTCCGGATTCCACGTGCGTGCGCGTCGTCCTCGGCCAGCTCGATCTCGGCGGCCGGACGCTGGAACTGGAGCTCGGGGACGCGCTCGACCGCCGGGCCCGAGAACAGCGGGCGGTAGCGAACGAGCCGAAGACCGGTTTTCGTGGCGGCCTGAGGCAGAGGTTCGA
Source organism: Gaiellaceae bacterium (assembly GCA_049273785.1). Taxonomy (GTDB): domain Bacteria; phylum Actinomycetota; class Thermoleophilia; order Gaiellales; family Gaiellaceae; genus 3-1-20CM-4-69-9. Next base: position 5,282 of record JBASRJ010000390.1, on the reverse strand, counting down.
TCTCCGGCGTCGTCGGTTCCCCCGTCGCAGACGGGAGCGAGGCGAACTCGCCGACCTCGCCGAACGGCATCCCGCCGAAGGCGATCTCGGACACCTCCGCGAAGACTGCCGACGGGTACGGCGAGACCTCGACGCCGAAGCGTTCGGCGAGCTTCGCGATCCATGCAAGCTCGTCGGGCACCGGCGGGATGACCGTGCGGCGCAGACGCTGGATTCGGCCCTCGAGGTTCACGAACGTCCCGTCGCGCTCGAGGTAGCTCGTTCCCGGCAGGACGAGGTCGGCCCAGCCGCCGGCGAGCTCCTGGAACATCGCGATCACGATCACGCGCTCTGCCTGCTCGGCGAACGCGCGCACCGCGGGGTTCTTCGCGGCCTCGTCGCCGGAGACGAGGAGGAGGCCGATTGGATCCGGCCTCGCGGCCTCGTCGTCCGCGGCGGCAGCCCACGAGTCGCACACGCCGCGACCGTTGGCCGTCTCGGGGAGGAAGAACGCGCCGCTCGCGCCGAGCCGCTGGGCGAGCTCGCCGACCCGTGCACCGCCCTGGCCATCGGGGCCGCACCAGATCAGGGTTGCGCGCTCTGCGCTCCGGACTGCGTCCTCGTCGAGCTCGTAGAGCACGCGCGCACCCCTGCGGCGCGCCTCCTTGATCCAGAGCTCGACGATCGGTGCGCGCTCGACGACGGGAGCGTCGCCAAGGACCGCGACCACGTCCGCGTCCGCGATCGCCGACAGCGGCAGACGGAATGCGTCGAGCGCGTCGCAGACCTCCTCGGGCAGAACGGCATTGTGCGAGCCGAGCCCGCGCCGCAGCAGCTTCGCGAGCGCGTACGCCTGTTCCACCGTCTCGGAGCCGGACAGCGCGGTGACGATTCGTCCCTCGGCCTCGCGCAGCAGGCGTTCGGCCTCGTCGATTGCGCGCTCCCACGACACCTCCTCGAACCCTCGCCTGCGCACGCGCAGCAGTGGATCCGCGAGGCGGTCATCGGCGCGTAGGTGCGTGAATGCGAAGCGTCCCTTGTCGCAGAGCCAGCCCTGGTCGACCTCGTGGTGGTTGCGCGACAGGATTCGTTTCACCTTGCCCTCGCGCGTCGTCGCGTCGATGTTGCAGCCGACGGGACACATCCCGCAGACGGTCGGAACGTTCTGGATCTCCCACGGGCGTCCCTCGAAGCGGTACTGCGTCGACGTCAGCGCGCCGACCGGGCAGAGCTCGATCACGTTCCCTGTGAAGTGCGCGCGGTACGGCTCGTCCTCGAACGTGGCGATCTGAGACTGAGAACCGCGATTGCGTACGACCAGCTGATCGTCCTCAGCGACGATCTCGCTGAAGCGCGTGCAGCGATAACAGAGGATGCAGCGCTCGCGGTCGAGCGCGATCAGCGGCGAGATCGGGATCGGCTTGTCGAACGTCCGCTTCGGAAACGTCATCCGCGTGTTCCCGGGCCCGTAGCGGAAGGTCAGGTCCTGCAGCGGGCACTCGCCGCCCTTGTCGCAGACGGGACAGTCGAGCGGGTGGTTGACGAGGATGAACTCGAGCGTCGCGTTCTGCGCGACCCGTGCCACCTCGGACGTGAGGGCGGTCTTGACGACCATTCCGTCCTGCGCCGTCAGCGTGCAGGCCGCCTGCGGTTTCGGCGGGCCGGGCTGGACCTCGCAGAGGCACATACGGCAGGCGCCGACCGGCGGTCCGAGGCGTGGCTCGTAACAGAAGACGGGGATCTCGATGCCTGCGGCGAGGGCCGCCTCGACGAGACCGGTCCCTTTCGGGACCTGGACCGCGTTGCCGTCGATGGTGACGTTGACGAGCTCGGGCGTGCTCATCTGCCAGCCTTTGGCGACACTTCCGTCGCGGTGCCTGGCACCGGTCGTTGCGTGGCGGACCGCGCGCAACGCCACAGGCCGTGCCTTCTTTGTGCAATCTCCGTCCCGTTCGACGGCACCGGCCGTTGTTTCTCCGACTCGGCTCGACGCCGGAGGCTGTGGATTGTTCGTGACCCTTCAGGCGCGGTGCCTGGCACCGGGACCCGGAGGCTGTGGATTGTTCGTGACGCTTCAGGCGCGGTGCCTGGCACCGGGACCCCCTCTTGGACGTGGCTCATGCGGGCACCGTGGCGGTCGGATGGGGCGTGTGCTGCGCAACTGGGGCCAACACGTCGTGCAGCGGGGAGGAGTCACTGAACGGACAGCCGCCCTCGTCGATGTGCGCCTGGAACTCGCTCCGGAATTTCTCGACGTAGCTCGCGACGGCAACCGCCGCGGTCTCGCCGAGGGGGCACAGGCACTTCCCGTTGATCCGGTCGCAGACGTCGAGCAGAAGATCGAGCTCATGCTGTTCCGCGTCCCCGGCTTCGAGCCGCCGCAGGATCTGCGTCATCCAGCGGGTTCCCTCGCGGCACGGCGTGCACTTCCCGCACGACTCGTGCTCGTAGAACTCGTTGACGCGGATGCCGAGCTGCACCATGCAGCAGCGATCGTCCAGCACGATCACGCCCGCCGAGCCCATCGCCGTGTCGAAATTCAGCAGCGAATTGAAGTCGTAGCCGACGTCGATCTCGTCGTAGCGCAGGATCGAGGTCGACGACCCGCCCGGGATCACCGCTTTCAGCTGCCGGCCACCGGGCACGCCGCCACCGAGGTCGTAGATCAGGTCGCGCAGGCTGACGCCGTTCTCGATCTCGTAGTTGCCGCCGTTCGCAACGTGCCCCGACAGCGAGACGAGCCGCGTCCCGCGCGAGTCCGGGACGCCGAGCTTCGCGTACTCCGCGCCGCCCATCGTGATGATCGGCGGCACTGTCGCTATCGTCTCGACGTTGTTCACGACCGTCGGCGACGCGTAGAGCCCCTGGACGGCGGGAAACGGCGGCTTCGTGCGCGGCTGTCCCCGCTTGCCCTCGAGCGACTCGAGTAGCGCGGTCTCCTCGCCGCAGATGTACGCGCCCGCGCCGCGATGCAGGACGATCGTGACGTCGCCCCGGAGATCCGGCCGCGCGTGCAGCTCCTCGAGCGCTCCGACCAGAACCTCGTACGGGCCTGTGTACTCGCCCCGGATGTAGATGAAGACGTTCTGCGAGTCGACGCCATGCGCCGTGATCAGACAGCCCTCGAGGAAGCGGTGCGGGACGCGCGCCATGATCTCGTTGTCCTTGAAGCTCCCGGGCTCCGACTCGTCGGCGTTGACGACGAGGTAGTGCGGATTCGGGTTCTGGTCGGGTTTCGGGACGAAGCTCCACTTCCGCCCGGTCGGGAAGAACGCACCCCCGCGCCCTCGCAGCTCCGATGCATTCAGCTCGTCGATGATCGCCGAGGCCGTCATTCCCCGCGACTTCTGCAGAGCCTGGTAGCCGCCGATCGCCTCGTACTCGGCCAGCTTCGTCAGGTCGCGGTCGCCGGCGCCGGCCATGACGATCTCGCGGACTTCAATCGCCATTGCGGAGCTCCTCGACGATCGCCGGCACGCCGTCGGGCATCACGTGCGTGCGGTACTTGTTGTCGATCGCGACGATCGTCGCCCAACCGCAGCCGCCGAGGCACTCGATCGTCCGCAGCGTCACCTCGCCGTCGTCCGTCGTCCCGCCGGCCCGGATGCCGAGCCCGCGCTCGAATCCCTCCAGCACCTGTTGCGCGCCGACGAGCGCACAGGAGACGTTCGTACAGACCTCGACCAGGTGACGGCCGACGGGCCGGAGGTGGTACATGTCGTAGAAGGACGCGACGGATTCGCAGAACGCCGGCGTGGTGCCGAGCGCTTCCGCGCACTCGCGCAGCGCGTCCGGCGACAGGTATCCGTGCTTCTCCTGCGCCAGCCGCAGCGCCGGCAGCGTCGCCGAGCGCCAGTCCGGGTACTGCGCCTTGATCTCCTGGACTTCGTCGTAGAACGCGCTCACCGGTCGCACTCGCCCATGACCGTGTCGAGGGAGCCGAGGATCGCGATCATGTCCGCCACGAGCGCGTCCGTGACGGCCGTTGCGGTTGCTTCGAGCGCGACGAATGACGGGGCGCGGAACTTCACGCGCCACGGGCGAGGTCCTCCGTCGGAGACGGCATAGCAGCCGAGCTCGCCGCGCGCGGACTCGACGGCGACGTACACCTCGCCCTCCGGCACGCGATAGCCCTCCGTGACGATCTTGAAGTGGTGGATCAAGGACTCCATCGACGTGTGGAGCTCCTCGCGCGGCGGCAGCACGACCTTCCGGTCGTCTGCGATCCAGGGGCCGTCCGGCATCCGCTGGAGCGCCTGGTCGATGATCCGGACGGACTCGCGCATCTCCTCCATCCGGACGCGGTAGCGGTCGTAGACGTCGCCGCCGTGGTAGACGGGGACGCGGAAGTCGACCTGGTCGTAGGCGAGGTACGGCTCGGCGCGCCGGATGTCCCACTGCACGCCCGAGGCGCGCAGCACCGGCCCGGACTGGCCGAGCGCGATCGCGTCCTCCCGCGACAGCTGTCCCAGGCCTTTCGTTCGCTTGAGCCAGATCTCGCTGCGGTCGACGAGCGCCTCATAGTCGTCGATCGCCTTCGGCATGATCTCGACGAACTTCGCGCACTCGTCCCAGAAGCCGGGCGGGACGTCCTCAACCAGCCCGCCCGCCTGGAAGTACCGCGTGTGCATCCGGGTCCCGCCGACCATCTCGAAGAGGTCGAGGATGCGGTCCCGCTCGCGGAAGCAGTACCAGAACATCGAGATCGCCCCGAGCTCGAGCCCCGCGGTGCCGAGCCAGACGAGGTGCGAGTGAATCCGGTTCAGCTCGCAGAGCAGCATCCGCATCCACGTGGCCCGCGGCGGCACCTCGATCTCGAGCAGCTTCTCGATCGCGAGGACGAAAACGAGCTCGTTGTACTGGAAGGAGACGTAGTCGACTCGCGCCGGATAGGTGATCGCCTTCCACCACGACTTCTGCTCCATCGACTTCTCGAAGCCGGTGTGGAGGTAGCCGATCACGGCCCGGACGCCGACGACCGCCTCGCCGTCGAGGTCGACGACGAGGCGGAGCACGCCGTGTGTCGACGGGTGGTTCGGGCCAAAGTTGACGGTCAGGATGTCGTCGGTGTCGCGCAGGTGCTGCGGCGCTTCGAGCACCGTCGGGATCGGCGAGGGGATGCGCGAGCCCTCGTAGATCCGCGGGCGTTCGGGCGCGAGAGCCACTTATTCCTCCCCGGAGAAGCGGACCGGCTCGCCGCCGATCGGATAGTCCTTCCGGAGCGGGTGCCCCTCCCAGTCGTCGTCCATCAGGATCCGCGTCAGGTTCGGATGGCCGTCGACGGCGATCCCCATCAGGTCGTA
>JBASRJ010000378.1:0-6288 GCA_049273785.1 Gaiellaceae bacterium | reverse complement strand
CGAGCCGCCCCTCTCGGAGGGCCTATCGGCGACAGCCTCGGATGATGAGACGCTGGCTCTTGCGAAGGACGCGGCCGTTGTGGCCGACGTAGACGACCTTCGCCCTGCCGCGTCTCGACGAGCGCCGGCACAGATTTCTCGCAGCGCCGAGCGCGCCGTTCTCACCTGAGCGCAATCTCAGCGTGAACGCTGTGATCGGCACGTCCGGGATGCTGTCGAACGTGGTCGTCAGGCGGTTGCTGTCCGGGATCTTGATCTTGCCGACGACGTCGACGTCGACCTCGCCGCGCAGGGCGAGCACGAGATCGGGCAGCGCGCGCGACGGGTTCTCGACGAAGAAGGCCCCGCCCCGCAGCGGATCCGGCAGCAGCGGAGACTTGGCGACCACCGTGCCTGTCCGGGCTCGGGCGCAATCGTTCGCGCGGAACTCGGCCATCGTGCAGGCGTCCTCGACGACATCGAGCCGCGCGTTGAGCACAAGCGGCAGCGAGACGCTGACCGACTTCAAGTTGGTCTGCCCCGCCGTCTGCGTCAAGCGCGTGACGAAGGGGGTTGAGCGATTCGCGCCCGTCCGACCCTTCGCGCCGACGATCATCCGCATTCTTGGTCGCAGCCGGAGCCGTGCGCACTCGCCAACCTCGAACCGCGACGCGGTGTTGACGCGCGTCCCGGCCGTGGACACAAGCGTGGCGTCGATCCGCGTCGTCTCACAGCTCGTCGGGTTGACGATCACCCGCTCGCGGTCGAGGTTTATGCGCACGTCGCGCACTTGCAGAGGGATGCCCTCGAGCGCCACCGGCAACGGATCGCTGATCACGCGGACCGCAGTGGTTCTGCGATCGACGTGAACGGCCGAGCGCACCACGACCGTGCCGAGATCGAACGGACCGGCGACAGCCGGCACGACGATTGAGAGGCCGAACGGCGCCCCCTTGTATCCCTCGGTCAGGTAGACCCGGCCGGTGTCGATGTAGAACGGCGTCAGTCCAGCCCCGGCTCCCACCGTGACCTCGCCGATCCGCGACTCGTCCCCACAGGTCCCGCTCTCGGCCCGGGCGGCAGAGCACAGCGTGACGCCGGCGCGTCTGGCCGAGAGCCCCTCAGGCAGACGTACCGTCACCGTCCGCAGCTCCTCGTCGACCTCGTCGCGAGCAAGCTGCATGCGGAAGGACGAAAACGCTCCCGCCACCGGATTGTCGACCCCGGCGATGAAGTCCGGAGCGAATCTCGACGGCGAACAGGGTGCGCCCTTGCCGTCGCGGCTGATCGCGAAGCTGCTCTCGGACGTGACCGTCCGGCCTGACCATGACGTCAGTACCGCTCTGGTCGTGTACGTCCCGCATCGCGGCGGGTTGACGAGCGCCGCACGGTCCCCACCCTTGAGCTCGAGATGCAGGTTGGAGAACGGCAGCTGCGGATTGTCCTCGAACGTCGTTCTCAGCTGACCGGTCTGCGGATCCGCGTCGACCCGACCGGCGAGCTTCACGACTACTCCGGGGCCCTTCGCCACCAGATACAGCCCCAGCAGGGTTCTCGACGGATTGTCGTGCGGCGTCGCGAGATACACGGCGCCGGCGAGCGGCTCGTCCAGTGCCGGCGTCTCGATTCGCAGCTTGCCGATCTTCGACGCGTCCGGACATCTGGCATCCGCCATCGATCTCAATCCGATCTGAGCGGAAGAGCACCCACCAAGCCCCCACGCCGAAGGCGGCGAGACCCGCAGTCCCTCCGGCAACGTCACGACTGCCTTGCGCAGATCCCCTTGAGCGATCTGCTCGGGATCCGTCGTCTGCGGCAGGGAGAGATCGAACGTGTACCCCGACGGAGCCCCCGCTCGAGCACCCTCATCCGGTCGCGCCTCGAACGTCGGGTCGAACGGCACTCGGTCGCAGCTCTCCGGGCCTTGCGGTGGACCCCACAGGAGCGGATCCGTCACCGGCGGCGTCGAGAACAGGCCCGGTGGCAGATGGCTCACGAAACTGGCCGACTTGAAGTCGCCCGAGTCGTACCACGAAGCAGCGGTGATCGTCGTGGGCAGGCCGGCGCCGGGCACCGTGCACGACGTCGGCATCCGTACGAGCGACTGACGCGGCGCCTCGGTGCCGCACGCAAACCCTGGCGGTCCGGGGTCCTCGGGAGTGCCGGCATGGGGCTCGTCGAGCCCCGGGCACGAACGCTCCGCATCATGGCTTCTATCGGACGGAACCCCCCACAGACGCACTCTCGCGCCGACGAACGGGATCCCCTCGGCGGCGTTACGCGCGTTGACCGTGACGCCGTAGTCGCCGTCGCTGCGCACCGTGATGTCCATCACGATCGGCGTGTTGGCGACGTTGACGCCGAAGCGCGCCACGACGTTGGGCGGCGGGAACATCAGGAAGATCGGCTTCCAGGTCAACGAGAGACCGCCGTTGGAGAGCACGCGGATGCGGCCGATCTGCGAGCCCGACGGACACTGCGGCCCGCCCTCCTCGGGCGGTGGAGTGAGCTGCAGCGCGGTGCAACGCGGCATCCCAGTCGGGTTCCCCACAAGTCCCGGCGGAAGATCGACCCGGACGTTGCGCGCCGGCTCGTCGGGCCAGCCTCTGACGAGGAAGGCGCCGGGGTTGTCCCGTGTCGTGAAGGCGAAGGTCGTCTCCACTGCATACGGCGTTCCGCCCGCCTGCGTATAGGGCGTGCCCGCCGCGTCGGCAACAACCTGCCCGTCGAACGCGGCGATTCCGAACTCCGCCATCGCGAGCGAGGGGCTCAGACACAGTGACGCCAGGCCGACGAGAGATGCCATGAAGGCGCTGCGGGCTCCGCGCCGGGCCCGCACTCGGTTGGTTGGCTGCATCGCGCTCACCGTCCTCTCCCTCGGCTCGGCTTGACATTGCCCGCACCGTCGAAGCCGATGCTTGGAGGAACCATGAAGGGCTGAGGTGGGTCGGCGGGTCCTTGGCAGGCGTCGCCTTCGCATGGACGCGTGACGATCGGCTCGGGGAAGCCGCCGCCCACGCGCGCGTCGTAGAGGTCGACTGCTTGGTCCCCATCCCACCCCACGAGCTGCTCGCGGGTGGCGAAGAAGACGTCGTTGCCGCTGGCGCTCGCATCCATGAAGAAGGCGTTCCCGGCGCCGGCGTGGCCACTGGAGATCAATTGCAGCTCTCTCGTCGTGACCGTGTATTGATATGCGTCGTACGTGCTGTTGTGGTCCTCCGCGAGGAGCGCCTGCGAGGTCGAGAAGAACACGCGCCGACCGTCATCGGTCAGCGGCCGGTTTTGATGGGAGCCACGGCCCGCGCTGGCAATGCCGGAGTCGAAGTCGATCGACGCGAACGAGGTGGCGGGCCCGCCGTCGGGCGGGCAGGATGCGCAAGAAAGCTGCCCGGAGCCGCCATTCGCAGTGGCGCTGTAGACGTAGAGCGCCGAACAGGGGTCGCCGCCGCAGTTGCCGTGGTTGTGTGGCTCGGCCTGATCTCCCTCGCGGGTCAGGAAGACGAGGTGCTTCGCGTCTGGCGTCACTCGAGTCGTCTTCGAGGCGAGCTCGTCGCCGGTCATCGAGCGCAGCTCGGCTCTTTGCATCTTGCCGACGTACTTGAGCTGACCAGCATCCCACAGGTAGACCAGCTCCGAAACCGGATTTGCCGGGATCGGCGCCCCGTCGATGAGCTGGCCCTCCGCCACGAAGTAGACCCGCTGTCCGTCCTCGCTGGCGCCGAGCGCCAGCTGGGTGCTCCCGCCGATGCCGTCGTCTGGCTCGTCATCGACCGAGAGCAGTCCGAGCCGGGCGCCGGCAGGCGCCGTCGCGTCGAAGCGATAGAGATCGTTGCTGGCGTCGGTGTCCTGGTCGACGAGCTGCTCGGCGGTCGTGAAGAACGCCAGCGTCCCGTCCCCCGAAGCCGTCCAGAACTCCGCGGACGCGGGCGCGTCGGGATCTCTTGTCTTCTCCGACGCGTTGACGTGGATCGTCGAAGTCGCATTCAGACGCAGGTAGAGCTGTCCCGTCGCAGAACCGCTGACCGGCCCGACGGCGGGATCGTCTTGGACGGTGAAGTAGATCCGCGAGCCGTCGTCGGAGATGATGTGATTGACGTAGAGACCGCCGGAGACGCTACGGCCGGCTACGGCGTTCAGGGACACGCTGTCGTCGGGCAGCACACCGACGAGCCTCAACGTGCCGTGATCCCACTCATACAGCTTCTGAAGATCTCCGGTCGCCTCAGGCACCAGGTTCAGATAGGACTGGAAGACGACGTGGCCGAAGTCCGCGGAGGCGTCCGCATAATCAGGTCGATAGATGCTGAGGACTCCTCTCGGTCCCTGCGGCGGGATCGGCGTCGCGGAGTCGGTCACCAGTTGGTATCTCCCCGGCCCTGGCGCGAGCAGGTCCTCGCGCACCAACAGGTTGTGGACCGTGCGGACATTCGCCGGGACCCCCGGGTACTCGGTCACCCGCACGACGCCCTTCGAGAAGTCGTCCGCGAACTCGCCTTGATAGAACCGGTCGCCCGGTCCCAGCGTCAGCGTCGCGCTCTGCGGCTCCTGGCGTGGCGTGATTCCCCGCGTATGCCAGCCGCTGCTGCCCCGCGTGGCGATGTAGTCGGTGCTGAACCCCATGCCGAAGACCTCGGCGAACCCCACCAGCGAGGCGAATCCGACCGCCTCGCCGGATCTCGCGGCGCGCGTGCGACGGGTCACCGCCATGATGTCTCCGCCGTTCTTGTCTTGCGGAGAGACGAGCTCGTAGCGGCGCCCGTCCGGCAACGCCGCTCCCGCCGTCACGGGTATCAGGCAGGCAAGCAACGCGACTGCGGCCAACGCACCCGACCCTGCCAAAGCACGTACCGTCCGAGCGCTCGCCGGACTCTTCCGCGCGCATCGTCTTGCCATCGCCTTGCTCTCCTCCTCGTGGTAGCGGCGGCCCCACGATAAACGTCTGTGGCTCTTGATGCAAGCTCCACAACTCACTGTTTTTCAATAAAACTATGCCGCAGTGCAATACCATAAAATAGCTATTTGGGCGTCCCCATCTCTATGCGGCGGAGAGCGGCAAACTAGGCAGCGATTCGCAGCTTCGCGGGTCGAACGCATCGGGCTGCGGCCCGCATCGAGGTCCGACATCGAACCTCGAATCTTTATCTCGTTCCTTGACGAGCTGTAAACAGGTTCGCTATCCTGTCCGGCAGGTTCGCAACGCCTGGGACGAATAGCTCACGGGCGAGCCGTACAGGGGACAAGCCGACTTGCGTGGCCAACGGCCTGTGCAAGGCGCCGGCATATACAAAGGGGGCCATCGCACGATAAACATTAAGTCGCGCAGGATACGTGCACCTCGCGCAAAATTCCGCCTCAAGCCCAGGCCAAGGCGGTATACGTCCATTGGGACATCAATCAAGGAAATCGTTTATGCACAAGCACGCAAAGCTGCTCATGGTAGCTCTTACCGCTGCGATCGCGCTCTCGCTCGGAGCTGCTACCGCCAATGCAGCCAGATCGTTCTCAGCTACCAACAACACATTATTAACCTACGTTTCGCCTGCGCTCTCGTTCAGAGGCGGCGAACTCCAGGTCATATGCGCTGTAACGCTCACCGCCTCACTCCACAGCACCGCTGCCAAGACCAGAGGCACCCTAATCGGCTTCATCAACGGCGGCAGAACCGAAAGATGTAGAAACAGCCTCGGAACTGGCGGTACCGTGGGTATCGCGCTAGTCTCACACAGAAGCCCGTGGCATCTCAAACTGGCCAGCTTCAGAGGGACCCTACCCAGAATAACGGAAATCCTATTTACCATTGAATTACCAGAATTCCTAATCGGTGCCAATGAACCGTTCGGCGGCTTCCTCGGATGCCTATACAGAGGAAGAGAACTCGGCGTCGAAACGACCGGTAGAACCGGCGCAGCCGAATACACCGTCGAGAGACTCAGACCGCAAAGAAACTCGTCGGCGCTCTCGAGCGAAGTCCTAAACACATCGATCATCTCGTGCCCGGCTGCCGGTGAACTCGTTGGCGAATTCACCGCCACGTTACCGCCAGTCATCAGACTAATCTAGCCTTCACCGAAGGCATCGGTCAGCGGGGGTCACCAGCTTTGGTGGCCCCCGCCGCACGTGGGACCGCGGTCGGCACAGCGCCGCCCCCGCGGTCCGTGCTGCGTTCGGCCCGCAGATTCCGTGTTGGACCGGATCTCCTGCTGTAAAATCGCCTGCCATGGGGGCTGGCATGAGGGACGCTCGGTCGCGTGATCGAGTCCGCGTGGTGCTCAGACCGCTCGCGTGAGCGTGCTGGACGGTCGCGTCGTG
>JBASRJ010000353.1:0-12693 GCA_049273785.1 Gaiellaceae bacterium | reverse complement strand
CGCGTCCTCCTCGACCGTCTCGGCGAGATGTGTGTGCAGGCGCAGGCCGAGGCGGCGTGCGAGCTCGGCGGACTCGGTCATCAGCTCGCGCGTGACGGAGAACGGAGAGCAGGGCGCGACTGCGATCTCGACCTGGGCGCCGTCCGCCAGCCCTGCTGCGCGTTCCGTCGCCGCGAGCACGTCGTCGCGCCGCTCGACGACGGAATCCGGCGGGAGCCCGCCGTCCGACTCCCCAAGGTCCATCGATCCGCGCGAGGCGACGATACGCACGCCGAGCTCGCGGGCGGCGCGGATCTCCGCCTCGAGCAGCCCGTCTCTGCCGGGCGGGAACAGGTAGTGGTGGTCGAACACCGTCGTACAGCCGGACAGCGCCAGCTCCGCGAGCCCGGACCGCGCTGCCGCGTACTCCGCCTCGTCGTCGATCGCGGCCCAGACCGGATACAGGGCCCTCAGCCAGCCGAACAGGTTCTCCTGCTGCGCGCGGGCGCGAGTGAGGTTCTGAAAGAGGTGGTGGTGCGTGTTGACCAGCCCGGGCGTCGCGACCGCGCCGCGCAGATCCTCCACGTCGGTGGCCTCGGGTCGCGTCCCGCCGCCGACGTCCTGCACGAGACCTTCGTCGACGAGGATCCAGCCGCCTTCGTGCTCGGTGCCGCCGTCGTCCATCGTCACGACGTGCGCGTTGGCGAACAGCGTGCTCACGCGCCCAGCGGCACGAGTTCGAAGCGGTCGACGTCGACGAGTCCACGGTCGGTGATCTTCAAGCTCGGGATCACGGACAGCGCGAGGAACGCGAGCAACTGGATCGGCGCTTCGATCGTGCAGCCGAGCTCTGCCGCCGCGTCGACGATCGCGTGACTGCCGGCGATCACGTCGGCGAGCGGCCGGTCGGACAGGATCCCGGCGACCGGCAGCGGCAGCTCCGCTAGCGCCTCCCCGCCGTCGACGACGACGATTCCGCCGCCGAGGTTCGCCAGCCGCCGCACGGCGAACGCCATCGACGTGTCGTCCGTCCCGACGACGATCACGTTGTGCGCGTCGTGCGACACCGTCGAGGCGAGCGCACCGCGGCGAAGTCCGAACCCGCGCACGAACCCCAGCCCGATCCGTCCGGTGCCCAGGTGGCGCTCGATCACTGCGATCTTGGCCAGGTCACGTTCGGGATCGGCGAACGCTTCACCGCGGCTGTGCGCAGGCTCGTCGACGAGTGACTCCGTGATGATCTGGCCCGGGATGAGGCCGATCACGCGCGCGGGCCCGCCGTCCCACGGAATCCGGAACATCTCCGGCCCGAGCGCGCCGAGGCGCACCGTGTGCTTGACCCATTCGGGAACGGGTGCCGGCGGGATCTGCTCGACAGGCGATCCGCGCTTGAGCACGAGGTCGGGGACGAACCGTTCGAGATCCGGCAGCAACAGCAGATCGGCCTGACGGCCCGGCGCAACAGCGCCGAGGTGCTCGAGCCCGTGGTACTGCGCGACGTTGTGTGACGCCATCACGAGCGCGTCCTCCGGCGGGATTCCGAACGCGACCGCGTCGCGCACCATCGCGTTGATATGGCCGTCGGCGTCGATGTGCTCCGGCTCGCGGTCGTCGGTGCAGAAGGCGATCCGGTGCGGCCCGTACTCCCGCGCGAGCGGTAACAGCGTCTGCAGGTTGCGCGCCGCCGACGCCTCCCGGACCAGCAGCCACATGCCTGCACGGAGGCGCTCGCGTCCCTCATCCGCCGTGGACGCCTCGTGGTCCGAGCGGATGCCCGCAGCCGCGTACGCCTGCAGATCACGGCCGCGTACGCCCGGCGCGTGGCCGTCGACGTGCGTGGCGAGGGCGAGCTTCGCGAGCTCGTGCTCGTCGCCGGCGACGACTCCGGGGAAGTTCATCATCTCGGCGAGGCCGATCACCCGCCGCCGTCGGAGCAGGCCTTCGAGGTCGCCGACCGTGAGCGAGCGGCGAGGCGACTCGAACACGGAGGCAGGCACGCACGACGACGCCATGAAGAACACGTCGAGCGGGATCTCCGCAGACGCATCGAGCAGCCAGTGAACGCCGTCGGTGCCGAGGACGTTCGCGAGCTCGTGGGGATCTGCGACGACCGCTGTCGTCCCGAGCGGGAGGACGAGCCGCGCGAACTCGTCCGGGAGTAGCTTGGACGACTCGAGGTGCATGTGCGCGTCCATGAAGCCCGGGACGACATGCGTGCCGGTGGCGTCGATCGTCTCGTTTCCCTCGTAGTCCCCGATCCCGGCGATCCAGCCGTCGGTGATTGCGACACTCGCCTCGAGCCACTCGCGCGTGAACACCGACAGCACGCGGCCGCCGCGCACCACGACGTCCGCCGGCTCGTCGCCGCGGGCAACTGCGAGACGTCGGGCGAGATCGACGGCCATGCGCTGGTCGATCCTCTCACGGCAGCCGAGTACGCTTGTCGCCGTGGAGGTGCTCAGTCCCCGCACGCTGGACGAGGCGCTGCGCATCAAGGCGGAACGCCCGGAGGCAGTCCCGATCCAGGGCGGGACGGACGTGATGATCGAGCTCAACTTCGACCGCGGCCGCCCAGCCGCGCTCTTGAACCTGAACGAGGTCGAAGAGCTCCGCGGCTGGTCGAGGCAGAACGGGACGGTGTGGCTCGGCGCCGGGGTCACGTACGCAGACGCGATGCAGCCCCCGCTCTCCGAGCTGCTGCCTGCGCTCGCGGAGGCCTCGCGCACGGTCGGCGGGCCACAGATCCGCAACCGCGGGACGATCGGCGGCAACCTCGGGACCGCGTCGCCGGCGGGGGATGCGATCCCGCCGCTCCTCGTCGCGGGAACCGAGGTGAAGCTCATCAGCGTGCGGGGTGAGCGAGTCGTGCCGCTGCAGGACTTCCTCGTCGGCCCGAAACGGAACGCGCTGGCCGAAGATGAGTTGATTGCGGGAGTCTCCGTTGCGCTGTCGGACAGCCGGGAGACGTTCATGAAGGTCGGGCCACGCAACGCGATGGTGATCTCCGTCGTGTCCCTCGCGCTGCGCGTCGATCACGAGCTGCGCGCCGCGTTCGGCTCGGCCGGCCCGGTGCCGACGCTCGTGAGCGCGGGGTTGGGCGACGTCCATTCCTTCCCGGACCGCGTGGCCGACGCCGCGAGCCCGATCGACGACGTGCGCGGCACGGCGGCCTACCGCCGGCATGCGCTGCGTGTCCTCACCCGGCGCGCCCTCGAGCGCTGTCTCGTATGAAGATCGAGCTTCGCGTCAACGGCGAGCCCCGCGAGGTCGATGTCTGGGAGGGCGAGAGCCTGCTGTTCGCGCTCCGCGAGGGTCTCGAGTTGCCCGGCTCGAAGAACGCGTGCGAGCAGGGCGAGTGCGGGTCCTGCTCGATCCTCCTCGACGGGCGGCTGGTCTGCTCCTGTCTCGTCCTCGCCGCGCAATCGCACGGGCACGACGTCGTCACCGTCGAAGGCTTCTCACGCGACGGAAACCTGCACCGCGTGCAGGAGGCGTTCGCGGAGACAGGTGCAGTACAGTGCGGCTTCTGCACGCCGGGGTTCGTCGTCGCCGCTGCGGACCTGCTCGAGCGGAACACCGACCCGACCGACGAC
Organism: Gaiellaceae bacterium; assembly: GCA_049273785.1. Taxonomy (GTDB): domain Bacteria; phylum Actinomycetota; class Thermoleophilia; order Gaiellales; family Gaiellaceae; genus 3-1-20CM-4-69-9. The sequence goes on along the minus strand of JBASRJ010000353.1, from coordinate 9,121 downwards.
GAGATGCGCGAGGCGCTGTCCGGCAATCTTTGCCGCTGCACCGGCTATGCGAAGATCTTCGACGCGGTGCGGCTGGCGGCGTCGCGATGAGCACGTCCACGCAGAAGGTCGTGTTCGGCCACATCGGCGAAAGCCTGATGCGCGAGGATGCGATCCCGAAGGTCGCCGGCGAGTTCGCATATTCGAGCGATCTGCACGCCGCCGGGATGCTCTGGGGCCACACGGTGCGGAGCCCGCACGCGCACGCCCGCATCAATGCGATCGACGTGTCGCGCGCGCTCGGAATGCCGGGCGTGCACGCCGTGCTGACGCACGAGGACGTTCCGGGAGAGAAGCTCTACGGCCTCGAGTTTCGTGACCAGCCGGTGCTCGCGATCGACCGCGTCCGCTACTTCGGCGAGCCGGTCGCGCTCGTCGCGGCGGAGCATCCGGAACAGGCACGCCGCGCCGCCGAGCAGGTGCGGGTCGAGTACGAGCTGCTCGAGCCGATCGTCGATCCCGAGCGCGCGACCGGGCAGGAGCCGCTGCATCCGGACCGGCCGACGATGGGACACGGCTACCGCGACGACCCGCGTCCGAACGTCGTCCGGTCGATGGTGATTCGCCACGGCGATCCGGATGCGCACGGCGACGTGTCCGTCTCCGGTTTCTACGAGGTCGGCATCCAGGACCAGGCGTTCCTCGGCCCCGAGTCGGGGCTCGCGGTTCCGGACGGGGAGGGCGGCGTCGACGTCTACGTCGCCACGCAGTGGTTGCACGTCGACCGCGACCAGGTCGCACCCTGTCTTGCGCTCGAGCCCGACCAGGTGCGAATCCACCTCGCTGGCGTCGGCGGTGCGTTCGGCGGGCGGGAAGACCTGTCGATGCAGCTGCACGGGGCGATGCTCGCGCTGCACACGAAGCGGCCCGTCAAGATCGTCTACTCGCGTGAGGAGTCGTTCGTCGGGCACATTCACCGACATCCCGCGAAGATCTGGGCTGAGCACCGAGCGACCCGGGACGGCCGTCTCGTGGGCGTGCGGGTGCGGATCCTGCTCGACGGCGGCGCGTACGCGTCGAGCTCGACGGCCGTCACGTCCAACGCCGCGTCGTTCGCGTGCGGGCCGTACAAAGTCGACAACGCCCTGATCGAAAGCCTGTGCGTGTACACGAACAATCCGCCGTGCGGCGCGATGCGCGGCTTCGGAGCCGTGCAGAGCTGCTTTGCGCACGAGGCGCAGATGGACAAGCTCGCCGCGGCACTCGACATCGACCCGATCGAGCTTCGGCTCCTGAACGCACTCGGCCCCGGGGACGCACTGCCGACGGGTCAGACAATCACCGGCACGCTGCCGGTGTCAGAGGTGATCCGTCGCTGTGCCGAGCTGCCGGTCGCCGAGCCCGAGGAGCTGCCGCGCGACCCCCTCCGGCTTCCGGGCGGTTCGGGGAACACGACACGCGGTGAGGGCGTTCAGCGCGGAGTCGGCTTCGCCGTCGGCTTCAAGAACATCGGTTACTCGGAGGGCTTCGACGACTACACGGCTGCGCGTGTGCGCCTCTACCGCGCGCCGGGCGGCGACCTGGCCGCCGAGGTGCACTGCGCGGCGGCGGAGGTCGGCCAAGGGGTCGCAAACGTGATCGTCCAGACGGCGCGGACCGAGCTGGAGATCGAGGACGTCGTGCTTGCGCCGGCGACGACCGCGGCGGTGGCCTCCGCCGGCTCAGCGTCGGCGTCCCGCATGACCTGGATGGCCGCTGGCGCCGTTGGCCTCGCCTGTCGCGACGCGCTCGCCGAGCACACCCGGACGGGCGCCGACGTCGACCTCGAGCGCATCTACCGCCATCCCCGCACGACCCCGCTCGACCCGGAGACGGGCCAGGTGACGGGCGACCGCGCACACGTCGCCTACGCGTGCGCCGCGATGCGCGTCGTCGCAGAGGTGGACGTCGACCTTGGGCTCACGCGCGTCGTGTGGATCGGAACTGCCCAGGACGTCGGGCACGCCGTCAATCCCCTTGCCGTGCAGGGACAGATCGAGGGCGGCACAGCGCAAGGGCTCGGGTTGGCGCTGATGGAGGAGATCCAGACCCGCGACGGGCTGATCACGAACGCGAGCTTCACCGACTACCTGATCCCGACGACGCTCGACATGCCGCCGGTCGTCTCCGAGCTCGTCGAGGATCCCGAGCCTGACGCGCCCTACGGCGTCAAGGGAGTGGGCGAGCCGCCGACGGTCGTCTCCACAGCGGCGGTGGTGGCGGCGCTGCGGGCGGCGACCGGCCGCGACTTGACTCGCGTGCCCGTCAAGCTCGACGACATCGTCGGCTTGTGACGAAGCGTCTCGGCTGTGCGCGGCGGACGCGATCCGAGTGGCGTGGTAGACGGCCGACCAGGCGAAGCCCGGCCGGCCTCTCAGCGGCGCCGCCGAGTCGGCGCCTCTGCTAGCTACCCCTTGTGCAGCGAGAGCGCTGCGCCGGCCCCGAGCATGAGGAGCCCGACGATGCGCGGCCAGCCGATCGTGATGCGCTCGTAGCCGAAGAGGCCGAACCGGTCGATCGCCGTTCCGACCGCGAGGTTCAACGCGATGATGATCCCGATCGTGGTTGCGATGCCGATTCGCGGCGGCGCGACCGTGATCGCGAGGATGATCAGGAGGCTGAGCGCGCCTCCCAGCCAGAGCCAGAGCGGCTGGTGCATCGCGTCCGCGACGCCGCTGAGGCTCTGTTTCACGGCGAGCAGCACGGCGAACGCGAGCACGACCGTGACGATCGCGGAGAAGGCGAGCGCGGGGAAGACTCCCACGCGCTCGCCTAGCTCTCCCATCACCGCGGCCTGGACCGCGCCGGCAAGTCCGGCTGCGACCGCGAGCCCGACCGCGATTGCCGTCACGCGGCCGGCGGTGGAGCGGACTCGTCGCTCTGGAAGAAGCTGAAGGGATTGCCCTCCGAGTCCTTGCAACGTGCGAACCAGCCGACGCCCGGGATCGGCTGCTTGTCCTCGGCATTGCCGCCCAGCTCCTGCACCTTGGCGAGGTCGGCGTCGATGTCGTCGCTGCCGTAGTAGACGATCGGGCCGGATTCGCCCATGTTCGGGTAGACCGCGCCGCCCTGATCGCCGTCCTGGAACATCCGGTAGTCCATACCGGGCATGCCTGCGTCCTCGATCGACCACCCTCCGACGCCTTCCCAGAAGCGCTCCGCGCGACCGGTGTTCTGCGCGGGGAACTCGACGTGAACCACTTTCTTGCCCATCGAAACCTCCTTTTCCGGCGAAGCTATACGCTCAGCACCCCTGACGAAAGGAGCAAGTGTGGTCAAGGCCGTCGTGCTCTGGGAGCGTGCGCCCGACTCGGAGTGGTACGCACGCCATTCCGACCTCTGCAGAACAGTGCCCGGGTCGTCGTTCAGCGCGGGGCGGATCTTTGGCACTCCAGCCGGTGAGTCGGAATACGCGCAATACGCCGAATTCGAGTTTCCAGACATGGAGGGCTTCAACCGGGGCATGCGCAGTGACGAGATGAAGGCCGTCGTCGAGGATGCCCAGAGCCAGAAGATTCCTTTCCACGTTCACTTCGTGGACGTTGGCTGAGCCGACGCACCCGCATCCCGTCTCACCCGACGCGCTCGGTTTCGAGGCGATCCGCTACGAGAAGGCCCCGCCGCGCGCGACGATCACGCTCAACCGGCCGGACGTGCTGAATGCGTTCGACTTCCAGATGCTGCGCGAGGTGGCGCGCGCCTCCGAGGACGCATCGTGGGACGACGACGTGCGCGTCGTGGTCGTTACAGGCGCCGGACGGGCGTTCTGCGTCGGCGCCGACCTCAAGTCGTGGGCGGCGGACTATCTCGGAAACGCGTCCGAATACTGGAAGTGGTTCGGCGCCTTCAAGGACATGCACGACAGGTTGCGCGAGATCGGCAAGCCGACGCTCGCGCGCATCAATGGGATCGCCGTCGGCGGCGGCAACGAGCTGCAGATGGCCTGCGATCTTGCGGTGATGGTGGACGACGCGTTCATCCGGCACGTCGGGTTGGAGCACGGCTCGGTGCCCGCGGGCGGCGCGACGCAATGGTTGCCGGTGTTCGTCGGCGACCGCCGCGCGCGGGAGATCATCCTGATGTGCGAGGAGATCCCGGCGGCGCGCGCGGCCGAGTGGGGGCTCGTGAACTGGGTTGTGCCGGCCGCTGCGCTCGATGCCAAGGTCGACGCGGTCGTGGAGAACCTTGCTGCGAAGCTCCCCCAGACGACGCGCTACGCGAAGCAGCAGCTGAACTGGTGGCGCGACATCTCGTGGCACGAGACCGTGGGCCACGCGCGCGACTGGCTGGCGATGTCGATGCTCGGGGACGAGGCGCAGGAAGCCGTCAAGAGGTTCGTGGAGAAACGCTCGGATGGCTGACGACTTCGAAGCGCTCGAGCGCGAATGGGCGCAGGCGATCGCCGGTCACGACGTCGACACCGCTCGGCGTCTCCTTGCCGACGACTTCCACCTGTCGAGTGCGATCTGGCGGGACCGCGAGATCCAGAAGACCGCGTGGATCGACACCATGGTCGGACAGACCGAGACAGACTCGATCGAGGTCTACGACGTCCAGAGCCGTCGGTTCGGTGATCTCGCCGTCGTCTCATGCCGGGTCGCGTGGCGTGCCCGCTGGAACGGCGACGACATCAGCGACGACTATCTGGTCACCGACGTCTGGCGGCACGAGGACGACGGCTGGAAGGTCGTCTGGCGAGCTTCGGCCGGGGCACCGGGGCAACGACGTCTCGGGACCTAGCGAGAAGGGATGAGCGGGCTCGTCACGGTTGAACGGGAGGCGCCGATTGCGGTCGTGCTGCTCAACCGGCCACAGCAGCTGAACGCGCTCTCCGACGAGCTGATGGACGGGCTCGTCACGACGTTGCAGGACCTCGATGCAGACGACGCCGTTCGTTGCATCGTGCTCGGGGGCAACGAGCGCGCATTCGCGGCCGGCGCCGACATCGGCGAGCTCGCGCGCGTTTCCGCGATCGAGCTCTACTACGCGCGGAGGATCGAGCGCTGGGACACGATTCGCAATCTCTGGACGCCGCTCGTCGCGGCGGTCTCCGGCTACTGCCTCGGCGGCGGCTGCGAGCTCGCGCTCTCCTGCGACGTGATCGTCGCGTCGGAGTCGGCGCGATTCGGGCAGCCGGAGACGTCGCTCGGAATCATTCCCGGCGCCGGCGGCACGCAGCGGCTGACGCGCGTTGTCGGCAAGTCGGTCGCGATGGACGTCATCCTCAGCGGACGACTGCTGACCGCGGACGAGGCGCTCGCTTCGGGACTCGTCGCACGCGTCGTCGCGAAGGAGTCCTGGCTCGACGAGGCAAAGCGCGTCGCGCGCGACATCGCCTCGAAGGGCCCGGTCGCTACGCGGCTGGCGAAGGAGGCGGTCGACCGCGCGTACGAGAGCACGCTGCAGCTCGGCCTGGAGTACGAGCGCCGCGCGCTGTACCTCGTGTTCGCGTCGGAGGACGCGCGCGAGGGTCTCACCGCGTTCACCGAGAAGCGCAAGCCGGATTTCAAGGGCCGCTAGGCCGACGCGTCTGTCTAGCCCTCGAGCTCCGCGGGGACGAGTTCGACGTCGATCCGGCGGCCGCTCCGAATGAGGCCGATGTGCACGGTACGGCCGATCGCGTCGCTGATCATCAGCTTGTGCAACTGGTCGACGCCGGTGATCGGCGCGTGGTCTACGGACACGATCAAGTCTTCCGGGCGCAGGCCGGCGCTTGCAGCCGGGCTGTCCTCGATCACCTGGACGATCTCGACGCCGCTCTCCTGCCCGAGCTCGCGTGCGAGCCGCGGCGGGAGCGGCCGAGGCCCGCCGGCGATGCCGAGGTAGGCACGGCGGAACCGCCCCTCCGTCATCAGCGCGGCGATGATGCGGCGGGTCGCGCCGTTGATCGGAACGGCGAGGCCCAGGCCGACACCGGCCACGGCGGTGTTGATGCCGACGACACGGCCGCGACCATCCGCCAGCGCGCCGCCCGAGTTGCCGGGGTTGAGTGCGGCGTCGGTCTGGATCACGTTGTCGACCACACGCTGGGTCGCACCCGAGCGGGTCGGCAGCGACCGGCCGAGCGCCGACACGACGCCCGCGGTGACCGAGCCCCCGAACCCGTGCGGATTCCCGATCGCGACGACGAGCTGACCGACGCGCAGACGCTCTGCGTCGCCGAGGGTCGATGGGATCAGGTCGCGCGAGTCGGCGCGCAGCACGGCGAGATCGGACAGCGCGTCCGCGCCGACGGCCTCGAAGTCGACCTCGCGCCCGTCGACGAACGACGCTCTTCCGGTCCCGTCCGTGCGCGCGACAACGTGCGCAGACGTGAGCATGAATCCGTCGGGCGTGATCACGACCGAGCTGCCGCCGCCGTCGAGGAGCCGCCCGCCGCGCACCCGGCGGGCCACACGCAGGCTACCGACCGACGGCGTGAGCCGCTCGGCGACGTCGATCACCGCGCGGGAGTAAGCGTCGAGCGCCTCGGCATCGTCCGTAGCGCCGTTCGAGGTCGAGCCAGGCTGCTCTGGGCCGAGGATGGCGTCGATGTCGATCAGCGACATGTCAGGCCAAGCTAGCACCCGCCAAACGGGCTAGGTCGTCACGCCTCCGGGCGCCCATCTGCGAGAGTCTCGCGGATGGCCGAGGTCGAGACGAGCCGCGACGGCGCTGTTCTGACGATCACGCTCAACCGCCGGGACGTCCTGAACGCCTTCAACGCCGCCATGCACAAGGGACTTGCCGCAGCGCTCAAGGATGCGGGCGATCCTGCGGTCCGCGCGGTCGTCGTCACCGGTGCCGGTCGCGGTTTCTGCGTCGGCCAGGATCTGACGGAGTTCCGCGAGGCGCCCGGCGATATCGGTGAGCGGCTGCGGGCGACCTATCACCCGAACGTGCTCGCGGTGCGCGCGCTCGAGAAGCCGGTGATCGCTGCAGTCAACGGTGCGGCGGCCGGAGCGGGCCTCTCGTTCGCGTGCGCGTGCGACATCAGAATCGCCGCCGACGCGGCCACGTTCGTCCCCGCATTCATCAACATCGGCCTCGTTCCGGACTCGGGCGGCTCGTTCTTCATCGCGCGGCTCCTCGGGCCGGCGCGTGCATTCGAGTGGATGAGCTCCGGGCGGCGTCTCAACGCAGCCGAAGCTCACGCGTGGGGGCTCGTCTCCGAGGTGGTGGAGACCGGTGCGCTTTCCACCCGTGTGGCAGAGCTGGCCGCCGAGCTCGCCGCGCTGCCGACGCGGGGCATCGGGATGACCAAGCGTCTCTTCGACCACGCGTGGACTGCGCGTCTCGAGGAACAGCTCGAGCGCGAGGCCCAACTGCAGTCAGCCGCGACGCAGACCGAGGACTTCCGCGAGGGCGTGAATGCGTTCCTCGAGAAGCGTCCGCCGAACTTTCGCGGCGCCTGACGTCCTACGAAGGCTTGCTGCAGATGCTCGTTCCGAGCTGAGCCGCGAGCCGGTCGGCGGCTTGTTCGTCGCGCTGGGACGGGCCGACGAGAGCGCCGACTCCGCTCAGATCGTTCGCGCGGGCACGGTTACGAATCTTGACGGCGTCTACGCGCAGGCGGTGGAGTGCGGCGAGCCAGCGGTCGGCAGCCAGCTGCTCGTCCTTCGGCGGCTTGAGCCGGCGCAGCGCGACGATCGTCCGGTCGAGGAGCGGCAGCGTCCGATCGGCAAGGTCGACGACCTGCTTGACGGTCACGTTCGTCAGATTCGGAAGCGCCGGCTGTTGCCGGTTGAAGCGAGCGCAGATGGCGTCGGCGCGTTTCGCGTACTCCTCTTTCGACAGCCGCTTCTCGCCGCCGGACCCGCACGCCGCGAGCACGAGGGAGGCAGCCACGAGGGACGCGTACCGCACGGCGATACGGTACCGGCGTGGCCGAGCGCGTCCGCGTCACGTTCGACACCGACCTGCGCCGCCGCCGTCTCGCTGTGCTCTTCCGGGTCGTGCTCGCGATTCCGCCCGCGCTCGTGCTCGTCATGTGGGGGTTGCTCGCGGCGCCTGCGCTGATCGTTTCGTGGGTCGCGACGGTCTTGCGTGGCAGAGCGCCCGACAGGTTGCATCGCTTTCTCCGCGGCCATCTCCGGTATTCGCTGCAGTTCAACGCCTGGTGGAACCTCGTTTCAGGCAGCTACCCGAGCGTGCGCCGCTGCGACACGCACCCGGTGCAGCTCGACGCCCTGCGCGAGTCTCAGCCGCGGCTCGGAACGCTGCTGAGATTGCTCCTCGCGGTGCCGGCGCTCGTGCTCGGCAGCGTGCTCGGCGTCGTTCTCGGCCTGACGGCCGTCGCCGCGTGGTTCGTCGCGCTGCTTCGGGGCCGGACAACGGAAGGTCTACGTGAGCTCGGCTCGTTCTGCCTTCGCTACCAAACGGAAGTGTTCGCCTACGTTCTCGTCCTGACGCCGCAGCCGCCGAACCTCACGCCCCCGGCTCGAGCGCAGCCAGAATCTCTCCCTCCTCCGGGAAGCGATTTGTCTTCCACTTGGAGAAGATGAGCCGTCCGTCGACCTCGACGTCGAACTGCCCGCTGTCGCCTTCGACCAGCTCGGTCGTGGCGCCCGTCTCCCGCTCGATCGCGGCCGCGAGACTCGCGGCCCGGGGCTCGTAGCTTCAGCGAACGCAGTAGCTGATGCGAACAGTCATGCCTGCAGGCTAGCCGCGCGTCAGTCCTTTGCGCAGGTCTTGGCGCCGAGTTGGGAGGCCAGTTCGTTGCTTCGCTTGTTCTTCGCGCTCGCCTCGTTCGCGATCCGGCTGACCTCGGCGGCGTCGCCCTTGTCGGCCGCCTTCTTCAGGGCCACGGCCTCGTCGACCTGGTCGCGCTGGATCTGACGCCACTCGTCGAAGGTGCTCTGGAGGTCCGCAGGCGGCTTGAGGGCGTCGAGTTTCGACGTGCCTTCGCGGAGGAGCGGCAGGACCTTGTCGATGTACCCCGGCACGTCGGTGACGCTCTGCGGCTGGCCGACGGCGTTGATCATCGCCTGGTACTTGTCGCAGATCGCGTTCGCCTTCGCGTCGAACTCGGACTTCGAGAGTCGTGAGGAGCCGCCGCCGCCTCCGCAGCCCGCGAGCAGCACGAGAACCACGATCGCGAAGGCCGCCTGCCTCACCGACACGA